>CAZACR010000001.1:0-42330 GCA_964483715.1 uncultured Clostridia bacterium
AAAACGTAGTCCTTAATCTGCTCCTTGGGTACGATGTTGTGTACCTTTACCGCCTCCGCAAGTATGCCGCCGACGGTGCTTCTGGGGGGAAGCGAAGAATAAGGGTCCTGGAAAACTATCTGCATTTTCGTGCGTAAGGGGCGCATTTGTCTGGGTTTATACCCCGCTATATCCTCGCCTTCGAAGAAAACCTGACCTGCCGTGGGCTGGTGAAGCTTTAATATCGTTCTGCCCATAGTGGTTTTACCGCAGCCCGATTCGCCGACTATACCTAAAGTTTCGCCGGGCATAATTTTGAACGACACGTCGTCCACCGCTTTCAACGTGGAGAGCGGCTTGCCCGTAATTGTTTTCTTTAATACAAAGTGCTTTTTAAGGTGTCTTACTTCTAAAATCGCTTCGGGGTCGGGAGGAAGAAGTTTGTCCTCTTCTATCTTTTCGTCCCTTGCGGTCTGCTCTTTCGCAAGCTCCGCCGCATCGTCGAAATGAGAAAACTCGCCTGCCGCTATCTGAGCGTCCAACTGCTCGGCGGTTACGCTTTCTTCCGCCGTCTCCGCTTCCGCGGGTTTTTCGGTTGTTTCCTTAGCCTCTGCTTCTACGGGATTTTCAGTTGTCTCGTCAACAACGGGGGGCAGCTTTTCCTCTTCGGAAGACGCTTCAGCCTGCGTTGGTTTTTTATTGTTTTTCTGGTTTTGCATATCAGTCTTCCTTTGTTCCGTACAAGTGGCAAGCAACAAAATGCGTAGGGCTTATCTGCACCATTTCGGGGTATTCTCCCGCGCACTTAGCCGTGCATTGCGAACACCTTTCCCTGAAATAGCAGTTGTTAGGCATATCTACGGGGTTGGGTACGTTGCCCGGAATATTAAAAAGCTTATCTCCCGATGATTTCATAGTGGGTTTGGATTTCTGCAAACCCTGCGTATAGGGATGGCAAGGCTTATGGAAAATTTCCGAAGCCGTGCCTTTTTCTATTATTCTGCCGGCATACATAACGACTACGTAGTCAGCCATTTCGGCAATTACGCCCAAGTCGTGCGTAATGAGCAGAATAGAGCCGTTTATCTTCTTCTTTATATCGTTAAACAGTTCGAGAACCTGCGCCTGAATGGTAACGTCGAGCGCCGTCGTGGGCTCGTCCGCAATAATCAGTCTGGGTTCGCATGCAAGCGCCATTGCTATCATAACGCGCTGGCGCATACCGCCCGACAACTCGTGAGGATATGACGCGTAAACCCTTTCAGGCATCGCTATGCCTACCATATTAAGCATATCGATAGAGCGCTTTTTAGCAAATTCTTTAGTGGCTTCGGGTACGTGCAAAAGCGTAACCTCGTCCAACTGGTTGCCTATCGTAAATACGGGGTTTAACGAAGTCATGGGCTCCTGGAACACCATAGACATCTGTCTGCCGCGCAGCCTGTACATTTCGCGGATGGGCATTTTCGCTATATCGAAAACGCGCTCTTCCATCTCGTACTTGCCTATACCGTCCTCGTCCCTTACCTGTTTGGGGCGCATTACGGGCTGTCCGTCCTTGTCGAGCTTGGGCTTGCCTGTTTTATCCGTTACGGGTTCGTAAACAATCTGTCCGTTGGCGTCTTTTTCGTAAACGGGGATAAATCTGCCGTTTTCGTCGCGCTTGAAATCGTTAGCTTTAAAGCGGATAGAGCCTTCAACTATCTGTCCCGTAGGACCTTGCAGCAAGCGCATAACCGACATCGAAGTTACGGATTTGCCGCAACCCGATTCGCCGACGACGCCTACCGTGGAATTCAAAGGTATGCTGAACTCAACGCCGTTTACCGCCTTGACTACGCCCTGGTCGGTAAAGAAATATGAATGAAGGTTTTCGATTTCAAGAATATTGTTATCATCCTTCATCTGTGTGATGTATTCGGATTCGGGCTTTTTGCGGTTCTTCTCTTTTTCGAGCCTGCGCATTTCAGCGGCGTTTGCCTTGGCGATTGCCCTTATTTCCTTACCCGTAAGGTAATGGTTGGAGCTGACTACGCCGTTATCTTCGCCCTCGCTACCCTTTTTGAAAAGCTTTAAAACTTTCTTTTTTGCGTTTAAAGCCGTGTTTTTGATTTTATCTAATATTTCCATAACTTACCGCCTCTGCTTGGGATCGAGCGCGTCGCGCAAGCCGTCGCCTATGAAGTTGAACGCAAGTACGGCAAGCAAAATGCATATACCTGAAGGCACCCATACCAGCGGGAAGTTCTGTAAAATATCGCTTCGGCGCGAGATAACTTCTATCATCGTGCCCCACGAAGCATAAGGTACGGGCACGCCCAATCCGAGATAGGAAAGCGTGGATTCGTACAATATCATACTGCCGAGCGACATCGTCATAGAAACGAGTATCTGAGGAAGTATGTTGGGGATAAGGTGTTTGAAAATGCGCCTTGCCGTAGAATAACCCATAGCTTCAGCCGCAACCATATATTCCTGTTCACGCAGATACAGTATCTGACCGCGCACAAGCCTTGCCATACCGGGCCATGAGAATACGGATAGTAACGTCATCAATAAGTAAATATACGACGTGGCCGGAACGCCGTTGGCTTCCAGCACCGTACCTAAAATAAGCATTAGCGGCAAGCCCGGCAAGCATATTAGCATATCGCAAATACGCATTATGATATTATCTACCGCACCTCCGTAGAAGCCCGCAATACCGCCTAAAATTATACCGATAATCGACGTTAAAAATACTGCCAGAAAGCTGACTATAAGCGAAACTCGTCCGCCGTACATCAAACGCGCAAAAACGTCCATACCGATTTCGTCCGTACCGAGAAGATGGTCGCCGGAAGGAGCGGCAAGATAGTTGATGCCGCCGCCGGTCACTACTATCTGTACAAATTCGCCGTCCTCGCCGTTAATAGTCGCAGGCTGTGAATAATTGATAGTACCCGTACGGTCGGTTTCGGTTTCGCCCCATTGCCGGTAAACGACGGGACCGAACCAACAGAATATGAACAGTGCAGCCAGAATTATTATGCCGGCAATAGAAAGTTTTGAACGGAAGAAACGGCGCAGAATCATACGCGTAGGCGACATAAGCTTTACGTTTTTGTCGAGCGGCGTTTCTGTTTCCGTTTCCGCCGCTACCGCTCCTTCAATTGCGGTTTCAGCGGGCTGAACTTCAACCTTTTCCTCTTCCAAAAGATTTTTATCTTCCATTTTTTCTCCTTTATGCAAGCTTTACGCGAGGGTCTACCAAGCCGTACATTAAGTCGGCAAGAAGCACACCCAGAACCGAAAGTATTGCAAGGAACATATTGTATGTCATTATAACGGGAATATCGCCCTGCTGCATTGCCTTTAACGCATAGCTGCCGATACCTGTCAGGTCGAATACCTGTTCGGTAATCATTGCACCGGCAAACAGCGAAGGTATCAAGCCCGCAAGGCTGGTTACCAAGGGGATTAATGTATTGCGGAAAGCGTGTTTGTAAATTACCTTGCCTTCCTTTAAGCCCTTTGCACGCGCGGTACGGATATAATCGGAATTAAGTACTTCAAGCATATTGGTACGCGTCATACGCATTCTTCCGCCGATACTTAAAATTACAACTGTAAGTACAGGCAGGAATAAATGCCATATATAGTCCATAAATTCCGCAAAACCGTTTTCGAACGTTACGCCCGACGTAACCATACCCTGTACGGGGAACCAACCGAGTTTATTGGCGAATATATCCTTCAGCATCTGTCCGAAGAAGAACGACGGAAGCGATATACCCATAAGCACCAATACAGTTACAACGTAATCACGTATCGAATACTGGTGGGTTGCCGCCGTAATACCGAGAGGAATCGCAATCAAAAATTCAAACACGGTAGCAATCGCCGCAACTAAGAACGACGTACCTACTCTGTCCGCGTTGAAGATATCCGACAATACGGGGCGACCCGTAATAAAGCTCGTGCCGAAGTTGCCGGTTAAAATATTGCCAAGCCAATTAAAGTATCCGCTTATAATATTTCCGTCAAGCCCGTAAGCTTTATACATTGCCTGTTTCATCTCTTCCTGCACTTCCGCGCCGCCCGTGGTGAGTGCAATAATTTTCGCCTCAACAAAGTCCGTAGGCATACAGCGCAGAAGCGCGTACAGTATAAGAGAAACGCCAAACAATATTAAAATGGATATCAATAATCTTTTAATAATGTATTTAGCCATTTTTTATCCTAAAATTATTTTATAAGTTCAAGTTCCCAAATCTTTTCCAAAGGTGAAGAATAAGGATTCATATCCTGCGAATTAGGATCGTCCGTCTTGGGAAGGCCCTTTATCGTCTTGCCGTTGTAAGCGTACAGATTCTGACGCTGATATATAGGCATTTCAACTGCCAAATCAAGAACCAAGCCCATAGCCTGTTCGTACAGTCCTATTCTGGTATTCCGACTATTGGTAGAACGAGCGTCCTCGATTATCGTACTGAGCTCATTGATAATCGAATACTCGGTACTGTACAGAGTGGTGTTCGCCTTTATTTCACGGTAACCCCAAGCGTATACGGAGGTCGCGTTGGAATTCTTGTGGTAAACCTGATACATATCGGGGTCAATAGTCGAACCCCAAGCAGCAGCCCATACTTCCAAAGAGCCTGTGGAAAGCTTTGTAAGCGCCTGGCTGTCAGCCTTTACTTCTACAGTCCAGCCCAAATCGTTGAGAATTTCCGCCGCCTGTTTGAATACGTTATAGGTAGGGTGGTCGGAAATAGACGCACCTGCGATTGTAAACTTGATTTTATAAGAAACGCTGCCGCTCGCCTCAGCCTGTCTCATTTCGTCGCGAATCTTTTCTTTTGCCGCTTCCACACCGGACCACTGCGTATAGGTATGCTTGTTATTCTTTGACGTTTCGCCGTCGTCCTCGTACGGGTAAGCCCAGTTTACTTTAGACATAGGCCAATCAATCGTAGAGCAAGTACCTGCCGAGTAATACTGTATTGCAAGTCCCGGCTGCATTGCCGCCATTATTGCACGGCGAACGTGAATATTGGGAACTTTGCCCGCGTTTATGCCGACATAGCCGTAACCGAGCTGCCAAGCCGCAAGGTATTCGTAGCCGCTATTGTGCATAGAAACAAGGCGGTCATAGTTATCTTTGGTAAATTGAGGCGTGATATAGTCAACCTGATTCTGTTCCAACGTATCGATAGCATTGGAAGAGCTTACTACACGCATCTGTATCTTTTCGGTCTTAACGTCGAACATAAAGTTTTTATTAGCTTTATAGTAAACAACGTTGTTGGACCAGAATTCGGTATCTGCGGGGCTGTCCGCATTATCTCTATTGGTAGCCTGGTATGCGCCAGCGCCAAGAGGCACAGAGTTGTTTCTGGGCGACTGTATTACGCCGCTCTGGAAAGAAGAACTTGCATAATCGACGCCGAACTTATCGTGCTCGATATCCACTTCTCTGCCGCTGTAATAGTGAACGGGCGCAACAGAGAAGCCGAAGTTATATATTGCTTTGGGGTCAACGCCGTTTATAGTTACTTCCAGTACGTCGTATGCTTCGCTGTCCGTAGGAACGCCGTTTGCGTCGTGGCTGGTTGCAACTTTATAAGGTCTGCCGTTTACGGTAACACTCGGCGTAGGGCTGGGATTATTTTCCGTTCTGTGACCGAGCGATTTGATACCGTCGATTCTGGGGAACTCCAAAGAGCCGTCGTCCTTTTTGTTTGCGGAAAGCAGAATTTCGGTCGCATCCGCAGCGTACTGCGTAGTCAGAGTGCCTGCCGTACCCCAATAAGTAAGCACGCCTTTAAGGTTTGTCTTAACCGTATCCTCGTACACTCTGTTTATAGCCGCTTCCTGCGTCGTATAAGTAGTGGCATATGCCTCGCCGTTGAACTTTTCTATCTTGTCTTTTTGTTCTTTACCGTTAACCTTTTCATATTCTGGAGTGATGTAACCTTCATACAGGAAGAACTTGAAAATGTCGTTGGCAAGTTTGTCTTTCCATTCGCTGTAAGGAGGCGTGTTCAAATCGTAAGATTCCTTAGCCGCCCTGTAATCGGACTCCAACTCCTCTTTAAATGTTTTAAGAGTGAATTCATAGTCTTTAAGAAGCTGAGCATTGAAGTCAAACGTGTCCTTCTCGTTTGCGGTTGCTACTGCGTCCATATAACCGGTGCTGACAGACCAATTTCTGATTGTTTCTCTCATTTTAGCATCATCGGCGCTTAAGCTGGACGAACCAGGAACCTCGCCCGCTGTTTCGAAAACGTCAATCAGCTCGAAAATTCTCATCTGAGCGTTAGTATTAGCACTCTTTGCAAGTTCTTCTGCCTGCTTGTCGCTCTCGTTTTCACTGAGATTTTTTTGCAGTCTGTATTTTGCAAGACCCTTGATATCTATCGAGTACATGGTGGATGAACCCGTGTATACGGGGTCGAGATACTCGTACATATTGAACAATACGTCGTTCATTGTCAAAGGTGTGCCGTCCGAGTACTTTATGTCGTTTTTGATAACGAACGTGTAAACGGATTCGGTTTTACCGGCATTGTCTACTTCCTTGACCTCGTAATCCTTTACGACAGTAGCCAAATCGTCGCCTGCAACCGTTTTGCCTTCTTCGTTGGTCGAAAGCATGGAAAGCTGCGTCATACCAACTACGTCCATATCCGTGCCCGAAGTCGCATAGAACGGATTGAACAAACCGCTCAGCTCTTCAGTCATTATTACTATAGCGTCTTTTTTGCCACAGCCTGCGAGCGAGGGTACGCAACCTACGCCGACCGCACCGCACATCAGAAGCGCCATTGCACGAATCAACTTCTTCTTTGTCATTTTTTTGCCTCCATTTATGTTAAACTGAATAAATTATTTCAAAGTTTTCTTTTTCGTCGTAATACGAACCATACGAATAAGATACGGTACCGTCCGCCGCTATCGTCGCCTGGTTAGCCCTGTATTCGTAACGGTATCCTCTGCCGTTTATAAACCTGCTGCTTAAGAACCGCAAAGTGAACTGACCGACTGCCTCCGGACCACGGCCTTCATACGTAAAAAGGTTAAGGACCGGTAAGTTTACCAACGGCATATTCACTACTTCTAATACACCGCCGTCCAGTTTTGAGTTCGTAATCGTTGCCCCGTTCTCTACTGAGCCTGCAAACAATCCCAACTTTACTACCAATGTTTTATCTTCTGCTTCTTCGCTCTTTTTTAATTCAATATTAATTGAAAGCGAAGGTGCTTTGAACGTGATATTTTCAAATACTGCCGATTGTGTTATCACACCGAACAATCCGCCGTATTCGTTGTATCTGTTAGTGTAAGTTGCCGAAATATTTTTGAACTCGCGCACCTGACTGTCCGAAGAATAGAACCTGCCTTTAAACTCGCCGGACATAAACACGGCAGGCCAGGTCAAATCGGTAAAATCAAGGTCGGAGGAAATCTCGTACCAACCCAGACTGTTGCCGTTTTCACTCAACTGCTTTGCGTTGGAAATTTTATACCGCTCGCCTTCTACGACTTCAACGTAAACGTTCTGAATCCTGTTAATTGCAGTCGCCGTTGCTACGTCGAGCGTGCCCTCGTGTTTCAGATATCCGTCGGTTATTTCCTGTGTACAAGCTTCGTCTTTATAAGCTTTGAAAAACGTAGTACCGCTGACCTTGGGGAATTCGTAAGTATCCTTTTGATTGTTATAAGTGTGCTTGTATTGAACGGTTATGTCACCATCATTCCAAACGGGAAGGAAAATCGTATCGCGGTCAGACGTTGTCGACCCCGGAGCGTTTGTGGTTTTATAGTCGAACGAGTAAGTCGAGTTGGACTTTTCCCATTCGCCGTTTTCATTTTTGAAGTAATAATTGAATTCGTAATACTGCACCCAGCCGGCGTAGAGCGTAAACTCCTTTTTTCCTTCCGACTCTTCATAAGTAAAAGTATCGGTTTCAAAGTCCCACAAATCGTCGTACGTATAGGCGGGTTCGGAACTCTGCGGTTTTTCGTTGTTTTCCGTACCCTTAATAACGTAGCCGTCGAGAGTTTCCGTTAATACTTCGCCCTTTTCGTTGATTACTTCGCCTTGCTCGTTTTTCATTATGTTGCGCGTAGCGTACCAACCGGTAAAGAAATGCTCCTGCTTGGTAAGAGTAGCGGGCTTCGGACGTACGGAACTCTGCGGCTCAGTCAGTTTTATCTCTATTTTGCCGTCCGCGCTCTTTTCGAATTCGTCGGGTTTATACAAATCCATAATCTTTGAGTTTTCGGATTCCAACATCTTACCGCCGTTGGAATCGTAAGTAATTTGAATTTTATACCCTTGTGCTTCTAAATCGGGAATCGGACTTTTAGAGGTTGCGCATGCCGCAAGACCTGCGGCAAGCGTACCCAAACTCAATAAAGCCAAAATGCATTTAAGCTTTTTAAACATTTTTTATCTGTCCTTGACTTGTTACTTTATTTTTCTTCGTCTGTTGATGCTTCTTTGTTTTCGACTTCGCCGTCGGCATTAACTTCTGCATTGCTCTTCTTTCTCATTGTGGTGAGCACAATATAACATACAAGCGCAACCACAGCCACACCCGCTATAATATAGCCGATATAGAAGTTCTTCTGCCAGAACGACAAACCGTCGCCTTCTTCAGTTGCCGGAGTTACAGGCAGCTCACCTTTTAAATAAACGATAAGCCTTTCCGCTTGCACAAGCGTGGAGTAGTTGCTTACAAGCGCCTGCTGTTCGGTTGAAGGCAGAGCGTCATACGCCGTACGCGCCGCTACTACCGCATCCTCGTCAGACAATTTAATATTCTCAGGCAATGCGTCTATTAAAGCTATAACGTTAATCGTTGCCGACGTCGCAGCATTGGAGCCCTGCACAACCGTATCGAAATACTGCGAGAATATAAACGTGTCATATCCCTGTCCGTTAGCGGGCTTAACCATTACGAGGTTGCTGTCTATATGTCCGATATAATCGACGAAGTTTGCACCGAAGTAGAAGTTGTTGGGGCTGGAAGTTATATTCCACATATAATATTTGGAAATGCCCAAGCCTTCGTATGTCGTAGTTCCGCCGTTGCCGTCGCTGGTTACAAGATAACCTGCAAACGGTAAATTCAGATAAGAGACGTAGCTGCTGCTGTACTCTTCTTCGAGTGCGGGAGCGTCGTAGCTCTTGAATACAACCGTCGTTAAATAATTACAGCCGTAGAAAGCTTTATCGCCGAGCGACTTTAATGTGTAAGGAAGCGTTACCGTTTTCAGCGAGCTGTCGCAAAGCGCTCTTGCCGATATTCTTACGGTTCCCTCTTCCACTACGTAATCCGTACGGTCGCTTAATACGGGGTAGCTGACGAGAACAAGTCCGTTAGGCACTTGCGAATACAGTACGCCGTCTATTACCTTAACGTTGTCGCTGACTGAATAGTTTTCGACGAGATTATATCCTACCACCTTACCGCCGAATACGACTTCTTCGAGTTTTCCGAAGCTTGCTATTGCACAGCCGTAGAAAGGATTTTCGCCCAGAGCAGCGAGTTTGCTGCCGAGCTTAAGACTCGTAATAGCCGATTGAGCAAACGCAAAGTCGCCGATATATTCCGCCGCCGAAAGGTCTGCCGACGTTAAAGCAGTTCCTATAAACGCGAAGGCACCTATTTCAACCGCTTTATCGAGATTGCCTACTTCGGTAAGGTCGTAGCAATAACCGAACGCGTTAGCGCCTATTACTGCCCCCTCCTTTAAGTTTACCACGGAAATGGCGGTGTTGGCAAGCGCTGCCGCGCCCAAAGTTTCGACGTTTGCCAAATTTATGGTATTAAGCGCCGAACCGCCGAACGCATAAGCTCCTACCGAACTTACTTTTTCGGGAAGAGTTATCGATTTAAGCTGCTCCGTCATATAGAACGCGTAAGCGGGTATTTCGGTTATACCGTTACCCAAAGTTACGCTTGAAAGCTTAGAGTTGAACGCGAACGCCCCGAGACCTAAGGAGCTTGCCGCCGAGAGGTCTACGCTCTCTATCTGAGGAGCGTTTACGGAATAAACGTAATCTACGATATAACGTTCGCCGCCTTCTCCGTTTTCGTTCTCGATATAGGTAAATTCGTAAGCATACATCCAGCCGTTAGCCGTACTCCAGTACGCTCTAGTTCTGTTACCTGTAAACGCTTCGTCGCCGACGCTCTTGACTTTGGAAAGGTCGATAGCAGTTATGCCTACGCAGTCGTAGAACGCAGCCGCACCGATAACGGCGTCTTCGCCCAGGGTTACGTTACCGAGTCTGGGGTTGAACGCAAACGACTGGTCGCCGATAGTTACGTTATTACCTATCGAAAGCGTCGTTAATTTGGATAAGCACATATCCGCAGTATTATAACGGTAGTACCTGTAAGTTTCGGGTTCGCCGTTTACGCCCACGCTTTCATAATTGAAAGGAGTGTAATATCTTGAGAACCAGTTGTTAACGCCTTCTGCTGACGTAGCCGTGCAATTTTCAAACGTATACGAATAGTTGACGTAGTTTGCAAATGCAAGATTGCCGATTTTTACGTTGTTACCTATCGTCACGCTTTGCAGGTTGTCGCAGTTCCTGAACGCCGCAACGCCCACTTCCGCACCGTCGGGAATTACCACTTGCGCAATTTTCGAAAATGCGAACGCAGCGTCGCCTATATATTTTATTTTTGAAAGGTCGGGAGGTGTCTGATTAAGACTTGTCGCGAAGAACGCGTAATCGCCTATCTCCTCCACCTTAGGCATATTCACTGTGTGAAGGTTTTCGCAGTATGCAAAAGCCCTAGCGCCGACAGAAACAACATTAGGTGCGTTTACAACGAATATCCTCTTGTTTGAAGCGAACGCGCCGGCAGCTATGGAGGTTGCGTCCGTGTTCAACACGTTGGTCGCATATGCGGGAGCAATAAGAACAAGTTCGTCTCCGTTATATACGAGAGTGCCGTTTTCCTTTGCTGTTAAAACAGTATTTTTTGCGTCTATTCTGAAAGAAGATACGTTAGTTCCCGCAAATGCAAATTCGCCGATAACCGCTACGTCTTTACCGAGAGTTACTCTCGTAAGAGCTTCGCAACCGTTGAACGCATAAGAGGAGATAACAGCTGCGTTTACGTTTACGGAAATGAGTTTCGTACATTCTGCAAAAGCATACGAACCAATCTTGATTTTCGCCGCTTTGAATTCTACGCTGTTAAGATACTCGTTTTTGTAGAATGCACCGATACCGAGCGTCTGCGAAGATTCGGGAAGCACCAGGCTGGAGATCTTGCAGTTTTCAAAAGCGTAATTGCCGATTGCAACAACCGAATTCAGATTAACCTGATTCAAAGCACAATTCGAAAACGCTCTTTCGTTAATGAATTTTACGTAATTAAGGTTTATCGTGGTCAGGTTTTCACAATCTTTGAACGCGCCCACGCCTATCTTTTTAAGCGTAGAGGGAAGAACTACTTCTTTAAGCGCCGTAAGCTTTGCAAACGCGTAAGCTTCTATCGTTTCCACGCCTTCGGGGATAACGATTTTGGTTATCGTGTCTTCACCGATGGGCGCCTGTTTGATATAGTAAGGGTCTTCTTCGTCGATTATATCGCCTGCCGCCAAATCCTTTTCAACGAACTCGTAATTCGAGAACGCATAGGATTGAATTGTCGTTACGCCTCTGTCGTCGGGAATAATAACTTCACCGCCGAGTCCCTTATACGACATAAGATAAATCGAGTTTGTAGTATACGGGTCTTTTACGCTGATTGATACGCGTCCCGAATAAAGCGTATTCTTACCGTCGAACGCTACGTTTACGGATATAATGGTGTTACCTTCCGCCTGGGCAACTATAGTACCGTTTTCGTCAACAGTAGCTATCCTTTCGTTGCCCGAACGGTACGAAACCGTAGTTCTGTCGGGGAAATAGGAATCGAGAGCGTACTGCAACGTTACGCTTTCTGAAGGGAACATCGAAAGGCTGTACGTATTACCGAAATCGTAAGTGCCGCCCGTAATACCGATCTCCCTCTCCTCGCTCGAAGTTGCGTAATATGCTTTTTCCGTCTTGTAGCCGGTGAGCGTAAACTTATTGACTTCGGGTATTGACAGATTGCCGTTATAACCTTCGTCGCCTTCTCCGCGCACTTTTACGCTCAACTGAGCCGTTACTTCCTTGCCGTCTTTATCGTAACCCGTTACGGTTATAACCGCGGTACCGCTCGATTTTGCGATAAGCGTCTGGTTTGCTACGCCGACAATGTTCTCGTCGGAAGAGGTTATGTCAAGAATCTGCTTCCAGCTGTCGGCGGGATATATATTCAGGCTTTCGGTAATAAGGAGTGTTTCGTTCGGATTGAGTTGAACCTCTTCCTGCTCGAAGAAAAGCGAAAGCACTTCGTCGGGAAGCCTTATTTCATAGGTTGCAGAGTTCATTGCATAGTCGTAAACCGACGCAATAAAGCTGTTATTATTAGTATTAATAGATACCGAACCGTCTTCGCCGTAAGAGAAACCTGCCGACTGCTTTATCTGATTGATATAATCGGTAAGTTCGACCGTTACTTTGGAAGTGGAATTGAACGACGAATATACGGGGGTTATATACTTTCCGAACGAATGCATTGTGAACGCGTATTCGGAGCCCGGTTCTGATTCGGTTATCTGACCGAACGACACACCCATCGAATAGTGGTTGTCATAGATGGACAAGTCCGCATACAAATGAGTTTGTCTGCTCGTTCTGTCATACTCAGAGCGGAACTCTACGTCCGTTACTATGGGCGCTTCGAAGTCGATAAACAGGGGGAACGTGAACGTATTGCGCACGTTTTTCTGGTCGACGTATTTTTCGCTCTGTTCGTCGTATGTGCCGTAGTCGATGTAAGCTTCCACGGTTACGGTATACTTGGTATTGTTTTTGAGGTTGTTCTCAAGCGCACCGAACTCTACGTCTATGGAAGAACCGTAAATCGTATTACCGCTGCTGCGCGATTTAAGCTGGTTCCATTCCGTTCTCGTGAAAATACAATTACCCGTAGAATCTTCTACGATTGAGATATCGATTTTTTTAGCATTTCTGAGCAAACCTGCTGTTATGCTTCTTATCGAGTTAATCGCCGAATTGTTGTCGTCCTGCAAATTGGAAATTGCGATATGGTCTTTGCTTGCCGCAATCGGAGTCGACGCAGGATTCTGAACGAAATAGTATGTGCCGAGCGTTGCGATATAGTCGCTGTACAATCCGCCGATTACACGGGTTGCATAAGCGTCCGCCATAAGCTTGTCTTCGTCGTCCAGACCTTTATCGAGTTCGTCCACATTCGTATCGTAGTATTCTTCGTCGAATATAGGAGCTTCCGTCCAATCGCCGTAGAATGCAAGCATGGGAACGCTAATATCAACCGTCGTACCCTGCGTTGCCTTTAACGTGATAAAGCCTTCTACGTACATACCGTATTTGAACGATTCGTCCATGAACTTTTTATCCGCATCGGAAAGGGCTATCTTTACGCTTACTCTCGCGCTTTCGCCGGCCGCCACGGTAACCGAATTACCGCTTGCCGTACGTCCGTTGACAGCCGTAACCGTAGTCGTGGGATTGAGCAGTCTGCCTTCCATCGTTACGGTAGTATCACCGTGGCTCGTATAAGTCGGGCTGACGCCTTCCGTTTGTATTATGCTGCCGATATCGTACGTGACCGAAGACGAACTTACGTTGTTTACTGCAAAAGTCATTTCGTAAACGCCTGTTCTGTCCTTATCGTCGCCCAGTTCGAGCTTTGATTTGTTCATCTCGTTGCCGTCTGCATCGAAAGTCGAAATATAGGCAGCCGTAGTTGTCGATTTTGTAATGTTGATAAGTCCCGCGCCCTGCTTTCTTACAGCATACGGCAAACCGTTCTTGTTATAAACGATATCCGCCGTGGACATCATAAGCTGGTTTACCCTGGTTGTAACGGTTACGGGGTCGAGGTCGTTACCGAATGTTCCGCTGTACTTGACGTACTGGCGGATAAGCGTCGCCGCACCCGCAAGGTTGGGAGCAGCCATCGAAGTACCCGATAATCTGTCGTAATCCTGTCCGGGAACTGCGGATAAAATTTCGCCGCCGTGCGCCGTAATTTCGGGTTTAATCTTCAGATCCGAGGTAGGACCCCAGGAAGAGAAGTCGGACATGAAAGGTCCTGCCGTCTGGCTTCTGCTTATTTTAAGAACGCCCGTACCTGCCGCCGCGAGCTTCTCGCCCTCGTCCTGAGAGATAGAGCACACCGCACCGATATCCTTGCCGACCGACATAGATATAGTACCTGAAACGTTGTTGTAAATAATTATGCCGGCAGCGCCCTTGATATTGAGTGCGACTCTTACCTTGTCTTCGAACGTAGTCGTTCCGCGCTTTACAAGGACGATTTTATCTTTATAGAAATCGTTCGTTTCAAGGTAGTCGGATTCACGTCCGATACCGGGAATCGTTACGTAAGTGAATTCGTAACTGTCAACACCTCCCACAGTGGAGAGTATGTCATCCATGAAAGATTTCTTTTTCGCCGAAGACGTCGAAGCCTCGGTGAAGTAGATTATATCGTTATTGTATAAAAGATAGGGCGTTTTAACACCGTCTACGGAAGCAACGGAAAGCGAACCTTCGTATGTTGAAGGCGAGCCGACAGTACCCGAATCGGGATTGGAAGTCAAGCCGTTGCTGCCGTTTTTATCCGAGCCGAAAGTCGCGTTATAGTCGTTGGAAGCCGCAGTAATCAGCGATATACCCGCTTCGCGGATACTGTCGTAAATATCGTTTACATTCTGCTTATCTACTTCTCTCGTAAAGCCGCAGGAAGTTCCGAGCGACATATTTATAATGTCGACGCCGAGAATAACGCAGTCCTCGAGAGCCGCCATTATCCATGAAGTCTTAGCTCCGTCCTGAGAGTCGGAGAAAACCTTCATTATTGCGAGCTGTGCGTTGGGCGCAACGCCCGTAATCGTGTCGTCTTTGCCCGCGATAATGCCCGCAACGTGCGTACCGTGCTCCGAATTTATAGGAGCAACGTCCACGTCCTTGTCGGCATAGTCGTATGCGTAAGGCACTTTTTTATTCAAATAAACGTCCTCGCCAGTAAGATTGGACGTAAATCTGCTTGCCGCAGTTTTGCCGACTTTTTCGGAAACGTTCTGCAAGGTAAACGCTTCCTGTGTAGTAGTGAAGTTTTCAACGCTGAACGCGCTGTGCGTGTAGTCAAGACCGGTATCGAGAACCGCAACGACAACGCCGTCGCCCTGATATTCGGAAGACGAGCTGTCGAATATACCAGTTTCGTAAACGTCGACGTCGTTCGTAACAATCTCGGTTGCCGCCTTTTCATAAACGTCGCCGACAATCAGCGTAGCGTCCGACGATAACAAGCTGTTCACCCTGTCAAAGTCCCTGGCTTTCAGCGTTATTTCAAAACCGCTGATAATCGTGTCGTACTCTTCGCCGACGGTGAAATTCACGCCCGACTTTTCAAGTTTATTTATAAGCTTTACGCGTTCCGCAGCTACGTTATCCGCTATAACCTGCGCCTCGTCCGTGTTGGCAAATTCGGAAATTGTCTGATTCGCTTTCGAAACGGAATATGCGTCCATTACCGATTGCGTACTCATAGTTACTATAACCGAAACTTCGTCGTTATCCGCTACCGTTTCGGGAAGCTTGTAAACAACTTCGCTATTAAAGTACTTGTCAACGTCCGACTTGATAGAGTTATCCACTCTGCTGATGGTATTGGCATAAGTCGTTTTGCCGTCGTCACCTTTAAACGCGTACGCAACCGCGCTTGATGCCAGACACGCCGCAGACAAAACCGCAAGCACGCTAACTGCTGATTTTCTTATCTTCGTCATAATTTATCCTTCTATTATAAACAATTAACTGTCTTAATTTTTATTAAACGCTTTCTTCCACTGCCTGAACAACCGCCACGCCGTCCTCGATTTTAACCGTGAACGTACCCGCGTAAGTCAGAACCGTATATGTGCCGCTTTGTTCGTCGTAAGAGCTGGACCTTGCCAACAACGAGTAACCATTGAAGTAAATCAACACAACTTTGTTATCGCCGGAAATATCCACATACGTGCGCGTGTTTGCACCGTAAGTTGTGGTAACTTCGGTTTTGACCACGCTTGCCGAAACGTACGGGGTTACCTCGTTTTCACTGCTTCCCGGCTTTTCCGCAAACGAAACTTTATAATATGTGGTGGCAGTGATGCGGTTATCTTCTACAGTTCTTGAAATGTAGTAAACCGCACCGTCCTCGTCGATTATTCCTGAAGTGAACGGAACATCTTCACCGTTATACTTCAAACTTATCCTATACGGGTTGCCGGGGGTAGTTTGCGAATCGGTCATTATTATTCTTTCTACTTCAACCGTATATCCGCCGTCGGCTTCAAGAGTTTGTACGCGGGTTAAAGCTATTATCTGATAGCCCGACATACTTTGCATTACCTGTTGAACGCCGAAACGCAACCTGTATGTATAACCGTCCTCCAAAACAACTTCCGTAGTATACGTGCGGTTAGCGTAAGTGTAAGGAGTTTTAACGAAATTGAAATGATTACCTTCCGAGTCCACGACTCCCATTCTCTCGCCGAATTCGGTAAGAATATAGGTTTCGCCTATGATATCGCAATTCACGTCATAATCCGCACCGATTGTTATAGTGCCCAAAACGTCCTGCAAATTTGCCGCATAATTGCTGCCCGTCAGCATATCCATAATCAGAGCGTACATATAGCTGTTTAAATACATCACCGACTGATATTGGTTGACCGCACGGCAAGAAGTTATTTTATAAGTGTTAAGAATTGTGCCGTCTTCCGCAGCTCCGTTGTACTCTATTTCTATGTCGTAACGCATTACGCCGACGTTTAAACGAACGGTTAAATAGGTTTCTATAACGCCGTTCTTTTCTTCGCGGATAACGTTGCACGCTACGGGCTTGCCGTCTATCGTCACGGTGCCGCTGTTATTGAACGAACTGCCGCCCGAAGGGGTAAAATTAAGGTTTTCCAACGCCGCTTTAACGGGAACCTGAACAGGGTCCTTTACGGGATTTCCGTTTTTATCCAAAACGGGGTTGCCGTTCGCATCAAGACGCGTTTCGTAAACTATGTTGCCGTATTCGTCCTTTTTATCTTCGTAACGCAAGATTATAGGATAGTTGTTTGCTTCGTTACCCGCTTCGCCGCGCTTGAATTTCAGCTCAAATCCGTCGTTGGCGATATAATCTTTGCCAAGATAAGTTTTGTTATCGGTAAATTTGCCGAAATCTTCTACAATAAAGCCGTATTCGTTTACAGTATCTTTTTCTTTGCCGGGACGGTAAATAATTATGTTGCCGTCTTCCGATTCCTGATAGTAATATCTGGACGCGCCGTTTACTACAACGAAACCGTACTGGGTAAAGCTGAGCGCTTCCAAATCCTTGGTGTAATAGCTTTTGCCTGTCAAATCCTTTATTTTCTCAACAGTCTTATTCTGGGTATCGTAGATATAGGTGCCGGCACCTTCTTCCGAGCTACCCGCAAAATAGAGCATATTGTTTGTTACAAGGGTATAGCTTCCTCTCTCCCTTTCACCCTGCGCGTTATATCTTATAACGCCGCCGATTTTGTCGAGAATAAATACAGAATGGTCTTCACTGTTAACGTAAGTATGCTCAACTTCTTCGTGGATAATAACGAGTACTGGTATGGTTGAGCTTCCGCTTGAAACATATCTGCGGGCGCCTACCAAAGTCTTGCCGTCACCATAGGTGATGGAAATTAAATCACTGCTGCCGATAATCTCGTAAGTAGCGTCATCTGCCAGCAACTTGAAGCCGTCCGGCTCGTCTTCGTCGATTTGACGGATTTCCGCATGTCCCTTTCCGTCTAAGAATACGATTTTTCCGTCAGAGTATCCGTTGTTGAGTACGACGTAATTGGAATACTCTTCACCGCGCAAATAGAAAGATCTGCCGCCTTCTATATCGAAGTAACGAATCTGACCTTCTATAGCCATAGCGAGTAAATTTTCGCCGGCTATCATATGAACGCCGCTGAAGTTGTTGCCCTCCTCGTCTGTGTATACAGCCTGGAAAGTGAAGCCGTCGAGTTCGAGAATGCCTTTGCCGGTATAAGTACCGTAATATTCCGTATTCCTCTTTGCAAAGAATTGCGCTGACGACGTGGATATCCGAATGAATTCGAAAGTCATACTGCCGTCTGATGCCGTGAAAGTGAATATATAATTACCGAACGAAGTTTCGCCGCTCCTTACATAAGTACCGACGACGGATTTGAGTTCCGTACCCTCCATAAAGTTATAGGTTACACCGTTCTCCGTTCCGTCGAAATACAAATAATAGTTTTGGTCGGTATTGCCGTTTGCCTGGTTTTCGTATGCTGTGGAAGGCGCACTTACCAATTCCTCAAATGTTTTCGAAGAAGAATTCAGTCTGACGTAAACGGGGTTGGAAGCCGATATCGTGGTTACTCCGTTAGAAGCCGTGGAGTAGCTACCTACCGAAACGACGCCACTCTTTGTGAATATCGCGTATCCCGCAACAAATTCTATTTTCGCACCGCTGTCGCTGGTATATACCGTAGTTAAATCGACTTTTTCGTCCTCGGTCTTTTCCACCCAGAAGTTTACAGGATAATTTCCGCTGTTTTCACTGCGGTAACCCGTTAAGAACTTGAACGATTTGAGTGCAACGACGTCGAAAGGAATTATTTCCGCTTCGTCTATTTCAAAATGTTCGGTCTTGGTGAAAACCATATAGCCGTCGCTTGACTGCTCGCAAGTGCCGTTCGCGATGAGTTTAATCGCACCGGTCTGCGTCCTTTGATAGAGAGACGCCTTGCCTGCGGCACCGTCGTTGAGAGCTAAAATCGTGGGGTAGCTTGACGTTAAACTGCCGCCGGCATAGTAGTAAGATTCCGAATAGTCGAGGGGCTTTTCGGCAACCTGATAAGTTTTGGTCTGAGCCTCGTCTACACCCTCCGTCGTTACCGTTATTATAAGTTTGCATTTCTTTTCGGAAGAATAGAAGTTGTAAACCGTGCCGCCTAAAAGCGAATTGCCGGACGTCGTATAAGAACCCGTATACGTTTTATTGCCAACCGTATAAACAGCGTTGTACAGACCGTCCATATAAAGGCTTACGCCGTCCGTTTTGTTGTTAATGTCGAATAAATTGTCTTCGTCGTACAGCATATAGCCGAGACGGCCTTTCTCGGTGAAAAGCTTTGCGGTTATCGATTGACCGGACATAAACAAGGTTATTTCGCCCGTTCCGTCGTCTTTCAGATCCAATAAATAGATTAACTCTAAGTCACTGTTTCCGTTATTCATAACCGCGTTGCCGTAGCCGT
Organism: uncultured Clostridia bacterium; assembly: GCA_964483715.1. GTDB lineage: Bacteria > Bacillota > Clostridia > Christensenellales > Borkfalkiaceae > Coproplasma. Next base: position 19,384 of record CAZACR010000001.1, read on the forward strand.
CTATCTTCAACGCCAGAATATCGTTGGTATAATAGGACAATTCGCCGCTGTCCGTTACCGCAAAACGAACGATTGGAGCCATTTCGTATTCTTTATCGTTGCGGATATTAAACGCGTTCATTCTGTTACCGCTTTCGTCGTTTGCGTATCCGAAACGGACGTAAATGGTTTTACCGCTCATTGAGCCGTTCAGTTCGCCACTCGCAGTATTTTCGGGGAAAGTTATAACATATTCGCTGCTCGGTAAAATGATATATGTGCCTTTGGAAACAGAGTTTATTCCCAATTCGTTCTTTACCGATAAAGTCGCACCGTTGTACTCGTCCAAGTGAAGCGTGGTGGAACTGTCGAATCCTTCGCCGGTTGTGAAAAGCGTAGCCGTGTAATCGCGGCGGAGGTCGTTTTCGTAGCAATAAGTTCCGTCGTCGTTGAGTTTACCGGAAACGATTATTTTTTTATCGTCGTTTCTGAAAGTAAATATGCCCGTCACGGCGTCGTAATTGCCCTTGAAAAATACGTTACCGCGGGAAAGATAAATATCCTCTCCTATAAGGTAAATATAATCCCTGCTACCAACGCCGGCAACGTTGCCTTCGTCTTTGGTAGCAAACATATCCACGTTGCCTTTCAACCAGCAAGCGTACAGCGATTGGTCGTCTTCAACCGTAAAATATACCGGGTCTACCTTGCCGTCGCCGCCATAAAGAACGGTGTCTATGTAGTTTACTGCGTATTTTACTTCGCCGTCGACATTGTCCGACCAGCCGACCAAACAATAACCTTCGAAAGTCAAATCGTTGCTAAGTTCAATCTTTTCGCCGTATTTTACAGTGTAAGTTTCGTTGACGCCCACAGTGCCGTCGGGATATTCTGCGCGCAGGCTGACAGTATATTCCTCTCTATCGAAATAATACTTTAAAACGTTATCCGAAGCCGTAGCCGTAAGTGTTTTACTTAATACCTGGTTATCATTCGAAACGAGTATGAACCCCTTTTCACTGATATCGGGCATTACTGTAGCACCCACGAAGTCGGTTCCTTTTACGGTTTCTTCGCTCTTTTCATAAGCGTTCCCGTCGAGGCTTTGTCTGTATATTTCAACTTCGTATGCAACTTTGTACTTTGCCGTGAGGGTAAGCGAAGAAGCAGGCATTCTTAAATTTTTGGCAAGTTCCGCTTCGCCGTTAAACCACGCGCCGAATTCCAAACCGGACTTTGTGGGAGTATAACCGGACATAAAGTCGTAAACGTTAGCACCCTCTTTAAGTTTAAGAGTAGCGCCGGTGCTGAGCGAACCGCCGTCAAGCTGTAAATTTATAGTATAAAGCTGCGCCCACTTGGCATAGTAGGTCGTATTCTCTTCCGCCGCCGCATTAGTTACCGGCGAACCGGAGAAATTATCGGTCAAATACCACCCTTCAAACTCGAAGCCGTCTTTGACGGGTATGGGAAGCTCGTAATCTTCACCCTTGTTCTTTATTACTTCTGAAATTTCTGTTCCGCCGTTCGTATCAAAAGAATATTTTACTGTATTATTATCCTTACATGACGCCATAAAAGCACTTGCCGCGCCCATTAAAATCAGCGAAATAACCAGCAGGAATTTCTTCATCGTTAGTCCTCCTAAATAACCTAAACTTATAAAAGAATATAGTAATCTAATATAATATTACAACTATAATCATACCACTAATATAATAAAGGTGTCAAATAAAAACACTTTAACAAGACATACTTTCACAATATTTTGACAATAAAATATTTCCATTTCGGCATATAAATACCCCGTTGCGTTAAATTAAACACAACGGGGTTAGGTTTTATACATTTATACTGTATAAACGTCAATATGAAGCTGTCGGAAAGATTTTGTCCCAATCGACGGAAGGATCGTCCTGAACACCCAGCAATTTAAACAACAATTTAAGTGCTGTAATAATATTATCTTCTGAACCTTCCAGATTTTCACTACCACCTAATATTATGTCTTCTATTAAGGATAAATCCAACCATACCGGATAAATCTTAACGCCTTGCGGAACTTTATCCATATTTGAGATTGAATATTCGATATCATCGATTGAATTCGCGTTTTCCTTGGTAGACCAACCGACAACCAACGAATCTTCAACAGAAATAACCGGAACCCACCAGGTAGCATTTTTAGAACTGTCAAGGAAATAAACATTCTCCAAATTGCTATCGGTCATCGTTATGGATTTGATAAACTTGCCGTCGTCTTCCATCTCCACGTTCCAAACTACGGGTCTTTGTGAAGAATTCCAATCGCCTTTCCAGCTTTCGTGCGCACCATCTGAGCAACAGTAAACGGTTAAAAGACCGTTGTTTGCGAACACATGGGAGCCCATACTCTCCACGCCTTCCTCGATTATTACCGAGCATAATGTCCTATCCCTGAACGCCATATCGCCTACATACTTGACCGTTGACGGTATTGTCACCGTCTTCAACGCAATGCCGTAAGCAAACGCACGCGCGCCGATATATTCCACTTTACCCAAATCCAGTGTCTGAAGTAAGCTGGCACCGTAAAAGGCGTAGTTACCTATTGTTTTAACCGTGTCGGGAAGCTTGACTTCTTTCAAAGATGTGCAATTTAAAAATGCAGCTGCGTCAATCGACGTTAATCCTTGCGTAAATTCTACAGTCTCCAAGCTTGAACAGTTAGCGAAAGTACCGTAACGCACGGCTTTTACGCCTTGCGGAATTATCAAAGTTTTTATAGAACTGCAATTGGTAAACGCACACCCCCCTATTTCTTCCAGTTTTTCACGCAGGTTAACAGCTTGCAAATTTACGCAACCGTAAAATGCATAGTTGCCGATAGAAGTTAAATCAGGAGAACGCATAAAGTCTACTTCGGTAAGGCTTGTACACATCGAGAAAGCGTAATCCTCAATAGTCTCCAAACTGCGCGGCAAGGATATGCTGAACAGATTTTTGCAATAATAGAAAGTAAAACTGCCTATCTTTTGTATGTTGGCGTTGAGCGTAATGCTTGCCAGCGACTGGCAATTATAGAACGCGTAATCGCCGATATATTCCACATCGGTTGCTCCGGTAATATTAGCAAGATTAGTATTGTCTAAAAACGCCGCGCCGGCTATACCGCGCGTACCCTTTTGTAAAGATACGGAGGAAGGATATTGAAGCATAGGATTATCCGGATCACCGGTATCGATAACGTCCGGTCTTGCGCCTATCGCCCAGTTACCCGCATAAAAAACACTGCCTTCGTAGTTGTTCGGGTCTTTCATTTTTGTTTCGTCAAACGCGCAAAAACCTATTTCGGTAACCGTGTTCGGAATAAACGATTTATCTATTTCCCCGTCTATTTTCTTGTTATCGAGCACGGAACACTTGTAAAAAGCGTGTCCGCCTATCTTTTGCAATTTATTTCCGAAGTCGATATTGTTCAACTCGGTACAATAGCTGAAAGCGTAATTACCTATTTCCAAAAGCCCGTTGGGGCGGATTCTTAAACGCCACAGCTTTTTACATGAAGAAAACGCACCGGCGCCGAGATATTTTATGGAAGGCGCAAGCGTTACTGAAAGCAATTCGGAACTGTCCGAAAAAGCGTAATTTGATATGCCGCGTAACCCGCTTTTTAAAGGCAACTGTGCAGTTTTTATTTCGTTGTCGTTTTCATCAAACTGAACGAGAGTAAAATTACTTTCGTCGATAGTCCTTAACTTAACTTGTTCACCCAGATAAAATCCAACGAGCCAATCGCCCAAATAAACGGCGGGGCTATCGCTTTTTACAAATTTCGTACCCCTTAAGATTTCTCTACCGACTGCGGTTAAATTCTCCACTCCGTTAATTTCTTCCAGCGATAAAGCACCTGCAAACACTCCGTCATCCAGCACAGTCACCGTAGAAGGTAGCGTTATGCTTTTTAGTTTCGAGCAATATGCAAATGAAAGTGATCCCAAATTGTTGAGCTCGGACTCCAGAGAAAATTCCACTGTTTCAAGCTCGGAACATCCGTAAAAGGTATTTTGGGGCAATCTGCTAAGTCCGCTGCCAACTTTTGCCGTAGTCAGCGATTTGCAATCTTTAAACACCGACATACCAATTACCGTTACTCCGTCCGGTATTGTCAACTCGGTTAAAGAGCTACAATTTTCGAACGCGCCTTTACCTATCGTGGTAACATTATTTAAGTTAATACTTGTCAGCGACGAACAATAAGCGAAACAGTCTTCCGGCAAAGCGGTTACAGCGTCCGGAATATTCACGCTTTTAAGGTTTGAGCACATTAAAAACGCCGCGGTATCAATAAATGACAGACTTTCAGGCAACACCACCGTTTCCAAAGTCGCGCAGTTAGCAAATGCACTGGCACCTATGCTTCGCACCTTGTTGCCGACGGTCAAATGAGTAATTTCGCTTCTTAAGCCTGCAAATGCGCTTACGCCTATACTCGTTACGGGTTTACCCCTGTAATAATCTTCTATTACCAACTCGCCGGAGGCATTTCCCACCCTGTAAACTTCATACTCGGTATTGTTTGCAATCAGATTGTAAATGCAACCCGTTTCATGGTCGCGGTGGAAAGCTATACTTTCCGACCAATCGGAAGATGAAAATTTCTTGCCGTCGCCTATAGCCTTTACCCTGAATTCATAGTCGCCTTCTTCCAAGTCGGAAAGCGCATAGTTCGACCTTCTCGGATTTTTTTCTTCCGTTTTTCCTGTAGCAACCGTTTTAATCTCAACAGCATAGCTACGGGCGTTTTCCACAGAAGCCCAATGCAAAACGATATCGTCGTCTATATTAAAGTCCGAGGGCACGTCAAGCTTCTGCCGCGCACAACCTGCCGTAAAAATCGACAGGACGCACAGCATAACAGCCAGTACGATAGCCAATAATCTGGACTTTTTCATAATTTAAAACTCCTTAAAATTGCCGTGCGAACACTTACTTTTTGTTTTGCCCGCGTTCTTCTCTTATACTTCTTATAATTTCGTGCGGCCATTTAAACTTAAATTTGCGCACCGCTACGTCGAGTAACACTAACACTATTGCAATACTTATCAAAATAATTCGCGGGTCAAATAAGTTTACCAACGCAGTTATAAAGCCTTCGTAAACCTCGCGAGGGTCTTCTATATCCTCTATAACACTGCCGTTACCCCTGCGTGCAAGCGTTTGCAAATTATTTTCAGCTATAGTGATCTCATCCGAAGTAAGCAAATCGTATTCTTTGGAATAAGAAAATTCCTTATAGGTTTCAAATGTATCTATAACGTCGCCGTTAGCCGCAAGCTTTTGCAACACTATTTTGTAAATACCGCTTCTTCTTACCACGAAATCGCAGCGAGTGTATCCGTTGGAAGAATCCAACGCAAGCGTTGTAAACACCGGTAAATCGGTTAATTTCCCGTCAACGGGAGCTGCCGTTACCGTGTTCAGAGAAAGCGGTTCCGCGTCCGGCGAACCGATATCGATTATTTGTGCGCTAACACTTTCCCCGTCTTCCAAATCTGTTAAAACACTGAGCCTGTTAATATAGTTGTCTGCTTTCAGCGAAACGTTTAAACTGCTGGGCCGCACACTCTCTGCCGGCAACAGCGCGTTGACGACGTTTTCCAAAAACTTTTTGCCGTCGCCGGCTTCCAAAAACTCTTTGGACCAGCCGCCGTATAAATCGCTCATGAAGCTACCAACGCTACCTTTGCCTACCCGCCACTGCGCATAAATAGGCACGTTGTATTCGCCTGGCATACCGATTAACACAACATCTACGCCATCTCTCGCCTTTGTGCCGAAGAAGCCGTCCAGCTCTATATTCAAATATCTGTTTGTACCTTCCTCATCCCTTTCAAGTCCTCTGACAACGGACGAGAAGTTGTTCTCGATATAAGGTTTAAACTTCTTGTATTTAACAGCCTTGATTTCCTCCGCCATCAAATCGGTTTTCAATGCGGATGACAAATCTTTTATATCGCTCAATGCAAACAGGCGTGAACGCGGTTGTCCGCTTTCGGTTTTATCCAAGCCGCCGCCTGCATTAACCAAATTGCGTAATACTTCAGCTTCCCTGGTTCCCTCGCCGCTGCCGATGAGTATTGCAGAGAAAGTAATATTATTGGTTTTGTAATATTCTTCAACCAGAGGCAGATAATCGCTTTCCGGGTCGTTAGGCAAACCGTCACTTACTATTACCACGTGACGGACGCTTACATCCTTTTCCGTTCTTAAAAGTCTTGCAGCTCTTTCTATAGACCCCGCGTATTTAGTTCCGCCGTTAGGGGTATCTACGCTGTTTATTCTAGAAATAATTTTGGAGGACTCCGCTCTGCTGGTCATAGGCATAACGATGGTATATTGGTCGTCTAACGTGATCAAACCCACCTTATCCCTTTCCGAAAGAAATTCCGCGCCCGTATTAAACAGCGACGAAAGAGCGTTTGTAGCCCATTCCAAACGGGTCTGACCGTCCGGCGTTCCGCTCGTATCCGCCATTGAACCGGAAGTATCCAGAAGGAATACGACGCCAACGGGCGGAGTGTAGTCAATCGACTGCACGGGTAACATCTGCTGTAAAACCGAGCCGTACATATCCGCCCTGCTATATGCATGGGGGACAATGTTTCCTTTTTCGTCCTTAATATTTTCGCCATTTCCGTCCAACTCGCAACCGCCCACGGTAAACATACCGCCGCCGTAATCGTTTACGTATTGGAACAATAAATTATCAAAGCCTTCCGGCAAATCCGAATTGGCTACGTTATTCAAAATAACCTGGTCGTACTCGCAAAGCTCTTCAATTGTCGCCGGAAGCTCCGCATCGCCGTTCAAAGTCTTCACAGTAACTTTAAAATTGTCGTCGGTGGTTAAAATATCGCTAATATACTGTGATTGTCCTTCGAAACCTTCCAAAACCAAAAGATTATTGAATTTTTCAAGGAACGTATATGAATGATACTCGTCGTTTTGGGTAACGGAGTTATTAGTTCCTTCTGCCTCGTTTATCTTCACCGCCAGTTGATGCAAACCGAGTTCGTCGAAAATATGCGTGAAACTTACCGTCGTCTGTTTGCCGGCTTCCACGCTAATTGTCCTGGAACCGTTTGCATTATGCTTGACGTCGTTATCATACAGGTCAACGCTTATCTCGCACGAAACGTTGCTGTTGAGAGTTACGCCCACACTGCATTCTTCACCTACGTTTACGTGGTAGTCGGGCAATTGGACCCCTATAACTTGCACATCGCTTTTAACCGCTTTGTCGGAAATGTAGGCGGTGTCCACCTTAGTGCCCTGCGCGGCAATCGATCGTATAACGTTCGCCGCGCTTTCGTCGGTTTCCTTGCCGTCCGTAACCAAAACAATTTTAGCCGTCTTGGGGTTTGTAAATAAATCTTTCGTGTAATTCAAAGCCGCAGCAATATCGGTTGCGCAAGTATCCGGAAGCTCCGCGTCCTCATACGCTTTGTAAATGCTGGCGTTATCGAACGTAAGAGGCACGGCGTATACCTGGTCAAACCCGAAAGTTACCACGCCTATTTTGAAATTATCGAGCTGACCGTCCGATATAACCGTTTCCACGAATTTATCCCTGCGGGCTTTAACATCTTTCTGAGTATCCGAAACGTCCACCAAAATAATAACTTCGTTAGCGTCAGTCGGAATTTCGTAAACAAACTGTATTCCGGACAACACTGTTATGCACAAAACCATAACTATGCAACGGAGAACCACAGATGTTATCCTGTTACGCGTCCTGCGGTATTTACGCGATAGACGGAAATAGGGTATTAACGTTATTAAAAACGCCGGTATCAGCAACAGTAACAGCCAAGGATAGGTGAAATGTATATATAAATTCTGCATCACAACTGTCCTCCGTCACATATTGTCGCGCGCTTGTAGTAGCCACTCTATGAAAAGCAGCCCCACCAACGCCGCGGCGAGCCAGACCAAAAGGTCGTTATAGTTATCGTTTGCATCATAAACCTTGCGCGGGTCGTATAAAACGTCCTCCAATTCACACACGTTGCTTTCTTCCGATGGAATGGATACGTAGATTTTTTCCACAACATTACTTGCGTGACCGAAAGGAATTTGTATAAGTTCGTAAGTTCCCGGCTTATGAAGCGAAATATTTGCCGGCAAATTTTCCAATACCTGTTCGCTTCCGTCAAATGATTTAACCGTAAGTTTATCTACTCGGGAATTGATTGTGATATTTTCGTCTACTTGGAAATAAGTGCCGTCTACCGTAGAAGGGAAGAAGTGCAAAATCATATTGCGCATTAGCATATAAAAATCGCCGGACGAAATGCCAAGATTGGACTTATGCAAGTCGAATGCGAGCACCATAACGTTTTCGAACTCGTTTTCTTTTAACAATATCGTTGGATTACTCCCGCACGAAGCCAAAATTTCGTATTTCGAGATAGACGTGACCTTATTAACAAAACTAATGCCGACGCGGGAAATGTCTACGCCTTGCAACAGCGGATGTTCCATTTCCTGCTTCATCGCGTACATACGTGTACCATTGCCGAGGGGCAGCTCACTGCCGAAACTAAGCCCGGAGCCCGCGGGGGCAGTGTTAGGATTAACCAGCATAACGACGCCGTCGCTGGGCATAACCTTAGGCATTGAGTGTTCGAAAATGTAAAAGTCGAATCCGTGATCAGCCGCATGCCCTACTTTCGGCTCCGCTATTTCTATGTCCCAATATGAGGAAAATCTGGTTTGTAAAACGGGCAAAACGCCTTGGAAAAACGGATTGGGTAACGAACTCGCATACTGAATTTTAAGCGTGCGCCTCTCACCGCCGTAAATGAAATAGTCGTTATCAGCCTCGAAGTTGTCCTGCTCGGTAACAAATATGTGAACGCTTTCGTAAGCGAATACCTTTTGGTTGTCTAAAAGCGAACAAACTATCGTATCTTCCGTTTCGTAATCCTGGTTAACTATCGAATCGCTTCTGAAAACCACAGTTTTAACATTATCGCGGTCGCAAACCACCGGCTGAGTATACTTTACAGTAGTGCCGTGTGGGTTGGCATCGTCGGGATTTGCGCGTATAATTTCCACGTTGACATTAAGTTCGGCATCCTTGCCGTAGCAAGCGACATCAACGAAGAATGTATAATAATTATCGTCTATTTGCGTGCGTGCGTTTAAAATCGCAGCGTTCCACTCCTCTTTTTCCGATACGTCAACCACGGTTATGCCCTGCGGCACAAAGGAATATTTTTTATCCGTATAAAGATAAATTTGCGCAGAGGGATTAATTTCAAGCACCTCGTTGCAAAGCTCCATCGCTGCTTCAATGTCGGAGGAACCGTAAGAACAAGCCAAATCTTCGCCGTTAACCAAACTGCGGAGCGCGGTCTGGAACCTGTTTTTTTGCGTATACTCTGCACGGAGCATTGAAAAAACCGTACCATCCTCCTGCTCCACGCCGAAATAATAAGGGTTATCGTCTGCGATTATAACCGACAAAAAACCTTGCCGACCGAAAATTTCGTCGGAAAGGCTTTCTACTTTATCCACTGCTCTTTCGTAGCGCGTTTCTCCCGCTGTTTGCGTGCGCATACTCGCCGAAGAATCAACGATTGCTATTGCTTCGTATTCGTCTACAAAAGTCTTTGTAATCTGAACGGGTTTTGACAAAATTAACGCACAAGCAATGAGTATGAGAATTTGACAAAGTATGAGAATAATATTCCTTATCTTGCTGACAGGAATTCTTTTCTTTTTGTATTTCATACTCAGTTTCCATACAAAAGTACTGGAAACCAATTTTTGCTCGTAATTGGGGCGTATGACGTAGATTAAAATCAATACGATTATTGAAATTAACCCCAATAACCCCAAAGGAATCAGTAAACTCATGACATAATACCCACTTTAAACAGTTCGCCGAAAAAGACTTTTTCAATAGGCTGACTCGCGTCTACGGAAATGAAATCCACGCCGCGCTTACTGCAAAAATCTTTTATGCTCTGTTTAAAATCGTTAAAAGCCTGCGCATATGCGTTAAGCATAGAGCGGCTTATCCTTATTCTCATATTTTTATTATCCGATAAATCCACAGATTCGGAATCGAGAAGATTTATACGCCCGTTGTAAGACGGGTCCACTTCCTCCGGCGCAAGCACCTGCACCAAAAGAACTTGTTTTTTCTTGTAGCTGAAATAGTCCACCGCTTTTTTCCAGTCGCTGTCAGTGAAAAAGTCCGAAATAATAACCGCCAGACCGTTATTAGAACCGCCGTCAGTGCAACTGGCAACGCAAGCGTTGATGTCAGTATCTCCGTCAAACTGAATTTCTTCAAGCGCGCTTATGGCCTTGAAGAACGCAGTTTTGCCCACTATCGTGCCGAAAGGGTTTTCAGCTTTGTCGCCCTTCATAACGTTAAAGCTGACTTTGTCCATATTATGCACGGCGAGATAGCCCATAGCCGCCGCCGTTGCAATCGCGTACGCACCCTTTTTATGGTTGGACTTACCCATCGAAGCCGAGCAATCCAGGAAGATTTGCACGTGCATTTGCCTTTCGTCTGTGAACAGTTTCAAAAAGTATTTTTCGAAACGGCTGAAAAGATTCCAGTCTATTCTCCTTATATCGTCTCCCAGCTGATATTCTCTGTAATCGGCAAATTCCACCGTTTGTCCGTAAGTCTTGACAAGGTGTTTACCGCCGAAATATCCGGCGAGGTTTGGTTTTAAGTTGAATGCCAACGCTTCCAGCCTGCTGAAAAACGTATCGTTTAAATAGGAACCTTTCATCGCTTCTCCGCCGAATTAAGTACGGCGACTTTTTAATTACTTCTTTTCTTTGTATTTCTTGCTGACTTCGTCGACGATCAGTTTAACCACGTCGTCGGCACTTGCGCGCTCTGCAATAGCTTCGAAATTGAGCTTTATGCGGTGACGAAGTACGGGCAAAGCAAGTTCGTTGATGTCCGAGTACGCAACGTTAAACCTGCCTTTTATAAGCGCCATAACCTTGCCTGCTGAAATCAGAGCTTGTCCCGCACGGGGAGAAGCACCTACTCTTACATATTTCTTAGCCGCTTCGGAAGCACATTCGCCGTCCGGATGCGTAGCAGAAATAAGCGTCATCGCATAGCGCATAACGTCAGATGCAACTGGAATTTGGTTTGCCGTTGCACGCATTGCCAAAAGCTGTTCGCCGTCGCAAACGCCTTCCGCAACTTCCGCCATCGTCTTTTGTGTCATATCTACGATTTGCATAAGTTCGTCCAGGCTGGGGTTAGGAACGTTTACTTTAAACATGAAACGGTCCATCTGCGCTTCAGGCAACGGATAAGTGCCGTCCTGCTCTATAGGGTTTTGGGTTGCAAGAACGAAGAACGGTTCGTTCAACGGGCGGGAAGTGCCCATAACCGTTACGGTATGCTCCTGCATTGCTTCCAAAAGAGCCGACTGCGTTTTGGGAGTTGCACGGTTGATTTCGTCAGCAAGAATAATATTGCTGAAAATAGGACCCGGCTGGAAGCTGAAGGTCGAATTTCCGTCTTCGCCCTTTACGATAATGTTAGTACCGGTAACGTCGGCAGGCATCAAATCGGGGGTGAACTGAATACGCGAAAAGGGCAGATTAAAAACTCTGCCCAGTGATCTTACAAGTCGCGTTTTACCTACGCCCGGTACACCTTCCAAAAGTACGTTACCGCCTGCAATCATTGCAATTATGGTATTTTCCACCACCTCTTTTTGTCCGATTACGTCTTTTGAAACCTCGGCAAAAATCTTGTCGCATTGCTTGCAAAACTGCTCTATGCTTTTTTCTGTAACCATTTTAGTTAAATCCTCTATATTAAATTTTACTTTTCGATATTTTCGTAATAATCGTCTATGGCTTCCTTATCCTGGTCGGATACGTCATCCCTGGACGACAGGTCTTTAAGCGTCTCGCTATAAGCGTTGTCAAAAACCGCATCCCCGTAGAAGGTATTTCCGTCGAACACTTTGTTGGCGGGATTATTTTGGCTGGTAGAATTATCGGAATCACCCGAACCGTCTCCGCCGCCGTTGTTGCTTGTTTTGGGAGGGAAGGGAGAATCATCGCCGTTTGTGCTTGACTCGCCGCCGCCCCCGCCGTTACCACCGTTTACTAACGGAAGATCGTTAAAAACAGGAATATTGTCCCCATCGTAAGTTACGAAATTTGCAACAACGTCTATATTTTTTTTAACGCCGTCCTCGCTTCTAATTGCGGAGGCAACACCGTCCGACCAACCGGCAAACATATAACCTGCCTCAGGAAAAGCGACTACCATTTTGCCGTCTTCGCCGGCAAGAATTTTTTGCTTCGTTTCACCGAAAATAGAACCGCCGTCCTCAGCCGAGTAGTTAATATCGTAATATTTGGGTGCGGGAGTGTTGGCTTCTTGTATCATTTCCATGGCGCTTTTATCTATAAAAGACATACCCACGGTTGCACCAACGCCGAGCGCGCAGGTTACAGATGTAGCCACTATAAGCGGAACGGAAATTGCCAAAGCAAAAATTTTGGGGTCTATTTTGGAAAGTGCTTTGAGTGCGTCGTCCCTCTGCCTTTGCGCGATATACGAAGAACTTCCCTCCAACTCGTGCATTGTAATAATTCTTTCGTCAAGACCCAAAGAGTCTATACGGCGCGCCAGCCTTTGGGGCGTGGGGCGGAACGCAAAGAAATAAAACGATAAGGCGGTAGCCACAGCAATTACTCCGAATAACGTGAAACTGAGCCAGATTATGCCTTTAAAACCGAAAAACCAGCAAGCTACCGCGCAAATAATCATTGCGCTAAATCCGGTAAGCAAACCGCAAAGCATGGCTTTAATACATGACTCCGCACGCAAACGTGATTCAAATTTTTTAAAGATTTCTTCAGACATAAAAACAACCTCCTTATATTATTTTCCTTCTGAATTAACAAACTATTTAGGCGCTGCGAATATTCATTCTAATATGTATAAATTTATAGCCGCCTTTCGGTTTGTTTCGTATTAGTTTATACCATTATAATCAGTTTGTCAATAAAAAATATACCATTTTATTATAAAATTTATTATAAAATCATATTTTTGCGCATATTCACACTTTTGTTATAAAATTTATGCGTTATAAATGTATAAAAGAGTTAAACAAAACCATATGTCGATTATTGCACTTTTTTGCTTTATACTTAAAAGAAGAACGGGTGCAAAATAATTTGCACCCGTTTTTTATTGATTTTGCTTTTTAATCGTTGGATTGTTCTTCCTCGTCAAGTACGAACGTGATATCGGCATTGCTGCCTGCAAGCCAGTAAGCGCCCATATTGTAAACCGCAACCGCTTTACACTTAACGATAAGTTTTTGTTCTTCCGTCCAACCGTATATTATACTACCCGTCTGGCTCGTAGAATTAACATTGACTACGGATGAAGGAATTATCAGCTGCTTAAGCGAAGTGCAGTTGAAGAACGCGCCGCTGCCGATAGTTTCCAATCCTTCCGGAAGCGTGATCTTTTCAAGCGAAGTACATCCGCTGAACGCACTGCCGTTAATCGTCTTAACCGTGGAAGGAAGAACGATGCTCTTAAGCTTTTCGCAACCCTGGAACGCCATAGAATCTATTACTTCCACACCTTCGGGGATGGTAACCGAAACGAGCTCTTTGCAGTCCCTCATAATCTGGTTGGATATCGTATTGACACTTCCGGGGAAGGTTATGCTGGTAAGTCCGCTTGATTCGAAAACGTAATTCTTTAAGGTGTCTACGGAGTCGGGAATGGTTATCGACTTAAGCGACGTGCAGCCTTCGAACATGCTTTGACCGAGAACCTTTAAGCCTTCCGTAAGCGTTACGCTTTCAAGCCAATCCATACCCTCGAACGCACCGTACGAACCCGCGTATGTGGTTATCGTGCTGGGAATAGTTACAGACTTCAGCTTAGTACAGCCGCGAACCATGAAGGGACTCATATAAGTCATGCCCTCGGGGAAGATAACTTCTTCAACCTCCGTACAACCGTAGAACACGTGGTCGCTGGCGCCGCTCGAATTTACGAACGTTGCAGACGTGGGCATCGATTTGAGTCCGGTGCTGAACACTATGCGCTTTAACGGGTTGAACTGGAACGCTCCCTTGGTTATCGTTTCCAAACTATCAGGCATAACGAGTTCTTCAAGCTGGCAGTTACGGAATGCGTAATCACCTATCTTAATAAGCGTAGAAGGTAACGTTATGCTCTTTATGGAGCTTCCCTCAAATGCGTTGTTACCTATTTCGGTTATGCCTTCGGGCACTACGAACGATTCGCCTTCGTAGCCTGCAAACATACCCGCTTCTATCTTGGTCAAACCTTCCAGGCTGGTGTTGCTGCCGCCCAGATTCGTAACGGGAGTGAAATAAACAACGTCTTTGGTAGTAAGTAACGAACCGTCGTCGCCGACTTTATAAGCGGAGTTGCCGCTGTCAACGGTGATTTCGGCAAGTTTTGTACAGCCGTCGAACACTTTGGTACCGAGCGTGGTACACTTAGCAGGTAAACTGATAGAGGTCAATCCAGTGTTCTGGAAACTGTAGTTGCCTATCTGCGTAAGCGTTTCAGGCAGCTCTATACTCTTAAGCGATGTGCACCCACTGAATACGTAACCTGACATTTTAGTGAGCTTGCTAGGCAAGGATACGCTCGTCAAGCTCTTACAGCCGTAGAACGTGTATGCGGAAGCCGACGCAGTTGCCGAACTTGTCGACGTACCTATCATTGTAACGGTATCGGGAATAACTATCGACTTCAAGCCGCTATACTGGAACGTATAAGTACCGAGATAAGTCAACTTTTCAGGCAACGTAATCGAGGTGAGCGCAACGCAATTCCTGAACATATAATTGGCGAGCGCCGTAACATTATTGTTAAGCTTAACGTTGTTGACCGTAAGGCAGCCGTCGAATGCATAAGTGCCGAGCGAGGTTATATGAGAGATGTCGATAACCGGCTGTTCTGGTTTATCCGCATCGGTATAAACCATGCTCAAAGACGAACAGTTCTGGAACATATACGGTCTTAATTCGTTAACGTTGGGATTAAGCTGAACTGTTTCAAGGTCTGTACAGCCTTTAAACATGCTGGACGAGTAACCTGTTACCCTGTAAAGCGAAATTTCTTTAAGTGCCTTACAATTTTCAAACGTATATGATTTCGAGCCGTTTTTGAAATCTATAACCGCATCTTGGTCGAACGTCACGGTTGTGAGCGCATGGCAATCCTTGAAAGTGCCCGTTGAAGCTTTGAATTTTGTGCCGCTGAAATATACCGTGGTCAGATTCTGGCAATCCATAAACATATAATCGGTCGCTTCGAAATCGCCGCCCAAGGAAACCGATTCCAGTTTCTGGCAGCCGACGAACATATACGTTGCCTTGGCCGCAGGGAACTTCGCGTTGAAAGTAAGCGCGGTGAATCCGCAATTGCCGAATATGCCTTTACCATCCGCCGTCTTTAAGCCCGTAGTACTGTTGTAGGAAGGAGCTGAGCCCGTGCCGAAGTTTACGCAGGTTGAAGGCAGGGTAACTGTACCCTCATCGCCGATTATTTCGCCCGAATCCGCCCTGTACTGAACCGTTTCGAGAAGCGGGCAGTTATTGAATACCGCCTGACCCAAAGTAGTCAGTTTACCGCCGAGAATAACCTTTTTCAGATTAGCGCAGTCCGCAAACGTGTACGCAGACGATACGCCGGTAGTTTTGTTGCTGCCCAGACTGGTTACAGACGCCGGAATTTCAATTTCGGTGAAACCTGTATTCCTGAACGTGTACGTGCCGAGGTAGGTAATCGCGCTGGGGAAGGTTATGCGGGAAAGCGAGGTACATCCGTCGAACATATAGTTGGGAAGCTCGGTGAGCCCGTCATTGAGTTTAACGTCCGTAAGCATAGAGCAGTTCTGGAACAAATACGTTCCCAATACCGAGCTGATCGGATACGTGCTTAAATCAACTTTTTCCAAAGCCGTTCCGGAGAATGCGTAATCGGCGATTACTCTTACCGACTCGGGCAAGGATAACGTTCCTTCCTCCATTACCAGCTTGTCGCCGTCCCTGTAACCTACGGCAGTCAGCAAAGTGCAGTTCTTGAACGAATTTTTGCCGATACCTTCGAGCGTTGAAGGCAGTATAACCGAAGTAAGCGAGGAGCAACCGTTAAATATATCAGAGTAATAATACTTGTTATATTCAAACGGATATTTCTCACTTGAACCGCAACCCAAGTATTTGAGCGACGCTTTTATATCCACCGTCTTTAAGCCCTTGCAGTTCTGGAACATATACCTGCCCATAACTACCACGCTTTCGGGTATAACTACATTTTCAAGCGATGTACAGCCGTCAAACATATACATACCGAATACCTTAACTTCATTGCCGAAGTTTACGGTTTTGAGCGCGGTACAGTTTTTAAACACATTGTCGCCCATTACATATTCCGCAAAGGATTCATCGTAGTTGCAAACGGTGGCGTACGTAGCGGTAGTAAGTCCGAGCAAGTCTTTCCTTACGTCCGTGCCCTTTACAGGCTTGTAAGCGGGCATATTGACCGTCGTCAGCTTTCCGCATTCGGCAAACGCCGCCTTACCGATAAAGGTAAGTGATTTAGACAACGTAACAGTTTCAAGCGATACGCATCCGCTGAATACGCTTTGACCGATTTCACTGCAATTGTCGGGCAAGCTTATGCTCTTTAAGCTTGCGCAGTTATAGAAAGCAAAGCTGCATATCGTACGCAGGTTGCTTTGAGTGTTTCCACCAAAATCGATTTCCGTCATCCTCAAGCAGTTGGCAAATGCATATTCGCCGATTTCCTGCAACGATTTGGGAAGAACGAGTTTGGTTATGCGGTTCTGTCCGTCGAACGCACGCGCGCCGATTGACGTGAAGCCTTCGGGTATGGTATACACTCCCGCACTTGCAGGAACTGCACCGAACGCGTAACGAACCGCCGTGCCTTCCAAGTTAAGGATAAGAGGCTGGCTTTCGTGAACTTTGAAGTTTACGCTGTCAGAAGCAATTTCTATCCTGGTAAGCTTGCGGCAATATGCGAACATATTCGTTATGTCTTTTACCGAACGTGAAAGATATATCGACTCTATCGGCGAGTTGCGGAAAAGATATCCGTCCTGCGTAATGCCGGTTATGTTGGTGCTTACGGGGAATATAAACGAGGTGAGAGCCGTATTCATGAACGTATCTTTACCTATAAAGCTTAAATCGCTTTGAAGCTCTTTGCCTACCGTACCGTCTTCAGCCGTTACTTCCACCTCTTTCGTATTGAAAATTACGCTTGCAAGCTTGGTACAACCACTAAACGCTTCACCGCCCACCACTTCGTTGCCGTCTTTTACCTGTCTGCCCAGAGATACGATTGACGCAGGCAATGTTATTTCGGTTAAAGACGTACAGGAAGAGAACGCTGCGTAGCCTATTAACGTAAGGTTCTCGCAATCTTCCAGATTGATTGAAGCTAAATTCGTGTTGCTCTTAAACGCGCCGTTGCCTATCGTTTCCAACAAAGAATTTTCCGCAAAAGTCACGTTGACCAAATTGCAGCTCTGGAACGCATAAGCGCCTATCTTTTTAAGCGAAGCAGGTAATTTGATATTTTCAACTTTTATGCGGCTATAAGAATAGAACGCGTTGCTTCCTATACTTTCAAGTCCTTCCGCAAACGTAAGCGTCGTTAAACTATTGCAATTGGAGAATGCATTGTTGCCTATCTTGTAGGCTACGTGGGTTGCGCCCTCAGCCGCCTCGGCAAACACAACCGTCTCCACACCTGATCCGATAAATGCGCTGTCGCCGATTTCTTCTATCGTGGAAGGGAAATATACTTTTTTGATGTTTGTCAATTCTGCAAACGCAAGCGTTTCGATTTTCGTAGTTCTTTCGGGGAACCTTATTTCCGTCAACGAGCTACAGTTGTAGAACGATGCATTGTTATAAGTTTCTCCGTGATCTCCCGACGAAGTATATCCGGCGCCTATGGTAAGAGAATCGGTTCCGCCTTCCTCGAAATCCAGCGTAGCCAGTCTGGAACAGCCGTAGAAAGCTCTGGAAGCAATTAACTTAACCGTGTTGGGTATGTAGACGTAGGTAAGCGATGTACAGTTATAGAACGAGTTGCCTTCAATACTTTCCAAACCGTTGGGAAGATAGAACTTTTCAAGCTTTGTACAACCGCTGAACGCGTCCATACCTATCGTAAGCGTTCCATCTATGCCTTCCGAGAATTTGATTTCGGTTACCGCTTTGTTGTTTTTGAAAGCGTTCGTCCAGATTTTCGTAACCGTTTTGGGAATATCGACTACGCCGCCTTTATTCGTGGGGCATACTACGAGCTCTTTTATCTCTCCGTCTTTCTTGATATACAAGATACCGTCTTTGGAAGCAAACGCCTCGTTTTCTTCGTGAACGTTTATCGCTTCGAGAACAGTGCAGTTATCGAATACGCCAATTGTCACGATATCGGTTCCGTTTGCCGCATAAGTACCCATCTTAGCCAAAGACTTGGGAATGGTTATGCTTTCCAATTTAGAACAGGAAGCAAACGCACTGTCGCCGAGCTCTTGCAATCTCTCGGGCAAAACTACGGTCGTAAGCTTGCTGCAACCCTGGAACGCTTTGGGTCCTATTACGAGAGGTTCGGTTCCGCCTTCTTCAAATACGATAGATTCGAGGTTGCTGCAACCGTAGAATGCGGAGTCGCCCAGATATGTGATATTCTTATTTATTGTTATCTGCTGTATACCCGTTTTGCCGTAGAATACTCTGTCGGCGATACGCGTAACCGTATCGGGTATGGTATAGTTACCCGTCTTGGAAGCGGGATAATACAGAATTTGCGTTATTGCCTTGTCGAACAAAACGCCGTCTATCGAAGTATAGTAAGGGTTAGCGGGATCAACTTCAACCGTCGCAAGAACGGAGCCGCCGAATACGCCGTTTATATCCATTACGGGAACGGACGCACCTAAATACAACGATTCTACGAAACAGCCGCCGAATTTATTCTGGAAAGCTCCGGTCGCATAATCTACTTCGTCTTCTACTGCGCAGTTTACCGTAACGGCAACTCTGGTAGTGCTGAATGCAAACGCATTTTTTGCAACTTTTTTAAGGTTGGCGGGCAACGTAACTTCGGTTACGGGACCGCAATATTCGAACGCGCCCTGGTCTATCGTTAAAGGTTGGTTATCCGCCGTACCCATAAAAGTAATCTTGGTAATTTTATTGGTCGAAGGAACAATACTGCCTGTCGTCAAATTAACCGAAGCGAACGCATATTCGCCAATATAAGTAACGCCTGCGGGAATAACCAATTCGGTTAATTTTTTACAATCCGCCGCAGCTTCTTTGGCAATGGAAGTTACCGTGTTGGGAATTACCAAAGTCTGTCTGCCTCTGGGAACGTACACCAATTGAGTTTTATCTGCGGAAACGAGCAAACCGTCTACGGACGCAAATTTGGAGCTGCTACCGGTAATATTTATATTTTCAAGATTTGTACAGCCTTTGCAAACAGCGGGATCAAGTTCGTTCAACCTTCCGGGGAAAGTTATTTCCGTAAGTTTGGAGTTACTTGCGAACGCCTCCTTGCTTACTGCAAGCGCCTCCGCCTGCTGACCTTCCGCGACGTCGGCGAACACTACTTTAGTTAAATTGTAGTTGGTGGAAACTGCTCCCTCGCCTATGTGTGTTACAGTAGACGATATGTACAGCTCGGTTATACCGGACTGCTTCAACACGTTTTGCGGAAGCGCCTGAACGCCTTCGGGAACGTAATATACCGTGCCGTTCACTGCATTATAATTTATGGGATAATAGCAAAGCGACCAGCCGAGAGAGCTGTCTTTCAGGAACAACACGCCGTCGATATCTTTATATACCGGCTCGAAGTCTGCGCGCTTGCTTGACGATTCGTAAACCGTAACCTCCTGTAATTTGTCGCAGTTCTGGAAGCAGGAACCGGAAGAATTATTGCCCTTAGTGCCCACTTCTACGGAAAGAACCGTGTCTGGAATGCTTACGCTGGTTAAAGTTCTGCAGTCCGCAAAAGCACTTCCGAGTATTTCGACGATGGGCTTTCCGCCGTACGTTTCAGGAACCTTTACCGAAGTAACGTAACCGATACCCGCGCCTTTCTTAACGGCATAGCCGTTACCTAAAGTGCTCGCTTCAAACTCAAGAATCTGATACCAGCCTGCATACAGCGTGGTTTCTTCGTCCTCGCGCCAATCGGAAAGGCTTACGCCGTAACCGTTGGTATAAGCAATACCGGCGTTGTTGCGCTCTGTAAACCAGCCGGCAAATACATAGTTGGAATCGTTTGACTGAGGCGTGGGCAATTCGAATTTTTCGCCGTATTTTAATTTGAAATTAACTTCGCCCTCGTAAACGCCGTTATCACCCACTTCGAGTTTGACGTTTATAAATTCGGCAACCCAGTAAGCGTACAGTTTTTTATCGGACTTAACAACCCCGTCGGCAATTTTTTTACCGCCGGCGCGGGGACCGCCTTCCCTGTCGTACCAGCCGCCGAAAGCATAACCCGTTCTCTCGGGCTTGGGAAGCTCGTAATAAGAATTTGCTTCAACGTACTTGCTGCCTATTTCGTCCGCGCCGGAAGCTTCGAATTGAAGCTCGTACGCGTTAATTTTGATTTCTTCCCACTCTGAGCGGTTGTTATTTGCGTCCACACCGCAAATTGCAACAATGTTTTCGCCCGTTTTAGTGAGGTCGATTGCAACGCTTATCGCGCCGTCTTTCACCATTACTTCATCTTCATCGTTAACTTTTACCAAATAATATTCGGCAGTTACAGAAGCGGTCCAGGAGAGAACGCCGTTTTTATATGCGGGAGCCGTAGCAAGCGCCGTCTTGCTAAGCACTATAGCTTCGGAAGCTACGGAATTTTCCGCCGCGGAAGCACCGTTCGCCCTTACCGTAACCGTGACGTTGCCGTTAGCAAAGTCGGCTTCCTCAAGAGTGAAAGTCGTCTCTGTAGTCGCGGGCTTTTCCACACCGTTTACCGTTACCGTGTATCCGCCCGCGTTTTCAACCGCGTCCCAGCTCAGGACGTAGCCGCTGACCTTTATGTTTGCGGGGCAGGAAAGCCTGCTCTTCGCGTACGCGTAAGTTTCCGCTTCGGAGTTATAACCGTCCGCAACGGGATATACTCTTATGGTCATAGCGCCGGCAAATTCTTTTAAAGAGAAGCCGTCGCTTGCCGAGACTACACCGAAGGTACGGGTGGTCTCGCCCTGCACTATTTCAACAACGTACGAAGAAGCGCCTGCAACGGGATTCCACTTCACCGTTTCATCTACAACGGTAAGCCCTGTAACTTTATCAAGGGTTCTTTCAACGGCAAACTCGCCTGCATAGGATTGCGCGTAACCTTGCGCACTCGCCGTTACGGAGAACTTAATGCCTCCCTTCTGCATTGTACAGCTGGTAAAATCGTATGACGTTTCAGTGCCCATATCCACGTCGATATGTTCGTGCCCGTCGTCACCGCAGTCTATGGTAAGCAGGTAGTTGGTTGCGTTGGGAACCGAGTTCCAGCTTACCACGTTGCCGTTTACCGAGAACCGGCAAACTTTTGCCAAAGCTTTGTTTCTATAATATAAAGTAGTAGTATATGTATCGCGAAGGGAAACAGTGATGACGTAATCGCCGGCATCTTTGTTTGCAAAATCGTATGCGAACTCGGATGTGCTCGTCGAGCCCGTCTCGGTAGCGCCGTCAGGGGTAGTAACCGTTACGGAATAACTAACATTTGTTTCCTTGGAGGTAATTTTAAGACCGTTCGCTACTACTGAAACTGCAGGCGCATTGCCTTCCCAAACCGCAAACAGTGTGGTATCCTGATAAAGCTCCTGACCGGTGTATTGATAGGAAAGCTTTTCTGCGTCGTTGTAATCACTCACCCACCAGCCTACGAATTTGGCTCCGCTCTTGGAAACTTCGGGCAGATTGTAAACGACGCCGTTGACGGTCTTAACCGCCGAAGGATCAATTACGCCCTCGCCTGCGTCGAACTTGACGTCAAACACATCTTTATTTGCATCAATCTGTACAAAACGTGCAAACACGTCGGTTGCACCTGTAATTTTTTTACTTGCAAAATCGAATTTATTAGTAAACGCCGCGTCCGAGTACCAGCCGATGAACTCATATCCCGTTTTGGAAGGAGCTGCAGGCTGTTTAACAGTCTTTCCTTCCACTACGCCCGCCGAACTTATAACGCTGCTTCCGTCCTTAAAGCTGACCGTGTACTTGTTTACCAAAGCAAGCTCGAACGAAGTATTGCTATAAGTTATACTTAAAACGTACTGACCGTCCTCACCCGATTTCGTGAGTTTTGCCGGGATAATATTGTTGACTACCGTTAAATTAAGGTTTGTTCCGTCGTAAGTGAAATCGCCCTGCTTAGCCGTGCCGTTGTACGAAAGCTTGAACGTTCCGTTTGAACTGCCGTCTAATTCGATTTCGCATTCCTTTCCGTTTGACTCGCCGTAATACACGCCCGTTACGTTATCGATGCTCACCTCGTGTTGACATCCCGCTAACGTAAAAGCCGCGGCACTGCTCGCCGCCATACCCATAACCAAACCGGCTATAAGTACCATACGCCTTTTTTTGCTCATAAGATACCTCCGTAATCTCTCTTGATTTTATGTTTAGTCAAACGCCTTTAAGACGTCATTTTTGAATATATTCATCGGAAATGCATAATTTTATATTCCCGATTTAGGTTTTAATGCATTAATATTAAACTATTTATGCTAATTATGTCAAGCACAAAACACTAAAAATCGCAATTTTTACAAAACTTTTCGTTATAACGGGTATAAATTTATCTTATAACACTATTTTGAAAAAGATTTTATACATTTTTCTATG
>CAZACR010000002.1:0-38209 GCA_964483715.1 uncultured Clostridia bacterium
TACGATATGTACGGCCGCCCCATGTACGATATGTACGGCCGCCCTATGTATCAGCAAGTGTACCAGCAGCCTGCCGCGCAACCCGCATACGGACAGCCGGAGCAGTACGGTCAACCCGCACAATACGGACAGTACGGACAACCTCAGCAGTATGGTCAGCCCGCACAGTACGGACAGTACGAGCAACCTCAGCAGTATGCACAACCTGCGCAGTACGGACAGTATGAACAACATCAGCAGTATGCACAACCTGCGCAGTACGCACAACCCGAACAGTATGCACAGCCTGAGCAGTACGCACAGCCCGAGCAGTATGCACAACCTGCGCCTCAGCCCGAACAGGCTGAGCAACCCGAACAGGCTGAGCAACCCGTACAGACTGAGCAGCCCGAACAAGCTGAGCAGCCCGAACAAACTGAACAGCCCGAACAGGCGGAACAGTCTGAACAGCCTGAACAGCCTGAACAAGCGGAGAAATCCGAACAGGAAGATCAGTCTGACAGCCCTGCTGATACCGACGAAAATTAAGTTTGAAATATGCACAAATGCGCGCCCGTTGCGAATTCTACGCAACGGGCGCGTTTCCTTGTGCGGCACGGCATTTCCTGTATAGTTTAATTTGACAATCAAATTGTCGATTTTTAGTTAAAATACGCAAAAATGCACAAATTGCCAAAGAAATTTTTAAAAAATACTTGAAATTACAAGACACGCATTATATAATTGATAGTGAGAAAGTGTATTACTATGCCCTTTTGTATTTTCGGCAACCAAAAAATTATGCCGAAGCAATGAATTTGTTCAATAAGTAGGTGAAACTATGAAAGACAATAACTTAAAAAATCGTAAAAATTCGACGAGAACTAACGACGGGCTCAGCTCCGTTGTAAGAACCAACCGCCGTGCGCTGATAATGCGACCGGTGGGACTTGTTGTGTTGTTTGTAATGTTTTTAACAACACTGTTCTTCGGGCTTGTCGGATTATTCCGCACGGGTTCTCCGCTTACGGATAACGACGTAAATATTGCGGAAGCGGCGGTCGGCTCCCAATCCCCGTTCGGTAACGCCAGCTGGGAAAACGCGGTCAAGACCAGTAGCAGAAAAGACAATAATCCAGTGTCCGTCAGTATCGGCAGCTGGACAGCTACCTGGACGGATACTTCTCCGTACGTAGACGGGGATAATTATAATTCTTCATATTTGCAACAGATTCACAGAACGCAGTTCGGCTGGCAGCCCGCTGATACGCCGACTGAGGACAGAGCGTATTATGATTCCCATGCTTATTATTTCGATTACAGCGGTGCGCTGAATGTTCCCAGCACGCGCTACATCAAAATGAATCTTTCGGGTGCGCTGGACCGCGGTTTGGCGAACAGACCGAACGTGAATTCTAAAGGCGAACCTGCAAACGGTTATACTTCGGCGCACGTGTTGCACGTTTACGGCAAGCTGGATATTATCGGCAGCGGCGGCGCGACTATTACGGGTGCAAACGTAGCAAGCGGCGCAGCGTTGCACGTAGCAAGCGGCGGCGACGTTTACGTTAAAAACGTAACCTTCAAAAACAATATAGGCTATGCGGAAGGCAGTGCGATTTGCGTAGCAAGCGGCGGTAAGCTCATACTTGAAAACTGCATAATCGAAGAAAATACAAACCATGGTACTCACGGCGCGGTATGTTGTGCCTCCGGCGGCGAGCTTACGATGATAAACTGCACCGTAAGGAAAAATGTTTGCGATTATGTCACATCTGGCTACAGCGATTACGTAGGCGGTATATTCACAAACGGAACGTTCACAATGGAAGGCGGCACGGTTACCGAAAACACAGGTTCGACGGGCGGTCTTGCTGCGCAAGCCGGCACTCTTAACGTGAGTAACGTTTCGTTTACCAAAAACAAGACGATTGCATATAACGGTATTTCTTGTGTAGGCGGCGTATATCTTTACGGCTGTACGCCCGTTTTCGAAAACTGCACTATATCCCAAAACGAAGGCTCTATCGGCGGTATGGCGGTAAACCGCGGCACAGGTGTATTGAGAGTGGACGCGGCAACTCTTGTCGATTACCCCGACGGTTATATAACCGCAAAGTTCATAGGCGGCACTATTTCCAACAACAAATCCACTGCCACTTACGAGAAAACTGACTCTGAAGGCAACAAAACGGTTGAGTACGCAACCACAACCTCTACATGGTCCGTAGGCGGTTTGATGGTTGATTCTACTGTCTGCATGGAGTTTACCGGAACGGATATTACTAATAACGTCGGTCTCGTCGGCGGTATTTTCAGCAGCGGTGAATATGACGTCAGACCGGTAAGCCGTTATAGTGTAGGCTTAATGCTGATAGACGTTAACGTTTCGGATAATATCTGTAACCGCGAGGAAATGACCAAAGGCTTTTATGGCGCAACGCATGCAACGGCAGGTATTTACAACGACGGTCAGCTTGCAATTCAGGATTCCAAAATACAGAATAATAAGGTCACGGACCCGTTCCCTTATTTTTACGGTACGGGCGGTATCTGTAACGCAGGCACGGTTACTATTCTGACCGATATAAAGCCTAATGACGGTACCGTTATTTCGGATAACGAAGGCTACGGCACATGGACTGGCGCCGGCGGTATGTCTTCCAACGGCGCAAGCGGTACTATAAATCTCTACGGCGGCACCATAACTGGCAACTACGGCTTTGTTTCGGGCGGTATATGCAAGGTTTCGGGCAGCACGATGAACATTCACGGTAATCCCGTCGTAAAGGATAACTACGTCAGGGGCAACCTGGTTGCAACGGGCGATTTCGGCAACTACGGTCAGAATACCCAGTATATCAAGTCCGTAACTATGCCAGAGGATGACGATAATCCTATCAAAAACGATATCGACCTGTACTACGGCAGAAGAATTGACAATTCGTATACGTATTACAGATTTTCTGCCGCTATTGCGGATCGTACTAACGTAATGAACGTTGACGGCAACCTTTTTGTGGACGACGACCCCAGTCAGCACGCGGTATTGTACGTACATAAATATACGAATAATTTCCGTGAAGACTCGCATGCGGCAATAACTTCCAACTTCAGCGCCAACAGCGGTTACGTTCACGATATAGCCGACCAGATTTTCTTCCCGAGTCTCGGTTCAGACTGGTTTGAGGTGGATTATACCAACCCCGATAACGGCAACGTGGAAATAGGCTTCCACAGCCTTGTCGATATGCAGAACTGGGCGGACGCGAACTACGAGGCAGGCACTGCGAATAATCAGAGAACGATAAAGCTCTATCATGATATGGTAGCCAAAGAAGGCTGCTTCTACTCTATGTTCCATAATTATGCTTCCGGTTTTACCGCTAACTCGAATAACAGCGGAACGTGGGACAATGAGCTTAACAGATATAAATATTCTCCGTCTGCGCTTTCGACGAATAATTACATTATACTTGACCTTAACGGTCATACAATAGACAGAGGCATTACCGAGGCTAACCGCAACGAATATCTTGCGGCTAACGTCAAGACCGATAAAAACGGCTCGGTAGGCTACGTTATTTACAAATACGAAAATACCTATTTCACTATAACGGACACCAGCGAATCGGGCAACGGTAAGATTACCGGCGGCTACAACACAAACGTTGAAGGTACGCTTTCGGGCTCAGGTCTGGCTGCGGGCGGCGGCGTTTATGCGGTAGGCGGTACTCTCGTGTTGCAGGGCGGTCATATTGCGGGCAACTATGCAAGCAACGGCGCGGGCATTTACGCGACAAGCGGATGTACCCTTAAGCTCGAAGGCGGCACAATAGAGGACAACGTCGCCCTTCCCAATACTACTACGGCGGCTAAGAGAATAACTACCGGCCTCGGCGGCGGTATATTTATGAATTACAACTGTAAGTTGTATATGAACGAAGGCGTCGGTACGGTTATAAAGAATAACACCGCGTCCCTCGGCGGCGGTATTGAGGTACACAACGCAGATAGAAATTACAGTTACTCAACACAGACAAAATTCGTAATCACCCGCGGCTCGATTACGAACAACATCGCAACCTATATGGGCGGCGGTATAAACGTATATTGGCTGAACACCAAGATTGAAATAGGCGGCAGCCCTACTATAAATGGTAATAAACAGACGTCCGATGACCGTGTTGCAAACGGTTCCGAAGCGGACGATATTCACCTGCCTTCTCAGGACCTGGCATATGAGAAGACTTATAATTGCGGTATGCTTACCATAATCAGTAAGTTCGAGCTTACTAAAAAGATAGGCGTATACAGAGACTTCACGTACGATTTCACTTCAGGTTTTAAGGATTATAACCCTAACCAACAGCCTTCGGATTGTTTCGTGGCGCAAAAGAAGGGTTCTTACGTTACGGTGAGCAGGGACGGAAAGGAAGGCTGGCTTCTTTCCAGCAACGCTGCGGAGAACTGGTATTCCGCAGTCATAATGAGCCAGAAGATGAACAAGAAGTATACTGTCAGACTGACGGAAGACTGGATTGGCGTGCCTAACAGTACGCAAAAGTTTACCACGTCCATGCGCGGCGGTGCAAAAATCGACAGCTATACTGCAAACACGAACTCTCCGTACTATTACGGAGCTATCTGCGTGCCTGCCGAATCTAACGTAGAATTGGATTTGAACGGACATACAATAGACAGAAACCTTAGAAATTCAGGCAGTTTATACGGTTGCGTATTCTACGTTGCAGGCGGTACGTTAACCATAATCGACAGTACTCAGGGTACGGACAGCGCGACTAACGTTGCCGACGGCGACGGCGTTATTACGGGCGGCTGGATAGAGAATACCGATAACTATCTTTGGGGCGGCGGTATTACTATAGACGACTACAGGTCCCGTGTGTATATGAAGGCGGGCACCATAACGGGCAACAAGGCTAACTGTACATACAGTACGTCGAGCGTAATGGGCGTAGGCGGCGTTGCAACGCGCGACGTCAGCTACGGCAGATGTCAGTTTGAAATGACGGGCGGCACCATAACGGGCAACGTCGGTACATATTCGGGCGGCGTCAGTGCGACGCATCTTGCAAACAACACTCTCCGTTTCGGCGGCGACGCTAAGGTTTACGACAATTACAGGGGCGGCAGAAAGGTGATGACCGGACAGGAAGTCGGCATCAAGTGCGACGTTTACAGTCCCGCGGCAACCAGCGGCACCACTCTTGCCGAGACCAAGAACGTGGATTTGTATAAGCTTACCATAGTTTCCACGTTTACGGATACCGCAAGAATAGGTATATCCCGTCCCGACGTTAACAACGCGACATTGGCGGAAACGAACGGTAACATCTTCACAAAAGACTATTCGGTATATAACACCGTGGAAGGCGTTGTAAGGCATCCTAACGAGGTGTTCTTCCCCTCAGACCCTACAATGTGCAAGATTTTGGAATACGGCGGCGGCACGGGCACTACGATAAGCGGCCTGGAAGCTACCGTATGGATTACGGATGCTGCAAAGAACTGGTCGGACGCGCACGCCGCAGCCAGAGCTTTGACGCAAAAGCCTATTGAAATCAAGCTGGAAAGCGACTGGGTTGCGGACGCTAAGGGCAGAATGTATAACGATTTCATTACTAATCTGTCCGGCTTTGATACAACGAACGGCAACCTCAAGATGACGCAGAGCAACATTATCCTCGACCTCAACGGTTACACGATTGACAGAGGGTTTACCGGTACGCCTAAGGAACACGGTTACTGGTTGATAATGGACGGCACCTGTAAGCTTGAAATTACGGATAGCTCGGAAGAAAAGACGGGTAAAATTATCGGCTGTAATAACAGCACCGAAGGTGAGGCGAGCTGTATCCATATAAATAAGGCGGCTTCACAGCTTATTCTTACCGGCGGTCTTATAACTGGAAACAGGGGTGACCAGGGTGCGATTGCAACCTTCATGGATACCGGCAGAACTACGACGAACTATCTCGGTATTGGCGGCACCGCCATGGTTACGGGCAACGTGGATTGGAACGATAATCCTTCCAATATCAATCTCCGCGCTAAATATGCTCAGACCATAGACGTAGTGTCTACTTTAACTAAGACCGACGAAGACCAGTATATCGGCGTCTACAGAGAGAGTTCGAGCGACTTTACCAAAGGTTTCACTACGGCTAATCCTGACGAATCACCCATTGCTTACTTCAGGGCGGATTCACCTGCGATGTACGTTATAGCAGCTTCCTCCGGCGAAGGCGCATTATATACTACGGATAACTACAGTAACTGGGTATTCGTTTGTGCGGAAAGCTATAGCACGTCTGAAACAAGGACTGTTTCACTTGTTTCCGACTGGGACGCGGACACCGACGGTCTGTTCGGTAAATCACTCAACGAAGACGACTGGTTCTATCAAGGCGGCGCACTCAGGGTAAAGAGCGGCGTAAAAATTGTTCTTGACCTTGCCGGCTATAAACTTAACAGAAATATTACGGAAAGTAAGTATAAAGGTTTCGTAATTTATGTAGCGAGCGGCGGCAGGTTGACGATAATCGACAGCTCCGCAGGCAAAACGGGTCAGATAACCGGCGGTAATAACTATACCGACAGCGGCAACTACTACACCGAAGCGGGCGGCGCTATCGTAAATCAGGGCGTTTTGTACATCGAAGGCGGTACAATCACGGGCAATTATTGCTCTGGTAACGCAGGTTACGCTACGGGCGGTATATTCACGTACTCGCACGCGGCGGCGCAGACGTATATAAGCGGTGGTGAAATCAAGGGCAACACAGGTACTTTCACCGGCGGCGCGAACGTTTACAGCGCAGCCAACCTGTATCTTAGCGGAAGTGCGAGGATTTACGATAATTTCAACAATCTTAACACTCCTTCGGACGTCCGTGCTTGTGACTCCGATAACAAGGACACAGTAAAGACAAATAAAATCGTTTGTAACGGCGAATTCAACAACGACGCTAAAATAGGCGTCATATACGTCGGAAACAATTATAACTCCAATCCTGCTGTAAACGTATTTACTTCTCAGTTCAATATAAGTAACCCCGGCAAGAAGGCGGAAGATTACTTCTTCTATTCCGATACGTTGAAGTATAAGATTGTAACGCGTACCGTAAGCGGTGCGGCTGAAGGTGCGGTAGAGTGCATTGATAACGAGCAGAACTGGTATCAGGCAATCAAAGCTTCATCGGCTACTGTTTATCAGACCGTAACGCTCAACCGCGACTGGGAAGCTTATACAGACGGTAATTACGGCTCGGCATTCGGAACTGACACCGACGCGTTCAGAAACGGCGGTTTGTGGGTTAATTACAACAGAAGCATCAAGCTCAATCTTAACGGATATAAAATCGACCGTAAGTTATACGACCGTACGTCTATGCCCAACGGCTATGTGCTTTATCTTCAGGGTAACCTCGAGATAAGCGATAACGAAACAATGAACGGTCAGATTACTGGCGGTAACAGTGAAAATACTGCCGGCGGTATTGAATTTATAACCGGTTCGCTTAATATGAAGGGCGGCAGCATTACTAATAACAAAGGTAATGTAGGCGGTCTGAGTATTAACAAGTCGGATAAAAACGAGCTTCCTTTCAGTATGGGCGGTTCTGCGGTTGTATACGATAATATCGACAGCTATAACTATCCTTCCGATATCGTCGCAAACTGCTCTGTTCAGATGATAACGATTACGTCATCACTTACTGCTACGGAAAAAACGGGCTTCACAAGGCAAGGCGTCGGCGACTTTACCGATGGTTTCGCCAAGAAAATGAGTTTGTCGGATCCCGCCGATTACTTTACGAGCCACGGCGATATGTACGTATACAAATACGACAACGGCGAGGCAGCGCTTTACACAACCGACAACAAGCTCAATTGGCAATACGCGATAAGTGCCAGCATAAAAGGCTCGAAGCAGATAGTCTACAAACTTATTGAAGACTGGTATGCGGAAGACGAGAGATTCGGTAAGGGCGACGACGATGCGTTCGTTGCTAATAACGGTGCGCTCAGAGTGCCCAGCACAGCGGATATAGTTCTTGACCTCAGCGGTTACACCCTCAGCAGAAACCTGAGATCTCCGATCGACCGCGGCTATGTAATTCAGGTTGAAGGTAAACTCACCTTGCGTGATACTTCCGACGATGCATCCGGCGTATTGACGGGCGGATATAACAACTACAACTCGTCTTCTTACATGATGTCGAGTGCGATTTCCTGCTTTAACAACAGCAGGTTTACGATGCTGGGCGGAACAATCACGGGCAACAGAGCTACGGGCACGAACAGCGCGGCAATCGTAAGTGAATATGAGAGTGCATACATAACTATTCTCGGCGGTAAGATAACCAACAATACCGGCGGCAGTTTGACCAGCGACAGCGGTGCAGGCGGCATATTGTTGATGACAAGCGCTGTGAGAATCGGCAGAGACGCATACATAAAGGACAATACTCATAATTTCGGCTATGGCTGCGACGTACGTATGTACAGCGAAACGAACTATATGACCGTAACCGAAGCATTCACGAGTAGAGCGTGGATCGGTATTGCGCCTAATGCCCAGATTAATAACTATGCTGCAAGCGGCAATCAAAAGGGCGGCTTGAGGTTTACCACGGGCTTCTCCTCTTTGCATCCCAACACGGCGTATGATACCCCCGACAGGTATTTCCACGGCGTTTGGAAGCAGAAGAACGTAATAGTTTATAAAGACACTGACAGCGGTAAAGAAGCCGCTATTTGGTGTGCGGAAAATTACACTAACTGGATGTATGCCGTAGAGGCAAGTAACTCTTCAAAGCCGGTAGTCTTCCAGCTTACAGAAGATTGGGTGGCTGAATTTGACTCACCTGCATTACATTCGTTCTATAAGGAAAATAACAATTATTATAAGGAAGGTGCGATTTATCTCCAGTCGGGTCGTTGGATAATTCTTGACCTCAACGGTTACAAAATCGACAGGGGAATACCTTCTACTCAACCTCAGACAAACGGCTCGGTAATCAAAATAGACGGCACTTCTGTTTTGGAGGTTATTGACAGCTCTTCTGGAAGAACCGGTATGATTACCGGCGGTAACAATGCCGGCAACGGCGGCGGCGGTATTTTGGTATCGAGCGGAAGTACTCTCGCACTTCGCGGCGGTACTATTACCAACAACTTTGCGCAGTATGGTGCTGGCGTTTGTGTAATGGACGGCGGCAAGATTTCCTTGTCCGGTAATATCGAGATACACGACAACTTAGATAATATTAATTACGAAAACAGCAATGTTTATCTCGATAATCCTTCGGCAAAGATTACTATTCCCGCAGCCCTCAACAGTGTCTATATAATCGGTGTTACAAGAAAGGGTAACGGCAACGTAACGGACGGCTTTGCAAAGTATAACAGCGGCGACGATCCTACGGCTTATTTCGAAGGTGAGAACAGCAATTACGACGGTATTGTTGGCGGCGACGGCGAATTCTTCTTCCTGTCCCCCAATAATGTAACCAACTGGGAATATGCAGTAAAACAGAGTATCAAAAATCAGGGAGCTACACAGACTGTAAAGCTTGCCAACCATTGGACGGCAGATCTTACGGCGGATAATGAAAACACCTCGTTCGGTTCGGACACCGATGCTTTCTATTACGGTGCGCTTCTTGTTCCGGCAAAAGCGTCTATCGAGCTTGATCTTGCAGGATATACGCTTGACAGAAGCCTTTCGCTCGCTAAGCGTTTCGGCGTTGTTATAATTGTACGCGGAAAACTTGTAATCAAAGACTCTTCCACAGACGGTACGGGCGTCATTACCGGCGGTAATCTCAGCCAAATTGATAGCTATGTCTGGGCGGCAGGTATATCTATTGACAGCGGCGGCAGGTGCGATATCCTCGGCGGTACTGTATCGGGTAATATCGTTGCGACAAGCTGCGGTAAGGCTGCGTCAGGCGTTTACGTAAACAGCACCGGCAGACTTACGCTTAACAACGCTAATGTTGTAGATAACAACGGACCTTACGGCGGTATAATAGTTGCTAACAGCGGTATGATGACCGTAGGCGGCAAGGTAGTTGTAGAAAATAACAAGAGCGGCAGCGTAAATAAGGACTTAGTGTTCGAAAGCTACACAGGTACTATGAGCGTTGAATCCAAACTCTTGGACGGTACGCATATCACAGTTTCCAGAGTAGTCGACAACTATAATGTAAACAGCGAAGGCGGTAGCGTTATTACTACGGATTACAGCCGTTATAACACAGAGCCGACAAGTACTTTCTTCTTCTCATCCGACGGTGATAACGAAGTTGTAGACAAGAGGGTGCTTGGTTCAACTAACGCTGCGCTGTTCTGTAAGAACAATATACTTAACTGGTCAAATGCAAATAAGGCAAGTAGGGCAGACCAGAAGGAAAGAACGGTTACTCTTTACAGTGACTGGACAGCGCAAGAATCAAACGGAATAACCGACTTTACAAACGGCAGAACTGACATAGACGGTAATGCTTTCTATAATGGTGCGCTTCGCGTTGCTTATCCCGCGCAGATAAGGTTGGATTTGAACGGCTTCAATCTTAACCGTGACTTATCCCATACCTATATGTACGGTTACGTTATATTGATAAGCGATAGCGCATCGCTCATCGTAGTTGACAATTCGGGTAACACTATTCCCGGTTACATAACCGGCGGCAGCGTAGCGGGCGAAGATATTACAAAGATAAACGTCGGCGCAGGCATACACGCTGAAACAAATGCGACGCTCAGATTACTTGGCGGTAGAGTTACCGAAAACACAGGTGTCGGCGTTTACCTTTCCGGCAACAACAGGTTCTCGTTAGGAGGCAACGCGTACGTAAACAACAATACGCTGGAAAACGGAAAAGATCAAAATATCTATCTTGAAAAAGAAAATCAGCTTATAGATATCGAGTCCGCGTTTACAGGTAATGCGGTATTCGGCGTATCGAGAACCAAGGGTGTGGGAAGGTTCGCTTCCGGTGTGCTTACAAAAAATTACAGTAAGTATAATAAGACGGAAAATCCCAGCACATATTTTAAATACGACGACGATACTTATATTGTAGTCGACGAAGGCTTCTTCTCAAATGCGAGTATGGAAGCTGTAATACTCGGCAAGGATAATTATACCAACTGGTCGTATGCTATAAAAACTTCTCAGAATAACGGCGGCAAGATGCAGACGTTCACGCTCTACAGCAACTGGACGGCAGGCAACAATAGCGACTATGTTACGTCGTTCCAGTCCGGTACGGTAGACACAGGTTACCGCAACGGCGCGTTATTCGTTCCTTCCAACGCTTCCGTAACGCTGGATTTGAACGGTCATACGCTTAACCGCGACCTTACCGCTCCTACCCCTAACGGTTCGGTATTCTATGTACAGGGTACGCTGAAGATTATAGATAGCAGTGAAGAAGGTAGCGGTACGATAACGGGCGGTTACACTAACAGTTCCGGTTGGTGGCAGTATAACTATGCAGGCTGTATCAATGCTCACGATAGTGCTACGGTTATAATCGAAGGCGGCACTATTACGGGCAATTATAGCGAAGGCTGGGGTCCCGGCGCTATCTACGTTTCGTCTAATGCTACGTTGCAGATGGCGGGCGGCAAGATTACTGGTAACCACGGTCAATCTGTCGGCGGCGTTTACGTTGACGGCAACGGTTCCGTAATGATTAAGGGTACGGCGTATATATATGATAACCTTGTAAACGTTACCGGTAATTCTGCGGATGACAAACAGTCCAACCTCTATTTTGCTGGTGCATCAGGGCAAATACGCGTAAACGAATTTATTGATCCCGATACGGCAAAAGTCGGCATTTCCGTAAACGTTCAGCAAATAGACGCTGCGGGTAGATTTATGACCAGCGGCTGGCAGACGTTCAATAACGACTACAACGTTACGAGAGTATTCTGTACAGACGATATAACCAAATTCACCTTAGAGGATTACAATAAGGACGGCAAGCACGAAGCTGTTATGTATTGCCGCGACAATAGCGTAACCTGGGCAAAGACTGTACAGTTGAGCGTAACAACAGGAATGCC
The DNA here is from genome assembly GCA_964483715.1 of uncultured Clostridia bacterium. Lineage (GTDB taxonomy): Bacteria > Bacillota > Clostridia > Christensenellales > Borkfalkiaceae > Coproplasma. Next base: position 12,088 of record CAZACR010000002.1, read on the forward strand.
TCAGACGTTCACTATGCACAGCGATTGGATAGCAAAGAGCGTCGGTTCGGATAAGACATTCTATGCAGAAGGCTATGGCACGGCATATTACGGTTACGCAATCCGCGTTCCTTCCGGTGCTAATATTACGCTCGATCTGAACGGTCATACGATAGACCACGGTCTGTCCGGTAAGACGGCTCCCGGAAATTACGGATATACGTTCTACGTAGACGGTGAATTGACTGTTATCGACAGCACGGCGAAAGTAGAGATTGACGGCAAGATAACACAAGGCTCTATTATCGGCGCATACGACGGCGGTGCTGGTGCGTTCTATCTTTGCTCCAGCGGCAAGCTGAACCTTCAGGCAGGTACTATACGCGATAATAAGTCGAATAATTACGGCGCAGGCGTCTATGTGGACGGCAGCGGTTGTAAGCTGACTCTCGGCGGTACGGTTCAGTTCAAGGATAATATCAACAATAAAGGCGAGCGTCAGGATTTATACCTGTATCATTACTTTAATAGCTCTAACAGCTTCTACGTCGGTTCGGAAATGATTTTGGATTCCGATCCTTCGATGAACGATATTTACGTCTACAGAAATAAACTCGGTGTATTCACCACGGATTGGGGCAAGTATAACGGCACCAAGGTTGAAACGCGCTTTAAATCTGCATTGGCAGGATACAGAGTACAGTCAACCGGTGCGGGCAATTTACGCGAAGCGGCTATGATTTCCGATAATAACGTCGATAACTGGACGTTTGCGGTAACCACTAGTATAAATAATAATGCGCCCGAATACTTCCAATTGATAGGTGATGGTTGGGACGCTGGCACTTACAGCGGAGGTTCTTACGACAAGTCGTTCGGTAGCGGTAACGCATATTCCAACGGTGCATTGTACGTGCCTTCAGGCGCTAACGTAGTGCTTGACCTTGCAGGTAAGACAATCAATCGTAACCACAACGTCTCGTTAGACGACCGTTATGCTGGCTTGAATGCAGTAATTATTGTTGAAGGTAAACTGCAGATTATAGATACGTCGGATACAAATGCAGGTAAAATAACGGGCGGCAGTTACGGCATACTTGTAAGAGGTAACGGCAACGTTACGTTCGGCGGTATTCCGTTTGCAACCGAATTCCCTGCTTACGAAACGGTGAACAAGTACGGAACGTCGGACGCGGGCATAATAACGGCAAACAGCTTATACGGTGTAAAGGTCGAATCTGGTAAGTTTACTGCAACCGGCGGTAAGATTACCGGCAACGTCCTCAACGACGTATATGTAAGCGATAACGACGATGCCGTAATCAACGTGGGCGATGATGCGTACATTTATACCGAAAGCGTCGGAGGAAATAAGAAGGTTTCCCTCAGATTAGCCAACCCTCTCGGTTTAATTAATATCATTTCCACGCTTAGCGACGACGCAAGAATAGCATTCTCCCGTCAGGGCGTAGGACAGCTCACAAAGGGCTGGGGCGAATACAACGGCGACGATAAAGACCCTTACGAAACAATCTTTATCTCCCGCGAACCCGATATGTACAAAGAAATAACGATGACGTATGACGACCATACCGAAGCTTCGGTATCGAGTTTCGACAACGTTGTAAATTGGCAATTCGCGGTAGACAAGAGCCTTAAGTCCAAAACTCAGCAGGAATTCATACTTTACAGCTGCTGGACTGCTGCTGAAGACACCAATTACAAGACTGCATTCGGCACGACGACTGCGTTCCGTAACGGTGCGCTCTATGTACCTGAAGGGGCGGACATAGTCATAAATCTCAACGGTCATAAACTCGACAGAGCGCTTCAGGAGGCACGTGACGGCGCAGCTAACGGCATGGTATTCTATGTTGACGGCAAGCTGGAAATCAAGAACGAGCCTCAGGACGATCCTACTTCACTTACGACTATTCCTTGCATTAAGGATAATGAAGACGGCAGCTTTAATAGCTGCGGTAAGATCTACGGTACGATAACGGGCGGTAACAATTCCACCGGCTCTGCCGGCGGCGCAATATGCGTCGGCAAGACGGGTGAATTAACGCTGACGAGCGGCGCAATAACGGGCAACAAGTCCGTTGCTACCTCAGCGGGTGCAGGCGCGGTTTATGTTGCAGGCAAGTTCACTATGGACGGCGGTACTATTTCCGGAAACAGAGGAACTAACGGTTCGGGCGCAATATATCTTGCGACCGGCTCGGAATTCACTATGGCCGGAGGTATTATAAGCGACAACACCGTTTCTTCGGGTGCGGGCGCGATACATACCGCGGGTACTACGTATCTTAACAGCGGCAGCATAAACAATAACCAAGGTACGTCCGGTGCCATAACTGTAGCTGTCAACGGCAAGGTTGATATGCACGACGTCGAAATCACCGAGAATACGGGTACAAGTGCAGGCGCAGTATTTGTAAACAACGGCGGCGAGAACACTTACTTCCATATGTACGGCGGTAAGATTGCAAATAACACCGCAGTCAGTGCAGGCGGTATTTATACTGCGGGCTACGTTATGATTACCGGCGGCGAGATAACCGGTAATACTGCGAGCGGTACTACCTTGAATGACGGCGGCGGCGCAATCTATGTTGCCGGTACGGGTCATGTTGAGATAACGGGCGGTGAAATCACCAATAATACGGCTAAGAACGGTATCCGCGTATTTGCGGCAGGCTATCTCGGGGTAGGCGGCACCGCTAAGATTTACAATAATATTACAACCGCAGAAGTTGCGTTAAACGAAGGTAATAATTATGTTGACGTTCACTTTACTGCTACTACCAGACAGCTCAACATTATAAGCAAATTCGAAAAAGACGTGGCGGTAATCGGTATTTACCGTGAAAACGCAGGTATATTTACCAGAGATTACGGTATATGGAATTCCACGACGCATCCTAACCAGATATTCGTATCCAACAGGAGCATATACGCAATTTCCATAACCGATACCGACGATATCGATGCTGCAGAGGCGGCGATAGGTATACCCGCAACTGATCCCACCGTTGTGGAAAACGTTATGTATGACGGCAACTGGCAGACGATTATCACGGATATTGACGAAGACCAGTTAAATATTCCTACGGCTGAAACGTACGATGAAATTCAAAAAGGTACGGTCAGAGTATATGAAGTTGCCGGTAAGAGCGTTATTCAAGCAGTCGACGCGGATTCCTATATGGTACCTTTCACGCTTAAGCCTATGTATTGCTGGTCGGATGGTACTACTTCCGTTAAATATATAACGGCTAAGATAGCTCCTAAGCCCGTAACTCTTACTTGGGCTAATGAGACGCACGAAGAAACTACAGGCTGTGTATACGACGGCGTTACGGACCATGGCAAAATTGCCACGGTAGTTGAAAGCTGCCTTGTATCCAACATCCTTACCGGAAAACCCGATACCTGTAAAGTAGAAGTATACGAAGGCAGAGAGGTTAAAGCCGGTACTCATACGGTTAAGGCTTTGTCTGTTGACAACGACAATTATACGATTGACGATACGTCTAATGCGGAAGCAACATACACCGTAGAAAAGGCGACCATTGTTCTTAGCATTAAGGAAAATTCGGTTATATACAAGTCGCCTACGGCGTTGACGGTTGAAGGTAACCTCGGCGAAGGTGCGGTAACGTTCAATATTCTGAGCGGCACGGGTTCTGTTGACAGCGATAACAACATTGTAGCGAGCTCGGCAATAGGCTCAAAAATCAGGATTGAAGCGCGTGTTGCAGAAACCGATAACTACAGATCAGGCTCTGTTATTAAGGAGCTGGAAGTAGTAAAGGGCAAACTCAATACTAAACTCGCATTCACAGAAATGTATTACGGCGATGATAAACCGCTTGAAGTGGTATTACCTGAAGGCGTAACGTTAAACGAAGTGGGAGACATTACGTATCAATATGTAAAAGATAATGAACTCCATCAGGATATCGGTGAAGCGAACATCTCCAACATTGACGGTAAAATCTACGCACTCGGAGTCGGAACTGTTACTGTAGTAGTAAAAATACCCAGCAGTAACTATTTCGAGCAGTCTGAAATAAGGTGCGAAGTCGTAATCAAACCCAGACCCGTAACAATCAGGTGGGAAGATTCCGAAGGCAATAATACTTTGGAAACGACTTATAACGGCAAGCCTCAGGCGCCCGGCGCATACGTTTTGGAAAATGTTTTAAGCTCCGACATCTCTAAGCTTTCACTCGTAATAAAGCAGTTTAACGGTGCGGGTTGGGAAAACAGTACCGAAAAAGCGGAATGGACAAATGCCGGCGAATACGATATCGGCTTATTGCTGTGGCTTAACGGCAGACAAAGCAAGAACTACACGTTCGAGAGCGAAGATAAGCAGTTTGCGGTATTCAAGATTAATAAGGCAGATCCTACTTGGACAATTAAGGATGCTACGGTTACGTTCGGCGTTCCGTTCACTCCCGAGATTGAAGATCTTGAAGACGGATTGAAGCCTATCATTAAATTCAGCTCTACCGTACAGTGCGAGGTAACGGATGATGTCTTCATTGCGGGCGAAACGGGTGAAGTTAATGTAACTGTAACTACGGAGGAAACGGAAAACTATAATAAGAAGGAAATTGTTAAGAAATTCATAATCTCCGAAGCTCAGTTACCTATGTCTTTAGATCCTGACAGCATTACATTCGGAGATACCGGCGTTGAAATCAAGGTATTCTATACAATTCCCGGTTCGTCTCCGGTCAACATTGCAAATGATATATCTTTGACTGTACCTTCCACATATTCGGAATACGTGGATATCACTACCGAAACCCGTCCCGACGGTACTTTGAAGTTTACTGCGGACGCTAAGAAGGCGGGCAAGATTAAGCTTATTGCTACAACTACTACGGAAATAGCCGGATATAAGGGTTCTACGGTAGAATTAGACTTTACAATCAAACCCAAAGAGGTTGAAGCTACGTTCGACGACCTTACGAACTTCGTTTACAACGGTACGGTACAAGCGATTCCCGAGCCTACACTTGTAAACGCTCCGGCAGGCGTAACCGTAGGCAGGGTATTCGTAAGACAAACCGACGACAGCGGCAAAGACATTGTAGTTCCGTTCAAAGATGCAGGCGATTACAAGCTGTACGTTGAACTCAGTGATAGTAACTACGCCTTAACAGCCCGTTTGAGCGGTTCCGTGGTTACAATGAAACAGCGCGTAGTAACGCTATCATGGCCTACGGCAGGTTCTTCGCTGGAATATAACGGTGAAGAGCAGGCAATTATGCCCACCGTAAGCAACGCATGCGGAAGCGATGTTGTAAACGTAATCAAGGTTACCGGCGCTACAAACGCGGCAAATAACCTTATGGCGATTGCGCAGGAGTTGGATAACGATAACTACACCTTGGAAGGCTGTACCACAAATAAGGCTCTGTTCAACATTACGCCTAAAAAGGTAAGTATAACCTGGGGTAATACGCAGCTGGTATACAACGGACAGGTGCAGCATCCTGAAATTACGGTAAGCGGTCTGTTAAATGACGATGAAACGGAAGTTGCGGTAGACGGCGCACAAATCAACGTAACGCCTAGGGGAACTGTGTATACCGCTACGGCTACGGGTCTTACCAACTTCAACTATGTGCTTCCCGACATAACCGACGAGGGCGCTAACCTCAGCATAGATTATGTAATTATTGCTGCCGACCTTGACCCTGAGTTCAAGACGAAAACAGCTTATTACGGTGATCAGTTTGTTCTTGAGTTAGAGAACAATTTAGGCGGCGGCAGAGTAACTTATTCGATAACCAGCGGCAGTGGAATCGCTACTATCGGCAGAGGCAACCTTTTCACTGCAAACGACATAGGTACTGTTACGCTTAAAGCAGTAATAGCGGATTCCGATAACTATAACGGTAAGACTATAACCTATGATTTGCAAATCTTGCCCCGTCCGGTAAAACTTGTTTGGTACGACAACGAGTTTGATTACGACGGAGAAAATCACGTTCCGTCCGCAAGGGTAGAGAATGTAATCAATTCGGATGAGGTCAACGTTACCGTATCGGGTACGCAGAAGAATGCAGGTACTTACACGGCTACGGCAACGGCTGTAGATAACAATAAGTATACCGTAGAAGACGGAATAGACGTTACGGGCGAGTTTACAATAAAGCCCCGCGTTCTTGAAATCAGCTGGCAGAGCGGAGAGTTTGTCTACAATGGCAACGAGCAGTATCCTCAGCCTATATTCGGAAATCTTGTCGGCGACGAAGTATGCAACCCCACAGTTTCTGGCTCGGTAGACGCCGGAATAGGTTTGCAGGCTGAAATAACCGAACTTGACAACGAAAACTATACGATTGTAGGCGCTGATAACGTTACGACGAGATTTGATATCAAGCCTTTGCTTGTACAGATTGAATGGAGCGATTTCGAACTCGAGTATACCGGTTCGGAAAGATTGCCTACTGCGACCGTAAGTAATTTAATCGGCAACGATATAGTAGATATTACTCTTTCCGGCGGGCAGGTTGAAGTAACTCCCGAAAATGAAGTGTACACGGCTACGGCAGTATCGCTTTCCGATCCCAACTACACGTTGGATTTTGATCCGGAAGAGGTTGCCGAAGAGGATAGACCCGTGCTGTCCCATGATTACAGGATAGTTAAGGCTGAATGTAATATAGAGCTTACGTCAAACGAGGTTATATTCGGTTCAACGTTGAATTTGTCGTTGAAGTCCGTGCCTTCGGATGCAACCGTAACCTATGAAGTTGACGAAGGCGGAACGGGCAGTGCAACGATTAACGGTAACGTGCTTAAAGCTACCGGTGCCGGTGAAGTTTATCTTAAAATAACCGTTTCCGGCTCTGCTAACTATAATGATAAGACCGAAACGGACATTATAGTCACTGTCAAAAAGTACGTCGTTGAAATTGAATGGACGTACGGAGAGTATACTTACAACGGTAGCGAGCAGTATCCTACGGCTACGGTTGCAAACGAATTGGCTGAGTTCCCTTGCTCGGTAGTAACCGTAGAGGGTTCTAAGGATGCTGGAGAAAACCTTGACGCAAAGGTAACCGCTCTTTCCAACGAAAACTATACGCTCGAAGACGGAATTAACATAACGACAAAGTATTCGATTAAACCTCTTGCCGTGTTATCCCTTATTTGGGGCGATCAGGATTCGTTCGAGTTCAACGGTCAGGAGCAAGCTCCTACCGCAACGGTAACCGGCTTGGTAGCGGGCGATAGCTGCGAAGTTATAATAAGCGGCAAGCAGACGAACGTAGGTATAAACTATGTTGCAAAAGCTACCGGTCTGGCTAACACCAATTATTCGTTAAACGGTATATCCAATCTTGAAAAAGGTTTCGAAATAACCATTGCGAATACTCAGCTGTCGATAATCACACAGTCGATTATACTTTCCGAAGAGACGGAGATAGAAGTATCGGGTAACGTCGGCAACGGCGAAATGACCTTTGAAATTCTCAGCGGTGAGTTGTTAGACGGAACTCCGGTAGACGGCGATATGATGGCTACTCTCGCAGGCTCAAAGATTACAGGTCTCCGCCTCGGCAAGGTAACGATCAGAGTAACCGTCGGAGAAACCGCTAACTCTACGGCGGCGGAAGTTGAAGGCGACATATCAATCATCAAGGGTCAAGCGCCTATAAAACTGGTAAGGAACACTGTTGCTTACGGCTCTAAGCTCAAGATCGAGCTGGACGACGATAACGGCAGATTACTTGACGAAGATACCGGCGAGTTCTTATACGGCGACGTTTCGTTCTCTATAGGTTCTTTGTACGAGAAGTTCGGTAGTCTTGAGTATATTGAAGGTGTCTTGTACTTTGTACCCAAGATGGTCGGTACGGCGCATATAACCGCAGAGACGGAAGATACTGAATACTTCGATCAGACCTCTGTACGTTTGGATATTATAATAACACCTCGTACTATTAAGTTAACTTGGGATGATGTTACGGAGTTTACCTATAACGGCGAAACTCAGTATCCTTCCGTATCGATTAACAACATTGTGCAAGGCGACGAAGTATCCCTTAATGTCGAAGGCGCGGTAGATGCCGGCGATTGGACTGCAAAAGTAATCAGCTTAAAGGGCAAAGACAGGAGTAAATATTCCATAGAGAATACGTTGAATAAAGACAAATCCTTCACTATTCTTCCCCGTAAGGTGGCTATTGATTTCGGTGACGATACTTTGTCTTTCAACGGAAAGGATCAAACTCCTGCAATGGAGATTACTCGTCCCGCAGGTGAAGACAATTCTACAACGTTATTCTTCGGTTCGGATAAATGCGACGTTGAATTTAAGGTATTGAATTCAAGCAACATCGAGCTTACCAAAGGCAATTACACTAACGTCGGCAGCTATAAATTAGTTGTTACGGGATTGACTAACGGTAATTACGAGTTGGATCAGGATTACTCGATACTTTATACTATCGAAAGAGCTAACCTTAATCCTTCGTTTAAGCCTGCGGAAGTCGAATACGGCACTACAGTAAAACTCGAGTTGGTCGGCAACTACGAAAATGCGGCTTATGTATTAGAGCTTATTAAGGCAAAGAGCGTAGGCTTAGGAACGCTTACTCAACTTGCTGACGGTTCGTATGAATTCACTGCAACCAGAACAGGTAACGTAGTGATCAAAGCCGATATTGAAGCTTCGGAAAACTGTAATGCGTTTAGCGGTGAGATTAATCTTGCAGTCGTTAAGGCGGAAAGAAACCTTGAGCTCGTCAAAAATACGGTAATTTACGGTGATTCGCTTACGTTGGCGTTGAAAGACAGCGGAAATAGAAACGATACCGCTAACGACAAATCTGCAAATGTAAAGTATCTCATATCTTCCGAGTACGGTAAGATTGCAACCGTATCGGGTGATGTATTCAAAGCTATCACTCCGAATAAGGGTAAGGTTGTAGGCGACGTCAAAGTTATCGTATCCATACCGGCAACCGATAATTATAAAGAAGTTACCGGCGGTGTGGTTACCGTAACAATCCTTCCCAAACCTATAGAAGTCGTATGGACGGATACTGAGAAGATTTACAACGGCAAAGAGCAGTATGCGGATTGCGAGATAAAGAACCTTGAAAACGGCGATGTTTGCGGCATAACAGTTGCAGGCGGACACGTCGAGGCAAATACTTATGAGGATGCAAAGGTAGTTGCCGTAGATAATCCCAACTACACGGTAGAAGGCGGTAAGAATATCTCCAGCCACCTTACGATAGGCAAACAGGACATAAATGTTCAGCTTTTGACTAAGAGAGTAAACATCGGTGTTCCTACCCAGTTGGAAATCAGCGGTAACATCGGTAACGCTTATATAACCTACGAGATTATAGAAGGTTCGTCTAATGCTACGTTAACGGATGAAGGTGAATTTACCGGTACTAAGATCGGTACGGCAGTAGTTAAAATCAAAGTTTACGAGTCCACCAATTATCTTGGTCATACGATAACCGAACAAATTGTTATCGGTAAGAAGACTCTTGAAATATCTCTCAAGAAATCTTCCGTTCAGTATGATGAAGAGCTTACTTTGGAAGTGGATGGCAATACTACAACCTACACGCCTAAATTCACCGTAATAAACGATACGGGTACTGCTGAAATCATAAGCGGTAACATATTAAAGGCGACAAAGGCAGGTACTGTAAGGGTATCGGTATTTATCCCCGGTAACGGCGATTTCGACAACACCACTAAAGAATTCACTGTTAATATTACTCCCAGATTCGTAACGATTGTCTGGAACAAGAAAAACGAGTTTGTTTACAACGGTACGGATATATTCGTACCCGGGTACAAACTTCAAGGCGTGCTTGATAAGGATGAAGGTAATTGCAACCTTATAATAGAAGGCGGGCAGATAAATGCGGGTACCTGGAATACTGCGTATGCAACCGGCTTGGATAACGGTAACTATACGCTTGGTAAGGACAGAGAAGACGCACCCGAATTCATAATCAAGAAAGCGCCTCCTTCGATAGAGTTTGCAACGAAGGCAATAACTATCAACGTGCCTACGATTATCAAACTTAAGGGTACGGTCGGAGACGCAAGCGTAACGTATATGCTTTCACCTGTGGCAGATCCTTCTATCACAAAAATCGGCGAGGCTGAACTGAATAACAATGTGCTAACAGGCACGAAGCTCGGCTGGATATACGTATGTGCAACGATTTCGCCTTCCTCTAACTACGACGGCATATCGATATACGGATATATTGAGGTTGAAAAACCCGAAGCGCCTGTTGATTTGGATGTAAAAGAGATAACGTACGGCGAAACTCTTGACATTGTCCTCAAGAAGTTTGCTGATGAAGGCGGTATTTACTCCTTAAGTATCGAAAACGATACAGGTTCTGCCGAATTAAGCGGCGGCTTCGGCGCTGACGGCGTTTCAGGCTACAGTCTTAAAGGTACTAAGGCGGGCGACGTTTATGTAGTTGTAAACGTAACGGAAACCGAAACGTATAAGGAAACTCACAAGAAGATTCTTGTCAAAGTTCTTCAGAAGGTTGTTGAAATTGAATGGGGCAACGAAACGTTCATCTACAATGGTTTGGAACAGAGTCCTACGGCGACCGTAACCAACAAGGGCAGCGATACTGTCAATTTGATAATTTCCGGTCAGATAGACGCAGGTGAAAACCTGATTGCAACCATTACGGGCGTAGACAATCCCAACTACACCTTAGAAGGTGTTGACAATCTCACGCATGAATTCACAATCTCGCCTTTGGTAGTAGTATTAAATTGGGAGTATCCTGAATTCACCTACAACGGAAAAGTTCAGGTTCCTACGGCTACGGTTACCAACCTTAAGACGAGAGAAAACGGCGATGTCGACGTTTGTCAGGTTATTGTTGACGGCGTTAAGGATGCAGGCACGGCTAATACGGCTATTGCCGAGCAGCTCGGTAACTCGAACTACACTTTGGAAGGCTGCACGAATAAGGAAACGACTTACGAAATTAAGCCTTATAAAGTAACGCTTGAGGTTAAGAATACGACTATTCCTTACTGTGGCAAGTATGTCGGACCCGAAATTGTTGCAAAGGACGCGTTCGACGGCGATGAAGTTCACGCAACGTTCGCCAACGGTAGTACGGGTATAGGCGTCGGCGAATACACGGCAACCGTAAACGGTGTGGATAATCCCAACTATACCTGCGACAGAGGTGCGCAGTATAAGTACAATATTGTTAAAGCCAAAATCGAGTTCGAAGAACTAACGTTGGAAAAAGAGTACAACGGTCAGGACCAAGACCCCACTGTAGTAGCTAAGAAATACGCCACTACCGATATTCTCGAATTTACATTCACTTACTTGACGACAAGCCATAGAGATGCCGGCGAATATAAAGTGAAGATCAATCTCAAGAACACCGGCTCGGTAAACAATTACTATCTTGCGGACGAAGATAAGGAAAAAACCCTTAATATTACCCCCAAGAAGATAACCCTGTTGGTTACTACAAAAGACATAAACAAAGATTACACAGGCTCTAACATAAGCATCTCGGATTGGTACACACTTTCGACTGAGGATTTGGTAAGCGCAGACGGAGGCAAGAGTGTCTCGGATTTGTTCGACTTATCGCAAATCACGCTTATCCCCGAATTTGAAAAGGGCGGAGTAACGGCGGACAGCGTCGGTGCAAAGGGCGCGTACAGCATCTTGCTTAAGGATAACGATTACGGCGATTTCGCAAGCAAGAACGGCAACTACGTAGCAAACTTTGTGTTCGATGAAACCAACGTCGGTACGTTGACCATTTCCGGCGACCTTGCGCTTCGCTTCACCGCAAATTCAAACTACAAGTTCATTTACAATGATGTTCAGATAATGTTTGAAATCATTAGAATGGATAACCGCAGGTCTTATGACGAGATGGGCTGGGTACACGGAAAGGATGACTTACATCTTAACAAGGTCGTAATAGGCAACGTAAAAGAAAAGACCTCTGTCGAGAGCTTCCTTAACAATATCCACGCAAGCCAGGTCGATAAGATTCGCTTATACGATTCATTCGGCGATTTGGTTTGGGATTACGGTCAACCCGCCGATGGTTATGATGAGTCGGATATGACCAACTACCGTATGCTTGCGGTAGGTACCGGCTGGAAGGTTGTATTCGGCGAGGACGAGGAAGCGGCAGACGTAGCGTACGTATCCGTACTCGGCGATTTGAACGGCGACGGTTATGTACAGGCCGGAGATGTATCCGTTCTGGGAAGCTACCTCAGAGGTGACGAAATGTTGGAAGATGAAGAATTCAGGCTTGCGGGCTTAATTTCCAACAGCGGCGATATAACCATAACCGATATAGCAATAATCGGCGATAAGCTTCAGGGTTACGACGACGTAGCGGACTACTTCAACTAATCGTTATTATTGACGTAAAACACATTCTAGTACCGCATTTTCCGATTAAAAATATTGACAAAATGCGGTACAAGGTGTATAATGTACGCGAATTTAGGGGAATTTTGCCTAAATAAACAAAAATCAAGTATCAAATATAAGTACTTTTAAGGAGGCGCTTATGAAAAAAATGATAACAAGGACAACAACGGCGATAGTGCTTGCAATTACGATGTTGCTTGCTGTAATCGGCGGCTTGCTGTTCATTAAAAACGAAGGTAAAATGGCTGACGCTGCAGACGCGCAGCCTACGGTAACAATTTCCGCAGACACTAACAGCTTTGTTGCAGGCGGAAAGTTTAAGCTTACCGTAACTGTAAACGCTCCGGGTTTGGAGGTTGCAACCATAGGTCTTTATATCGGACCTGCCGCAACGGCAATGACTTTCGATACGGAAAAAATGGCGTTATTGACAATGACCAATTATTCTCTCAATCCGATATTTGTGGCGGGCACAAACTGCAGAGACCAGTCTAACGCCCCTGCGGCAAATCTGCAGAGTACAAGAGGTATGTACGCAATAAACCTTGCGAATATTACGGGAGTGTCTTCGGAGAATTTAGTGGTTTTCACCGCTGATTTCGAAATAGCTTCCACTGCTGCTGCCGGTACGGAATTTAAGTTTGACGTTGTTCACCATACGACCAATTCAGTCGCGTTAAAGGAAGTAGGTGCAAACAAGGCGCAATATACATATGCCGGCGGTAACAATGCTAAAGTATTCAACATACAGCCGCTTGAATTCGCGATTAAGGAACCCAGCAACAATGCTAAGCTTTCCGAAATCAAGGTAGGTCAGGGCGAAGAATCCGCAACTAACGTATATCAGACGTTGGATACAAAGACGGACGGTACAAACCTCGATGATACTTTCAGTATTGTTGTCAACGACCCTACGGCTCCCTTAACAGTAATACCCACCAGTGTTGAAGGTGTTAAATCCATAACGCTTAAGCCCGGCGACGTCGTTGTTACAGACGGCAAGGGCGACGTTACTATACCTTCCAACGGCGTAGTTACCATAGAAGTAGTAGCCGAGGACGGAATAACTAAGGAAACTTATACGATAAACGTAAAGGTTGTCGGCGCAAGCCTTACCGCGCTTATCGCGGCTTCGGATTCCACTTTGGCAGGAGTGACCAAAAAGGATTTGCAAGGCACTTTCTCGTCCGGTACTTTGGAATATGAAGTTATAGTTCCCGATGACGGCGAGGGTGTGGTTACCGTAACACCTACGATTTCCACAGGCAATTATGCCAACACTACTGCTGCTCTCGAGAAAGAGGGTGCTGCAACTTTGTCAGCTACGTCGGTACAATCCGGTTCACCTTTTACGGTAAGCAATATAGAAACGGGCAACACTGTTAAGATTAAGGTTTCCGCTGATGACGGCGCAGGCAACACTTCCGAAAAAATTTATACACTTACGTTCAAGGTAGTTAAAACCGCTACGGACTTTACTATGGTCGTTAAGGGCAGAGTCAACACTACGAATGTGTTCCAGAACAGTGCAACAAAAGCGGCTGCCGAAAACCCCGTAGTTGATTATTACTATGCTATTGTCGGCGAAACAAGCGGCAGATGCACGGTCGTTATTACCCCTCCCGATTCTGCGGAAGTAACAGTAAACGGAAATACATACGCTGCGCCCGGTATAGACCTTGCGGAAGGTACTCATACTATTACCGTAACTGCGGAAGCGGGCAACTCTGTCACCAAAAAAGTAAAAATAGTTAATTATGTTCCCCTTGAATTAAAGCCCGGCGTTGTAGCTGACTTTATGTTTGAAGAGGCAGTTGACTACGGCATTACTTCTTATTACCGCAGAACCTACAAGGAAAAAAATTTGGTTCACGGAGTTGACGATTTGGATTTTGAAAGACTTGTCATCGGTCAGATAGCTCCCAAAACGTCGGTTAATGATTTCCTTGAATTGTTTACAGATAAAACTAAGATAAGGCTTTATGACTTCGACGGTTTGTGCTTCTGGGATTGTGGTTCGTTAGGCAGCGCAATAGACGACGATACGTTCTTTGAAGAGGATTTGGATGATTGGAGAATGCTTTCCGTAGGCTCCGGTTATTATATCGAATACGTCGTCAACGGTAAAGTCGAAGAAAAGATTTATCTTTCGGTTCTTGGCGATTTAAACGGCGACGGCTATGTGCAAGCCTCGGATATCGCTTGGATAGGCGAGTATTTGAGGGGTGAGAAAACACTTGCAGACTTTGATGTCGAAGTTAGACTTGCAGCTTACTTGACCCAGGCGGGCGATATGGTTATTGCGGATATCGGTATTATCGGTGAAGTTCTTTTAGGCGTAAGCGACGTTGTCGATCTCTTTTATCAGAGTTAGTTTTGATAATATTACTAAATGATAACTAACAAATAAAAAGCAGTTTGCCCCATTCCTCTTTGATGAGAGAATGGGGCAAATAGAGGTTAAAAAAAGGTATAAATAATGAAAAAAAACTCCAAAAAAATTTTTATGATAGTGGCGTTTGTGCTTCTGGCAATTCTGATTGCGCTTTGCATAGTGCTTATTTCGGTATTATCTAAGGAAAAACCTGTTATAGTTGTTCAGGATGTTACGCTTAATCAGTCATCATATACGTTAGAGGAAGGTCAGGAATACCAGCTTGAAGCCGACGTCGAGCCTTTAAATGCGACGGATAAAACCGTAACGTGGAAATCCTCGGATAAAAATGTTGCAGAAGTTTCCGCCGAAGGCTTGGTTTCCGCGGTAGCGCAAGGACAGGCTATTATAACGGTAAGGACCAATGACGGTGCAAGAACAGCAAATTGTGTAATTACGGTTGTTTCCGCTAAAATTCACGTTGAAGACGTTGCGCTTAATTATACCGAATATACGTTAGAAACAAATGGTAGTTCCCTGTTGCTGGAAGCAACGGTCTTCCCGGAAAACGCTACGGATAAATCCGTAACATGGAAGTCTTCTAATGAATTAGTTGCAACCGTTACGGATATGGGTGTTGTAACGCCTATCTCTGCAGGTTCTGCAGTCATTACCGTAATGACTAATGACGCGGCTGAAACCGCAACTTGTGCAGTTACCGTTATAGACCCTATCGTCTCGGTAAACGGAGTTGAATTAAATTATCCCGAATACTCTTTAACCTTAGGCAGCGGTACTCTGCAGTTGGAAGTAACTGTCAGACCTTTAAACGCGACGGATAAAACCGTAACGTGGGAAACTTCCGACGAAAATATCGCAACTGTTACAGACGGACTTGTAACGCCTGTCGCCGCAGGTACGGCAGTCATCACTGTAAAGACAAATGACGGCGGTATAACGGCAACGTGTAATATTACCGTAACGGATGCGTCCGTAGGACCCGACAAGCCTACTCCCGTAGAAACCTCGAATATAGGTATTACTTTCAGTGACACCGAAGTTAAGCCCGGCGCAGAGATTAGTGTTAAGCTTGAGGTAACAACTTCGCGTACAGATTACATATGGCAGTCGCTGGATTTCAGAATAGTACCTTTAGACGAAGACGAAACACATTACTCCGAAGAGTTTGCTAAATATTTCGAGTTTGTTTCGGGTAGCTACAAAACAAATCTCCCCGCACCGACAGGTAGTATCTATGATGTTAACGATAATACTCGTCAGGAATTTATGTCTACCGGCGATGATGGCGGAATTTTTGTTAGTATAGATACGAGCGGCGCTCGCATTCCTACTTCGCAAGCCATAGTAATCGAATTTAAAATAAAGGTTAAACAAACTGCAGAAGCTGCTCCGTCTATTAAAATCGGCGTTGCTAAAACTGCACAAAACACTATCTCATATTATAAAACGGAGGATGGTGTTAAAACCGAGGTTACCGACAGAGCTAATGGAAGAACTACAATCAGAAAGAATGACGGTAGTAAGGGTGAGACCATAAGAGGCGATTGCTTTAAAGTTACGCCCGTAGAAATGAAAATCAAGGATAATTAATTAATGAGCAGGATTTTTAAGAAAATTGCATTGCCGATACTGATTGCTTTACTTGCAATAGTGCTTTGCTTTTTCGAAAACAATTTTAAAAATACGAGTTCGGATTTTGCAGAAGCTGCCGCAGGCGATACGGCAGTGATTACGGCTGATAAGACTCAGGTCGGACCGGGCGAGACGTTCGAGATTACCGTTGTCATGCATACGGTTGTAGTCGGCACTTGGGAAGGATTCGACTTTGTTTTCGGTGAAATTGACCCGGGTACAAACGAGGCTGTAGCAAAGTATTCGGATTATCTCGAGTTAGTCAGCTATTCATCATCTCTTGAAGCCAGCGGCAGTTATGAGGATTTCTCTTCATATAAGAAATACAGCACTACTCAGACCGGGGAAGGATATACGTCTGACGAGTCTGAAGCAGGTATGAATATACACTTCGGTGCAACCGGAGATCCTATATCTACAAGCGGTGACGTTACCTTCACTTTTGTTTTGAAAGTTTCGGAAAGTGCAGGAAGTATACCCGGACTCACTTTCGGTATAGGTCCGTCGGGCACTAATTCGTTCTCAACTAAGGCAACCGGGGCATCGAGAGCTAAAACCACCAGATTTTCTACCGTTGCAAAGAACGTTGTGGAAATTAAGCTCGGAAAAATCAGCAGCAATCCTAACTTGAGTAAGTTGGAGGCTGGAGTTTCTACGCTTAGCGTGGTTGCTAATGATGATAACGGCATAAACACAAGCCTTTCCCAGACTATAAAAACCGCTAACCGTACGGCTTACAAAATCAAGCCCACTGCCAAGGATGAGGCTACAAAAATAAAGTACAGTGTGGGCGCAACGTCAAATCCGAAAACGGGCGGCACGGCTATAGATTCCGGCAAAGAGGCAACTATAACTCTGGATTCTTCCGGCACTACGGTCGTTAAGTTCTATACTATTGCCGAGGACGAGAAAACCGAACAAAACTATACGCTGACGATTAAAAACACCTACGTCAGCCTTTCCGGTTTGACGCTTAACGTCAATCGTCAGTCGGGCGCTCCTACGTTGGATAACACGTTCAATAAGTTGGATCCCGCGTTCGCGCAGGATACCGACACTGTTGTAAACGACGGAAATTACACCGTTAAGCTTCCTTCAGACCACACTCAAGTGCAAATTACGCCTACCGTGGCTGCCGATTTTGGTATAAATACTCAAGTTGCTGTGTCGGCGACCGGCGCGAGCGCTTCAGGTACCACGGTTAACAGCGGAAGTGCGCTCACGCTTACAAACGTTACGGACGGCGCAACGGTAAAGTTCACAGCAACCGGTGTGGACAATACAACAAAGGTATACACGATTACTTTCAGCGTTAAGAACGTCGATACGTCTATCTCTTCGCTCACGATGACGAGCGGCGGAGCTACGGTAAACGGCACTACGACGGGTACGGGCTATTCCTTCACGTTGGAGGAAGAGGCAGGCTACAAAGGTACTTTCAACGTAACCTTAGGTTCAACTACCTCCAAACTGAAGATTGACAGTGCGGATTATAGTGCTTCGACCGAGTATACGGCGTCGGCAAGCGGCACATCGCTCTCGTTTGTGGTAACGGCGGAGGCAGGAAACTCAAAGACTTATACCGTCAATCTCAGCAGGCTCATAAAAGCCGGCGAGTTAAGGGATTTAAAGTATCAGGTTGGCAGCAATGCGCAAGTTACGGTTGACAGCACCAACTCAACGCTTTCGAGCGGCACTTCCGGCGGTAAACCGAATAACGTTTACACTATTAAAGTCGATTTAGACCCCGCAGTTTATGCAGGTCAGATATTTAAAATTACCGGTACCCCCACGTCGGGCGCAACAGCAAGCACGAGCAGCAATTTGTCCGGCGCCGGTGCGAACGCGTGGAGTTCCTCCACAGGTTTGACTTATAATAACGGTAACACTACAACCTATACGGTAACTGTAACGTCGGCGACCGGTGTTACAACTTATAACTTTGAGGTGGGGCTCAAAGAAAATAAAAACAGTATACAGAATATAGTATTCAAGCAGAGCGGAAAAACGACGGTTATTCCTTTCACCGAAGGCGCGTTCAACTCCGGTTCGACAACCTATACTATCAACGTGCCTTTTAAAGATTATGCTTCCGTAGACGTAGAAGTTACCACGGACGGCAAGTACTGCAAAGTTGAGGACGGAGAGGGTACCTACACAACGACGGCAGGCACTACGTCCCACAAGCGTAACACTATTTCGCTTGTTGCGGGTACGCCCAAGACGTTGAGCTTCGTAGCTAAGGCAGATAACGGCACGGGCAACGCGGGCACGACTTATACGGTAATAATCACGAGAGCGGCGGCTGATACCGGCGCGCAGTTGCAGAGCCTTGACGTAAAAATCAACGGTGTATCGCAGTCTTTCAAAGAAGGCACGTTTGTCGGCGGCACGCTCGTTTGGAACGTTGAGTTCGACGCTTCCTCTTTCACAGGCTCGTCCGTTCCCGTAGTCATCACGGCTGTTCCACAGAGCAGCAAGGCTACGATTACTGCGGATAGCGACGGCAGCACTACGGGCAAGACGAACAATTTCTCTCTGACAAAAGGTCAGGAAAAGACGGTTACTTATACTATTAAGGTACAACCCGAAGACGGCCCGACTACTAACTATACAGTTAACATAAAGAACGTTATTCCCGACCCCGAATTTACCGATTTGCAGATTTCATATGTAAATCAGTCTTCGTATATGTCGGTGCTCGGCGCAGCCGAATATGACAGTTCGACCCATACGTATACTATAACGAAGCGTATAGAGGCAGACAATATACCGCTTAATTCGTCCGTTTTCATTAAGGGTACTGTTTCTTCGGAAGCAACGGCAACGGCAACCGGATTAAATCAGGTTACCGCAAATCAGGAGTGGAAGCTTAACCAGCTTGCGTACGGTAAATCTTCATTTACCATTACTGTAAGCGCAAAGGGAAAAAGTGTAGCCTACAAGTTTGACATCAGTCTGTTGGAGGGTAAGAACGAAATTACCGATATTGTCCTCAAAAAAGGCACTGAAACGTTGAACTTCCTTGAAGGCGCGTTTAACCCCAACACGTTCACTTATAACATCAAAGTACCTTACACTTACAACTCGGGTAATATAGATATAGAGGTAACGACCGACGGTCTTCATACTTCGGTTGTAGACAGTGCTAACAAGACCTATACGTCGAGCGTGTCTTCTAACAAGCACACAAGCTCGATCAGTTGTGTAACACTTTCTACGACAGGTCCGACGGTTATAATTCTTAAAGCTATTGCAGACCCCACGATTACGCCTAACGAATTCGGTATGCCCTATACAATTAATATTGAAAGGGAAGCGGCGGACGACAATGCAAACCTTTCCACATTAAAATTGTTTGTGGCAGGGTCGGAGGTGAGCTTTGACGGCGGAGTAATGTTCAATCCGACTACGGACACGTATACTTATACTATCCCCAGTCCCGCAGCAGGAACCACAAGCGCTAACGTAGAAATTTACGCTATTGCAGATAGCGCAAAGTCCACGGTTACGGCAGGCAGCGCCGCAATGGGTTCGTATAATGCTACGGAAATGAAGTTCAGCTTTAATTATACCTATCCTACGACAACAAGGACTGACTCTTATCTGATTTATGTAACTCCCGAATCAGGCACGGCAGGTAGAAAGACCTATACCGTTCAGATAAAGAGGGAGATTGCGAAGGGCGATTTGACCGACGTAAAAATCTCCTATGACGGCATGAGTTATAGCACGGTATTCGGCGAATTCGACTCCGTTACCAAAATCTATAACGGAAAGATTGCTATTGATTCACTTCCCAACGGCTTAGGTTCTGATTTCTATGTTCAGGCAGAATGCACGCCCGATTCAACCATAGACGTTAAAAACCTGACGAAAATTTCCGACTATTATGTCGGTAAACTGAGTCAGTTCGGCAACAAGAACAGCTTTGAAATTACCGCAAAAACAGGTTCGGGAAATACAAAGTACACAATCAATATCGAAGTCTACGAAGATAAGGACGGTATTGCGGATATAAAGATGATGAACGGCAGTAACGAAGTTTCTCCCGACGTCTTTATATTCAACGAATACTCATATTCTTATAACGTAGAAGTTGACTTTACCGTTTCCAGCGTTCTTTTAAGGGTTAAGGCTGAAGGCGATTTCGAAATAATCAAAGCCGACGGCGCAACCGTTAGTGCAAAGAAGGCTGACGGCTACTACGAAATTTCTTCCGGTACTTTAGGTGTTACGGCTAAAACCATTAAGGTTTACGGTGTGGCTAACCAGGGTAGCGGCAGAACGGACGGCGCGGCTAATGGTACTGAATACACTTTCAATATCAAAAAGGCAGAGGCGGATAAGGATACCACGCTTTCCAGTCTTGTTGTCAAGATTGACGGTCAAGAGTACGAATTGCTTGACGGCGCAGGCGGAAATGAGATATACTTCGACCCCAACGGCACAGAATATTGGGTTGAATTTGAAAAGTGGGGTACCGCAACTGCGGCAACGGTAAGCATTGAGGCGGAGGCTTCCACAGCTACTTCTACCGTTTCAGGGTTACCTACGGGAAACAATAATTTCAAGTACAACGTAAAGGATCCGCACGAAGAAACGTATAATATTGTTGTAACGGCTCAGAACGGAACCGATAAGCTTACTTATAAGGTACACGTTAAGAGGGTTGTTAACGTCGGCGATTTTACTTCATTGGGAATTAAGCTTCCTAAGGAAAACAGTTTCACCGAAGTAAAAGATACCGCAAATTACGACGAGTTTGACAGAGTTTATACGCTTGACCTTACCACGGCGGACGCGTCCTTAGGTTCTACTATAACCGTAAGGGCAATTCCCAACAGCGGTTCTACCGCAAGCACGGACCCTAAGCTCACCGTAAAAGGCAACGAGTATTCCATCAAACTCGAACACGGCAGTAAAGAATACAACTTCACTGCGACGTCGGGTGCTGGCGAAACGACTTACAAGTTCGTAATTAACTACTTTGAAGATAAGAACGACATTGAAAAGATAACGTTTAAGCACGATAAGGGAACTATCGGTACAGAAACGTTCAACTTCAACAAGAATACTAATAATTATCAGTTCAGAGTAGCAAATACGGTAAGCTCCCTGACGATGACGGTTGTAGCTGAAGGCGAATATGCGACTGTAGTAGACGGCGACGGAAATACACTTAACGCAACAAAGGTTGCCCGTAACTTTGAAACTGTAATTACTCTTGACGCAGGTCAGACAACCACGATAGGCGTAAGAGCGGTAAGCGATACGGAAATTGACGGCGATATGTACTGGATTGAAATTACCAGAGAAGCTGCCGATTCCGATACGACTCTGAAGTCGCTCTCCGTTACGGTTGGCGGCAAGACCATAGCTTTTGTCGAGTATTTCGACCCTGAATTGACCGATTACACGGTTTATCTGGAAGCAAACGAAAGCGGCAACTATAACGCTATAATCAATGCTATTGCAAGTAAGACAACCACAACCGTTACCGGTACGGGTAGCAAGCAAGTTCAACTTGCAAACGTTGCTTCTCAGCTCTTTGAAGTCGTTACAACGGCTCAGAACGGCGATATGAGAACTTATACGATAACGTTCTTCCAGAAAGCGCCCGTAGTAGTAGATTATATTGCAAAGGTAAGGCTTGACAATGACAAGAGCCTTGCGTTTACGGTAAATTCCGATTCGCAGGCGTTCGACGTATATAAAGCTAAAGAAGTCGTATTTACAAAAGATAAGGTCAACTTCGAAATTGTTTCCGCAAAGAGCGGTTTAACTTATACGGTTAGCAAAATCGTAGACGGCAATAAAACGGAAGAGATCGACAACGACGACGAAAAGGACTACACGCTTGATCTTAGCATAGGCACGAACGTTTTCTGCGTATACTTTGACCTCGGCAACGGGGACGTAAAGCCTGTTGTATTCGTAATTGAAAGAGTAAATCCTTCTTTGGACGGCTTGTCCGCACGCGAGATAAGAAGTCTCGCTAACGACTACACGCCTGAAGTTGACACGTATTCTTACAGTGTAGGTTCGGGTGTTACCGCGCTTACATTAAACGTAGATGTTGATACCTCAATCTACCGCTACACGATAGAGGGGGCTGAAAACCTTGAATACGGAATGAATAGCGTTATAATAAAGCTGTATGAAAAAGGTAGGACAAGAGCTTCGGCAGAGCCTGTAAGAGTTATTACTCTCAGCATCTACCGCGAATCTAACAATATGTTCTGGATGATAATGACGATTATCCTTTCAGTACTTGCATTGGCGTTGGTAATAATCATTATATTGGTGAAGAACAGGAGCAATCGCAATAACAATAACGGTCCCGATGAGCCGATTGTAATTACTCAAGTCCCTGCAATCCCGCAAATCTCGCAGAGCAGCGGAGGAAATTTACCGATGATCATTAATCCCCAGCACGGATCGGACGGATATTACGATCAGAATGACGGTAGCATTTATTAATTAATTATTTATTCTGACAATGGAATTTATAATAATTAGCTAAAAAATGTTAGAAAAATTTGTCAAAATTAGTCAAAAGTTAAAAAATTTATAACTTTTTTTAAAAAAACTATTGACATATGACAAAATTAGTGATTTAATAAACAAAAAGGAGATATGTCTGTATTTCGATTTATATAATATATCAAGTCGGCTACAGCACTAAATTTTTAAAGATAGAGGTATAATATGTGTACTTCAATATTAGCTTCCAGTTTAACATTTGATAGTCCTTGGCAGATAATGCTTATGGCATTGGCTATCATTGCAACTATTGCTGCGTTGGGTGGCATTTTGGTATTATTGATGCATGTCAGCAATTCAAACAAAGGGCCTTCAAAGCCTGAGCGTATCATAGTTCAGCAGCCTGCACCTCAGCCTCAGCGTCCTATCATAGTTCAGCAGCCTGCACCCCAGCCTGAAAAGATTATAGTTCAGCAGCCTGCACCCCAGCAACCGGTTGTTCAACCTGTTCCTATGATGCAGCAGATGCCTATGATGCAACCTATGATGCCGCAAATGCCTATGATGCCGCAAATGCCTATGATGATGGGCCAGATGCCTATGGTTCAGCCCGTCATTATGCCTATGCCTATGGTAATGCCTACAAATCAGATGCCTGCACAGCAGCCCGCTCCTCAGCCTATAGTACAGCCCGTTGTTATACAGCAACCCGCCCCTAAGCTTGTTCAGCAGCCCGTTGTGATACAGCAGCCTGCACCTAAGCCCGTTCAGCCTGCTCCTCAGCAGCCTATAGCGGTTACTACGCGCATTGCTTCTGCACCTCAACCTGCACCTGAGCAGCATATACATAGCGGCGCAAGAGGTCTGAACGAAGATGACGGCAGAATATTTGATGTCGGTGGATTTTATAATCCCGCAGACGCTAAAGATATAGAATCCGTTCGTATGGACAATACTAATAGGCGCGGCTAATAAACAAGAAAAAAGTAAACTAAAACACGGTTGTGATTTACAACCGTGTTTTTTATTTTTTAAACTAAGCTCAATTTTTTAAAAGGTCGCCCATATTATACAAACCCGCAGGTTTACCGCAAAGCCATTTAGCCGCTTTGATTGCGCCCGCCGCAAACACTTTCTTACTGCGTGCGGAGTGGGAGATAGTAACTATTTCGTCCTCGCCGCAGAACAAAACTTCGTGTTCGCCTACAATCGTGCCGCCGCGTACCGCGTGAATGCCTATCTCGTTGCCGCGTTTGCCTACCTGACCTTCTCTGCCGTTGAGGTAAGGCTTTTTACTGTCGAAAGCTTCGTTGGCGCTCTCTGCAAGCATAAGCGCCGTTCCGCTGGGTGCGTCAACCTTTTGGTTGTGGTGTTTTTCCACAATTTCGATATCAAACTTTTCGCCAAGCGTTTCCGCCGCCTTTTTAACAAGTTCGCAAATAAGATTTACTCCGAGTGAAAAGTTTGCCGTTCGGAATATTGCAATGCGCTTTGCCGCTTCGTCTATTGCTCTAATCTGATCTGCGGTATATCCAGTGGAAGCGAGCACCAGCGGCACGTTATTCGCCGTTGCATATTCGAGTTCGCCAGAAAGAGCGGCGGGGGAGGAGAAGTCGATTATTACGTCGGGGCGGTTCTCCACCTTATCAAACGAAGTATAAGCGGGGATTGCTGTGCAATCCGTTGCACGCGGGTCTACTCCGCAAGCCGCCTTAGCTTCGCTGTCGCCGTTTAAAAGTTCAAGTAAGTTTGCGCCCATCTTACCGCAAACGCCGCAAATAAGTACGTTAATCATAAAGTTTTTATCCCTGCGCTTGCAAGCGCGTTTTTCATAACCGTCTTGTGGTTTTCTTCCAATTCAGTCAAAGGTGCACGGGGAATACCTGCGTTAAAACCCAACGCACAGCTTCCGTATTTAACGGGAATGGGGTTAACTTCCGTAAAGCACGCGTCTATCAGAGGCAGCAATCTGTCCTGTAATTCGTTCGCTTCCGCAAGCTTGCATTCACTCATGAGCGTTGCCACTTTCTTTACTTCCGCGGGGGCGAGGTTGCTCGCCACGGAAATGAGTCCCGCACCGCCTATCGCGAGAATAGGCACGTTGAGGTTGTCGTCGCCGGAAAATACGTCGCATCTGCCGCGAACTCTGCGCATTGTCTCGCAAATCTGCTCCATATTGCCGCAGGCTTCTTTAATTCCTGCAAGGTTGGGTATGTAGGAAAGCTCCTCCGCAGTCGGGGGCAGAATATTTACGCCCGTGCGACCGGGCACGTTATATGCGATAACGGGAATGGATACTGCGCCGCAAATGCTCTTATAGTACTCCACAATGCCTTTCTGAGTGCATTTGTTGTAATAAGGAGTTACCACGAGCAAACCGTCCGCACCGATTTTCTCGGCGCGAATGCTTGCGGCAACGGCGTTCGCCGTACAGTTTCCGCCCGTTCCGAATATGATTTTCGTACGTTTCGCCGCTTTTTTTACGGCGTATTCCATAACTTGGACCTTCTCACTGTCGGTCATAGTGGAGGGTTCGCCCGTAGTTCCTAAAATTACGAGCGCGTCCGCACCGCCTGCAATCTGATATTCAATCATTTTGCCGAACTCTTCCAGATTGACGCCGTTTTCATCGAACGGAGTAATCATGGCAGTAGCCAATCCTCTAAAGAAACTAGTCATTTTTTTATCCCTTATCTTAAAATTCAGTCAAAATAACCTTTTGCCGCGAGTAATTCGGCAAGAAGTACCGCACCGCCTGCCGCACCGCGCAAGGTGTTGTGCGAAAAACCTATAAATTTGTAATCGAAGAGGTTGTCTTCCCGTAGTCTTCCCGCGCAAACAGCCATTCCGTTTTCGGTGTTTCTGTCAAGCTTGGGCTGAGGTCTGTCGTCTTCCTCGAAATAGTGTATAAACTGCTTGGGAGCGGAGGGGAGTGCAAGCTCTTGCGGCTCTCCGCTAAACTCTTTCCACGCAGATATAATCTCATTTTTAGTCGGTTTGTTTTCGAACGAAACGAAGCATGCAGCCGTATGTCCGTCGGAAACGGGCACTCTGAGGCATTGTGCCGTAATCACGGGCGAGTTCGCCGCAACGATAGCGCCGCCTTTAACTTCGCCCCAGATTTTAAGCGGTTCTCTTTCGCTCTTTTCTTCCTCGCCGCCGATGTAGGG
>CAZACR010000003.1:0-28689 GCA_964483715.1 uncultured Clostridia bacterium
TGGTGTAAGGTCCGCAAACCGACTTGATATAGGGAAGTCCGCCCGCCTGTTCCGCAGGGAAGAATTTTACGAAATCGAGCCCGAGCTCCAACGCCTGCTCTATCTCGCTTGCGGAGGAAAGACCGGGAGCGAAAGGTATTCCGTTATCGAGGCAGTGCTTAACGACCTTGGGATTAAGACCGGGAGCAACGCAGAACTTAGCGCCCGCTTTGTACGCCGCGTCCGCCTGTTCGCAGGTGAGAACGGTGCCCGCGCCAACCAACATATCGGGGTACGCCTTGACCATACGGCCAATAACTTCGTCCGCGCCCTTTGCCCTGAACGTAACTTCCGCACAGTTGATACCGCCGTCGCGGAGCGCCTTTGCAAGCTTTTCCGCATTTTCAACCTTGTCGAGTTTGATAACGGGCACGATACCTATGTTGCCGAATTCTTCGACTACCTTATCCAACTTTTCTTTTATGTTCATTTTTTCTCCTTTGCGCGTAGCGCGCATATGTTTCCTTTATATACCGTTACTATTATAGCTCTTTTCTGTCAATCTCTTCCATACACTAAACGGATATGTTTATACACGTTTTGGAACAATCGGAAAAATCGTATCAAGGGGTATTGACAGGCGTTGAAAATTATGATAGAATAAGTTACGTAAAAGGGAGTAGTTAAAAGTTTCCGTTCGTCATCACGGCAGAAAAGCCCGGGCGGGAACGCACGTTAAAATGTGTTAACAAGACTTTTCGGACAGTACAGTCTGAAAAGTCTTTTTTTACACTCTCCGAAAACAGAATAAATTTTTAAAGGAGTTTTAAAACAACAATGACAATCGGCATTATCTTAGGTTTCGTATTCTTTATTGCGTTTGCGGCATGCGGCGTTTACGCATTGCTTGCGCTTTCGGGCATACGCCTGTTCGGCAAGTTCGGCAACCGCACCGCGGCGAAAAAACCTGTTTCGGGCGGACTTTCCGCAGGCGCGGCGGCGCTGTCGTTAATCCTCTTTCTTCTCATTCCGTTCAGCTTCCACACAGTTAACGCGGGCGAAGTCGCGGTTGTAAAACACCTCGGCAAGGCGCAGAACGTTAGGACGGCGGGCACTTATTTCGATTTCTGGATTACGGAAAGCTACGAAATTTACGACGCACGCGTTCAGAACCTGAACATCAAGGCGAACACCTATTCCAAAGACGGTCAGTCGATGGATATACTTATGACCGTTCAATATCAGATTGACACGGGCAAGGCGATTGAGATTGCCAATAACTACGGCAACCTTCAGACCCTTTCGGGCAAAATTCAGAGCGTAACCGAAGAACGTTCCAAGTCCGTACTTTCCGATTATTCGGCTATGACGATTATCGAAACGCGCGCAAGCATTTCCCCCAAGGTTGAAAGCGCGGTCAAAGCGGCGATAGACAGCACCTACCACGTTACCGTAAACACGGTCGTACTTACCAACATCGACTTCACCGACGCGTTCGAAAAAACCGTCGAGGACAAAATGATTGCGGAACAGGAAAAGCTGAAGGCCGAATACGAAAAGCAGACGGCTATTATCAACGGCGAAAAGGAACTTGAAGTCGCAAAATTGCAGGCCGAGGCGAGAATAGCTTCCGCAAAAGCGGACGCCGAAGCGCAGGTTTTAATTGCACGCGCGGAAGCCGAAGCAACAAAGGCAAAATCAATTGAAATCGCGAGAGCGCTGGGCTTCACGATAAAGGAAACCGCAGTCGAAAACGAGGACGGCACCCAGACCGCAACGTACGATATCGACTTCACGGGCAAGAGCGCGGAAGAAATCAAACTCATTACGGAATATCTGAAGTACATCGAATATCTTTCCAAGTGGGACGGCAAGCTTCCCGAAGTTATGCTCGGCGAGAACGGTGCAACGGTTATGTTGCCCATAAATCCCACGACATAAAAACTCGCCGCATCAAACGGTAAAATTAAGCCTCCCCGGCAACCGCCGGGGAGGCTTTATACGTTAAATTGTTATCTCGCTAACCAGCCGCCGTCGACCGCAATCGTGAAACCGTTCACGTAGTCGCTTGCCGCACTTGCAAGGAATACCGCCGCGCCCTCCAAGTCGGCGGGAGTGCCCCACCTGCCTGCGGGGATACGGGCAAGGATATCGGAGCTCCTCTCCTCGTCCTGCCTTAGCTGCTGGGTGTTGTTGGTCGCCATATAACCGGGAGCTATGCCGTTCACGTTAATGCCGTACTTCGCCCATTCGTTTGCGAGCGTCATAGTAACGCCCTTTATCGCCGACTTGGAAGCCGTGTACGAAGGCACGCGTATTCCGCCCTGATAGGAAAGCATAGACGCAATGTTGATTATCTTGCCGCCGCTTCCCTGTTTTACGAACTGCTGCGCAACCGCCTGCGTCAGGAAGAACACCGTCTTTAAATTGACGTTTAACACGCTGTCCCAGTTTTCTTCGGAAAATTCCAGCGAATCCTGACGCTTGATTATCCCCGCGTTGTTGACGAGGATATCTACACGCCCGAACCGCTCAATAGTTTTCTGCACGATTTCGGGTATAACGTCGCAGGTGGACAAATCCGCGATTACGTTGTAGAAATCTTCTTTGCCGAGCATTTCCTCCGTTTCGGTGGAAGGTCTGCGCGAAACGCCCACTACCTTTGCGCCCGCCTCCACGTAAGCGCGGCAGATACCTTGTCCGAGCCCCGTGTTCGAGCCCGTAACTATTGCCACTTTACCCTTTAAACTGAAATTATCTAAAATCATTCTTCTTTCCCCCAAAATAATTTTTAACTTATTCTTTTAACCTTATCAAAAACGACGGTTTGTCCTGCGCCGATTTTATAAATTTTTCCGCGCAGTTCGAGCCATACGTCAATAGCCGAAGGGTTATAAACCCTCTCGCCGTCCAGCGAATACACGAGCCTGGAATACGCCTTAACGTAGGCGAAAATCTCGCCGTTGGTCGCAAACCATATATCGTCCCTGCCGCTGAGCTTTTGCCCGAGGTTTTCTATCACTTCCCAGTTGTTGTCGTCGTCGAATTCGAAGCTGTGACCCCAGATATAGAACAGCCAGGGCTCTTTGTGCTTGGGTAGCTTTTCGGGGCTTTCGTTTAAAAATTTTTCCGTCAGTGCGGAAAGCTCTTTATCCGAGTGCTTGCAGGTCGGATTCCACAGCAGCCAGTTTTCGGGCATAGCGAAGCTATGGGTGGAATGCGTTGTGCGCGCATAATCTATGCCCAGCGCGGGCAGAATTGCCAGCACTTCTTCGTTATACCCGTTATACGCGTAAGCCATACCTTTTACGATACGGTCATACTTTTTTTCCAGATACGCACGACAGTCTACGATTTCCTTAACCGCTTCCGCGAGCGGAATTTTATCCAGAAACGAATGCCTTGCCCCGTGGTTGGCAATTTCCTGTCCGCTGTTTGCAAACAGTTCGTAGCAACTCTTTTCGTCCATTCTGCCGTGCCAGCAAGCCGCGTCGAAAAGCTCGGAATTGAGGTTAAACGTTCCCTTTAATCCGTACTTATCAAACACTGACAAAAGACGCTTGTCCGCCTCTCCGCCGTCGTCGTAGCTGAACGTTACCGACTTAGCTTTCCCCTGCGGAAACCGCATATATTTTTCTTCGTATAATTGAACAAACATATCAACCCTCTTCTTCGGTTGCCTTATTTTGCGGCTCTTCCGTGGTTTCCGTCTTTTCCTTTATCAAGCCCGAAGCCTTCTTCCACCTGCCCGAAAGCAAGCGCGACAAGAACAGCACGGAACGCAGTACCCAGTCCGAACACATACCTATCCAGAAACCGTATGCGCCGAGATGAACAACCTGTGTGAAAATACAGCAAAGCCCTACGCGGACCACCGCCATCGATATAATCGCGCTCCACATAACGTACTTGACGTCGCTCGTCGCCTTTAAAATGCCGGGAGTCGTGAACGACAGCGGATAAGTGACGAACTGGAACGATAGCGAAATGTACAGACATTTTACGGCTATGTCGAACGCGGGTTCGGGATATTTATAAAGCAAATGCAGCAGCGGCGAGGCGGAAGCCATAATCACCGCTACGCATACCGTGTTGACCGCATAGGATATCATAAACATTTTGCGCATATAGTACTTGGTCTGGTCAACGTCGCCGGCGCCTACCGCCTGACCTATTACCGTTATGCAGGAAGTGCCCACGCCGCCGCCCATAACCGAGCCGATATTATTGAGATACATCGCCATAGTGTTGGCGTTCGCGTTTATATTTATGCCCGCCGCGTCCACGTAATTTGCGGTGTTTACGAAGGTCACGGTCAAAAGTTTGCCCAGCTGGAACAACGCGCTCTCTATGCCGCTGGGTATCGCGATTGTCAATATGCGCTTTACAATTTTCCAGTCAAAGGTAAACTTTTCTTTAAAGGATATATGCACGGGGAGTTTTTTGTTGAACAGCATACCCAGCATAAACACCGCGGGTATCGCCCTGCAAATAAGCGTAGCGAGCGCCGCACCCGTAACACCCATATTGAGATTGAAAATGAATATATAGTTCGCGCCGAAATTCAGAACGCAGCTCAGCCCAGCCGAAATCATCGTGACGGGACTTTTCCTCTGCGCGCGGAGCAATGCGGCACAACCGTTGAACAGCCCTATAAACGGAAAGGACGCCGCCGTTATATAAAAGTACGTGCGGGAAAGCTCGTGCACTTCTCCGCTCACTCCGCCGAAAAAGAGTTTGAGCAAAGGATTGTTGAGCGCAAGGCACAGCCCCGCGATTAAAAAAGACATAGCGCATACGACCAAAAGCATATGCTTTGCGCTTTTACGGGCGCTGGCATCGTCACGCGCGCCGAGAAATTGCGAGGTGACTATCGCTCCGCCCGTCGCGAACGCGGAAAAAAGCTGGATAATCAGGTTATTTATCTGGTCGACGTTGCCCACGGCGTTGCCCGCGTGCCCGTAAGCGTCGATATGCGACACCATCGCAGAGTCGATAAAACCGAGCGAGGTGGAAAAAATCTGCTCAATAATAATAGGCAAAATCAGCCATAACAGCTGTTTGCCCGTGAAAAGCGTGTATTTCTTTTTTGTTTTAACCGTTCTTTCCATTAAGTGCCTTCTTTTACGTATGCACTCATTATATGCCTTAATTTCGAAAATGTAAAGAATTAGGCGAGCGTTAGTTGACACACGCAACGGAAAAAATTATAATATAATTTAATAACGGACGAAAAAAATGATGAAAACGGAGAAAAACGGCGGAACAACCGCTCCCGACAAAAAAACCGTAGCGCTCGCAGTAACGAGAAACTACCTTATAATTACGCTCGGCTGTCTGCTTTATTCGCTCGGCATAACGCTGTTTATCGAGCCCGCAAACCTTACTGCGGGCGGTATGACGGGCATTTCGCTGATAATAAACAAGCTGACGGGCTTTAACACGGGCTACCTGCTTATTATACTCAACGTGCCGATGATTATCCTCGGGTTTATTTTCCTGGGCTGGAAGTTCATCGTTTCCACGGGATACGCCACGGTAGTTTCCGGTCTTTTAATGAGGCTTTGGGCATTCCTGTTCGGCGAAAAGGTGCTGAACGTTCTGCCGTTTACCGAAAGTATAATCGTAAACGCGGTTATCGGCGCGGTGCTTTTCGCAATCGGTATGGGACTTATATTCCGTATGGGCGCTTCCACCGCGGGCACGGACGTAATAGTCAAAATGCTTCGCAAAAAATTCAGGCATATCAAAACGAGTTCGTTTTCGATGATTACCGATTTGATTATCGTAGGCTGTTCGTTTTTCACTACGAACTACGATATAGACAAATTGTTCTATTCCGTTCTTGTCGTCGTAGTATTCACTTACGTTTTCAAGCGCGTGCTGTACGGCGGCGATTCCGCGCAGATGGTGTTTATAATCACCAACAAGGAAAAAGCCGAACAAATCTGCACACGCATCCTTAAAGAGGTAGACAGCGGCGCGACCTATTTATACGGCGAAGGCGCTTACACTGGCGACGAAAAGAAAATTCTGTTCTGCGTAGTCAAACCCTACCTCTATCCGCATTTGAGGGACGTGGTCGCTCAGGAGGACAAATCGGCTTTTGTAATCGTGACCTCCGCAAACGAAATTTACGGCAAGCATTACAAAAATCAGGACGCGGAAGAATTATAAATATTAAAGGGCGCGGAAAATTTCCGCGCCCCTTTCTTTATTTCTTTTTTGCCAGTTCGTAACTCATAT
The DNA here is from genome assembly GCA_964483715.1 of uncultured Clostridia bacterium. Classification (GTDB taxonomy): domain Bacteria; phylum Bacillota; class Clostridia; order Christensenellales; family Borkfalkiaceae; genus Coproplasma. The sequence continues at coordinate 6,226 of CAZACR010000003.1, forward strand.
CGATAAAAGCACAAATTATTTCCGCGCTCACCCTTCCGTCGAGGGGAATTGTCAGCCAGCTCTTTTTGTTCATATGATATGCGGGCAGATAGTTCACTCCGTCTATAAGAGAGGGTATTTCTTCCTTGGGGGCGCGTAAATCTATAATTTCTATTTTGCCCTCGCCCTCTAAACCTATTTTGTTTCTCCGGACTGGCAGAATCGCAAGATACCACTTGGCATTGTCCCTGCGGCGCATAACGGAATTTTCGTCCTGCCACAGAAATTCGAGCGGCGTTCCGTATTTGGACTGCGCGTATTTCACTACCGCCATAGTCGTCTTTTCGCGGTAGACTTCCGCTTTGGAAAAACACTGCTCTGAAATTTCGTTAAGCACCCTGTCGTATTCGGCGCGCACCTCGCCGACGAACGTGCCCTCAGCGCCTTCAACTGCAAACAGGTAGTACGGGCACTCCGCCTCCACGTCGTAAACTTCCGCCGTAACAGCGTCGTTTTCCACCGATATATTAAGCTTAAACTGACCGTTTAAAATGCTTTCCGAATATTTAAAGGCGTTCCCCGACTTTGTAAAGCCGAACTCGGCAAGCGCCTTTTTGTTTGCTTTTCTGCCGTAAAAAAGTTGTTTTATATCCGTCATTCGTACCTTTTACTTGCAGGCCATTCTGTAAATTTCCAGCATATCCTCTTCGTGCAACACCTTGCAAACGCCTTTGCTTCCGCCGTTGTGAGCGGCGCACGCCTTAGCCATTTCCTTCAAATCTTCTTCCGTGGGAGTTATACCCAGTTGCTTAATAGACGTAGGCAGACCGAGATATGCGAACCACTCCTCCGCCGCTTCTATGCCCTTTAACGCAAGCCCCTCTCTCGTGCCGCTGGGGCGCACACCCATTGCCTGAACCGCAAACATATGGAAACGGTTGAGGCTGTTTTTATAGACGTATCTCGCCCAGCTTCCCCACACCGCGGTGAGCGCCGCGCCGTGCGCGATATCGTACTTTGCGGAAAGCTCGTGTCCCAGAGAATGTGTCGACCAGTCGCCGCCGTCGCAGCCGCAGGACATCAGTCCGTTATGCGAAAGCGAGCTCGCCCACATCATATTTGCGCGCGCTTCGTAATTCGCGGGGTCGTTTTTCAGTATTTTGGAAGTTGCGATAACGTTCGTCATAAGCGCTTCGCAGAGCGCGTCCGTGAGCTTCATAGTTTCGCCGCCGTTCAGATAGCGCTCTAACGTATGCATAAGTATATCCGCACAACCGCAAGCCGTGGGATACGCGGGCACGGACGTGGTAAGCTCGGGGTTCATAACCGCGAATACGGGGCGGCTGATTTCAGCGTTGCGACCGCATTTTTCGCCCGTATAATCGTTTGTAATAACCGACGATTTGCTCATTTCGCTCCCCGCCGCCGCAAGCGTTAAAACCACGCCTACGGGCAAGCTCTTTTCGGGAGCGCGTTTTCCGCAGTAAAAATCCCAGACTTCGCCGCCTTCGGCAACTCCCATACCTATAGCCTTAGCCGAGTCTATAACGCTGCCGCCGCCGACTGCAAGAATGAAATTCACGCCCTCGCTTTTGCAAAGCTCTATGCCTTTTTGCACGAGCGAAAGACGGGGATTGGGTAAAACGCCGCCGAGCTGTACATATTTTGCGCCCGCTTCTTCCACCGCCCAGGTAATTCTTTTGAGCAGTCCGCCCTCAACCGCCTTGCCGCCTCCGTAATGAATGAGCACGCATTTAGCGCCGAAGCTTTTTAAAAGCTGCGGAAGCTTGCCCTCCGCCTCTTTGCCGAACACGACTTTGGTAGGCGTGTTTAACTCGAAATCGAACATTTGATATCCCCCTTTGATGTTCCTGATACAATTATACTTTATGCGCGAAAAAATTTCAATAGCGAATTGCGCTATCGTTGACTTTTTTTGAAGATTGGATATAATTTACGTTGGATAAACTGCGGAGGACGGATATGAAGAAAAAAATTCTCGTTGTGTTTACGGGCGGAACGATAGGAAGCGATTCGAAGGGCGGCAGCGTAGGGCTTTACGCAGGCAGCCGGAAGTTGCTTTTAGACGCCTATAAAAATCAGTACGGCGACGAAATATCTTTCGATTCGCAAACGCCCTTGAATATACTGAGCGAGAACGTACAGGCGGAAGATTTGCTTACCCTGTACGAATGTGTGAACTCCACCGACTGCTCGCAATACGACGGAATTATCATAACCCACGGCACGGACACGCTCTGCTTTACCGTAAACTGGTTCAGCCGCGTTATGCGCGCAACCCCCGTGCCCATAGTTTTCGTATCCGCGCTCTTCCCTTTAACCGACCCGCGCAGCAACGGACTGACCAATTTCAGCGGTGCGGTGGATTTTATTGAAAAAGCGGGCGTTAAAGGCGTCTACTGCGCGTTCGCCAACGACAACGAAAACTGCAAAATTCATATCGGCTCTCGCCTTATCTATCCCGACGAAACAAACGGCTTTTACCACAGCGTGCTCGACGCGTACTTTGCCGAAATCGTCGGCGGAGAAGTGCTGTTCAACGACAACCCCTACACCCCCTCGCCCGAAGAAGTCCGTAGCTTTAAGGGCGAGAACGCGGACGCGGCGCTCTCCACCGAAGTTATGCTTATTACTATGCGCTCGCTTTTAAATTTCGCTTCTTACGATTTTTCGCGCAAGAAACCCAAAGCCGTGGTCGTGGAGCTATCGCACAGCGGCACGGTATGCACGGAGGGCAGTGCGCTTAACTTCGTCAACTTTGCAAAGTACTGCAGCGAGTGCGGCGTGGAAGTTGTGATATCCCCCGTGTTTTCGAGCGCGGGCGTGTACGAGAGTATGTCCTCCATTCCCGAAAACGTGAAAACCGCGTATGATATCACTCTGGAAATGACGCTTGCGAAAGTTATGTCCGCGATAGGCGCGGGATTGCCCGCCGCCGCGTACCTTGACGAAGATGGATTTTTCGACAAAGTAGTTAAACGCGGATAAATAAAAGTTAATGCAAAAAGCCGCGCCCGTGACGGGCGCGGCTTTATTTATTATTTAACAGACTGGTTATTCACTTTTACAAGCGTGCCTTTGTATGCGAGGAGCTTTGCTTTCAACTCGGGAATAATCGCGTAGTTCGAGTCCTCGGTCGCGTCGTCGAATTCGAACTTGAAGTCGCCTCCGCCCACTCTGCCCGCGTATTTTTCAACCTTTGCTTTCGCAACGTCGGGGGTATCCACGGTATACTTATAGAAACCGCTTGCGGTATCGAAATTATTGTAGGTCGTTCCGCCCGACTTTGTCTTGTATTCGGAAGGAACCTGCTCGTCGCGCGAGCTTGCCTCGTAGCAGTCTATATCCGTTTTGTCCGAAGTGTTTTTCTGCGTAACAAGCGTATATTTGCCGTCGAACTTGTTGCCGAACGCCTTGATTATGCCGCCCGCTTCTCCGCTGAACGTACCTTCGCCCTTTGCGTCCGTGCCCTGTTTGGAGGACATCATAGGCTTCATCGTCGCGGTGGAGCGGAAATAATTGTTTTCCACGAACGCGCTTGCGCCCATAGTTACGCCTACGCCGTACTTCGCGTTGCCGTCGAAATAGTTGTTGTAAATATGCACGGTCGCAGTCCTTATTCTGGGGTGGCGTGAATCGGAATGGTCGTACCAGTTGTGGTGGTAGGTTATCTTAAATTCGCCCGATTCCTTCATATTCTGCAGATTGCATTTGCCGCTGTCCCAGAAATGGTTGTACGAATGGGTAACGTTCGTAGACTGCTTGGTATCCAGTGCTCCGTCGCCTTTCGCCTGGTCGGTGTCGCCGCCGGGACCGCCGTAGAACAAGTCGCAGTTATGCACCCAGACGTATTTATCCTTTTCCAGCGTAATATTATCGGGTTCGCCTGCGCTGGTGTTCATAAAGCCGATATTTCTGACTTCAACGTTATTAACGCTTACAAGGCGGAGCGTCCAGCCGTTTGCGGTTGCGTCCTCACCGATACCCTCGAACGTCACTCCGCAGGTGGTTTCCTTTATGAGCACGGTATTCTTGTTTTTATTGTTCTTGCCGTCGATTGCGGGGGATGTTATCTCGCCTATAATTCTTATATCCACGGGCACGCTTACTTTTTTGAGCACGTTTAAAATGTTCTGCAAGCCCGTTAATTCTTCGTCCTTTTTGCCCGTGTTTAAGGTAACGGAAACTTCGTCCTTGTTCTTTTCGGTAACGTAAATTATTTTTGCGTTCTGCTTTATCGTACCGTCCTCGTTGTACGCTCCCGACGATGTGCCGCCCGAGAACGCAAAGCCCGTGCGTTCGTGCGCCGCAACGGCGAGATTTTCAACTGTCAGCGAAGCGGAGCTCATTTCCTTTCCGTCAGAGCCCAAAGGCACGATTTTCATGCCATACGTTCCCGCTTTAAGCCCTACCGCGTCCGCGCGGAAACGGTCGGAATACTGCCTTACAAGCTCGCCGTCCAACTGAACGAACGCGCCGCCTTCGGGCTTGTAATATACGTTATACCAGGTTGCGCCGTTAAGTGCCTGCCATTCCAGATACGCACATTCCTGGTCGCCCGCCGCCCTCACGATTTTTATGCTGTCCGATGAAGGTATTACGGGTTCGGGCTCGGGCTCGGGCTCGGGCTCGGGTTCAGGCTCGGGCTCGGGTTCGGGTTCAGGCTCGGGCTTGGGCTCAGGTTCAGGCTCGGGCTTGGGCTCAGGTTCAGGCTCGGGCTCAGGCTCGGGCTTGGGCTCTACCGCTTCGTCAATCGTCCTTTCGTATCCGCAGATATTACAAATGGCGTCTTTATCGTCGTCGTATGTATGCGTATGCTCTTTCGCACAAGAGGCGAGAGCCGCACCGCTTAAACTCATAACTCCCGCCGTAACTATCACGGCGGCAAGTTTAGTCAGCTTTTTCATATTCCCCCCTTTCAACGGCTGCTCAACTTTCTTCGCGCAAAACCGTTACTCTAATATCATATTACTTTATTTAAGCAAAGTCAATAACGCCGTAAAATTATTTATTGCGAAACGTAATATTCTCTTTTCTTACAATGGGATAGCGGTAGAGCTTGCCGCCGTCTGTATTTTCCGCGTGCATATCCACCGCGGAAATTGAGTGATTTTCGTAAGTCGTGTAGTAGTAAATGCCTTTATCCGCGTTACAGCAAGAAGAATAAACGGTAATTTCATAGCCGTCTTTGCCGATAACGCAAGCGCCTCGCTGTTGCTCAACCGAGGTCAGAATGTGAAAGAACTGATTTACGCTCTCCTCTTCGGAACTGCCCGACACGGAATTGAGTTTTACGAAAGCCGCGCGCACAAATCGCGACTGCGACGATAAATCGCCGGGCAAGCCTATCGCGCCCATTCCGCGGCTGTATCTGTTCAATCCGATTTTATCCGAGAAAGTGTTTTCGGGGTCTCTCGGCGACAGCCCCATATAATTGTTGAGGTTGAAAACCTGCTCGTCAAACGGCGGATTGTTGGTAAGAACGCCAACCCCGTTATTGTAAATCTTTAAACCCTCTTTTACAAACTCCACCGTTACAGCCTTTTGCCTGTCGGCGATTATCCAGTGCAACTGTGCCACAGGAAGACCCTCGCGGTATTCGACGGCGGTTAAATTTATTTTTTCAAGCTCTTCCAGCGCTTCTTCTACAGAGGCGCATTTGCCGAGAATATACGGGATAAACTCGTACTGCGCAAGATTGATTTTTCCGTCTGTATGCTCTTTGTAGTAAGCGTTGCCCACGAAATTGAGCCCCGCCATACAGAGCCCCTTTTCGTTGACCGCGTCGTAGTACAACGGATAATCGTCGGGCACGAAAGCCATACCGATTATCGCGTAATGAGATTTTATTTCGTCAATTTTCTTAAAGTGTAACGGAAAATTTCTCGGCGTGATTGTCACCTCTTCCGCATAGGAAAAATCGTAATCGAGATTGCGCCCGAAATAAAAATCCTTGGTTTTGTAAGTTACTGCCGTGCACATATTGCCCTCCCTGTATTTATTATGACGCAATTAAATAAAAAAGAAAGCCCCTCAAGGCTTTCTTTTTTGGTACACCCGACTGGAGTCGAACCAGCGACACATAGCGTCGGAGGCTATTGCTCTATCCAACTGAGCTACGGGTGCGTATTTCGGTTGAACGGATAACCACGCTCAACCGAGATAATTATACTCTTTTAAACTGCTTTATCAAAACGATTTTGCGTACGCTTCCACGATATTTAAAAGTATGCGCACGACTTTTTCCATTGCCTGCACGCTTATACACTCGTTGAGCCCGTGCGCGTTCTGTCCGCCCGTGCAAAGATTGGGGCAGGGCAGTCCCATAAACGACAGCGAAGAACCGTCCGTTCCGCCGCGGATAGGCTCTGCTATAGGCGCAACGCCTTCCTTTTCCATAGCCGCCTTTGCGATATCCACTAAATGCATATGCGGCGCGATAACCTCCGCGCAGTTATAGTACTGGTCGCGTAAGTTTACCGCAACCCTGCCGCCGTAAATACTCGTATATTTATTTGCAACCGACTGAACCTTACGCTTTCTCGCTTCGAACTTCGTTCTGTCGTGGTCGCGGATAATGCCGTGAAGAACGCACCTTTCCACGCTGCCCGAAATTTCGGAAAAGAAATAATAACCCTCTCTGCCCTCGGTGGTTTCGGGGCGCTCGCTTGCGGGGAACTGCGATATGATTTCGTTCGCGACAATGAGTGCGTTAATCATCTTCCCTTTAGCCTGTCCGGGGTGAATGTTTACGCCGCTTATTTCGAAATCGAACGCCGCGCCGTTGAACGTTTCGTATGATATTTCGCCCAGAGTTTCGCCGTCCACGGTGTAAGCGTAGTCGCAGCCGAAGCCCGCAACGTCAAACAGTTTTGCGCCGTGCCCTATCTCCTCGTCGGGGGTAAACGCAATACCTATCCTGCCGTGTTTTACTTCGGGGTGGTTGACGAGGTATTCCGCCATTGCCATAATTTCCGCAACGCCCGCCTTGTCGTCCGCGCCGAGCACGGTAGTTCCGTCCGAGGTTATGATATCCTCGCCCTTATCGTTTTTATGCACAACGGGCTTTACGCCGTAGCCCTTGGGCTCGGACACGACGTCCAGATGCGCGATAAAGCCCACCGAACGCTTGCTTTCACAGTTTGCTTCGATAGCGGAATAAACGTATCCGTTTTCCGTCATACTCGCCTGCAAGCCCAGCTCCTGCAATTCTTTTAAAAGAAGCTTAGCCAAATCCAGCTGGCACTGCGTTGAGGGCGTATTTGCAAAATTATCCTCGTCGCTGGGGGTATCCACCTGAACGTATCTTAAAAATTTTTCGGCAACGGTTTCCATAAAATTAACTCCTTATAAATGAATTTTGCGCTTCGTCGTAAAAATAACCCAAAGCGGAAAAACGGACCGTAATTTCCTCTTCCTCAACTCCGTAGCAATCGCAGAAGTCGGCAAGCGAGGAGCACTCGTCGCGCAGTTTGGTATTAACGAAAGATAGCAAAATATAATCGTCCTGTGGTAATTGCATAAACACATTATAACACGCTTGATAAATAATTGCAAAAGTTACGGCGGCTGTGTTATAATTATTTTTGTTATGAAGACTGTGGTTGTCGGAATGAGCGGAGGAGTTGACAGCTCCGTCGCCGCACTGCTGTTAAAGCAGCAGGGTTACAACGTAATAGGCTTGTTTATGATGAACTGGGAAGAGGACGATATTAACGGCGCCTGCACCGCGGAAAGCGACTGGGCGGACATCCGCAGGGTTTGCTCTCTTTTGGATATACCCTATTACAGCGTAAACTTTGCAAAGCAGTATCAGGACAGGGTGTTCAAGTATTTTTTACAGGAGTATTCTGCGGGCAGAACGCCCAACCCCGACGTTTTATGCAACCGCGAAATAAAGTTCGGACCGTTCCGCGACTACGCGCTTTCGATGGGCGCGGACTATATCGCCACGGGGCACTACTGCAAAATAGAGCACGCGGCAAACGGCAAACACTATCTTTTAAAGGCAAAGGACAGCAATAAGGACCAGACCTATTTTTTAAACCAGGTAACGCAGCCGCAGTTTGCTAACGTTTTGTTCCCCCTCGGCGATATGGATAAAAGCGAGGTGCGCGCCATTGCCGAGAAATACGGACTTGCTACGGCAAAAAAGAAAGATTCCACCGGAATTTGCTTTATAGGCGAGAGGAACTTCCGTAAATTTTTGTCCGAATATTTACCTGCTCAATCGGGGAAGATTTTAACTCTCGACGGAGAATGTGTGGGCGAACATATCGGTCTTATGCACTACACGATAGGTCAGCGCAGAGGCGTAAACCTCGGCGGCAAAAAGGGCGAGGAAGGGCGCTGGTTCGTAGTCAAAAAGGATTTGGAAAACAACGTTTTATACGTTTCCCACGGCGACGAAAGTCCGCTGTATTCGGTTGAATGCGAGGTTTCGGGGCTTAACTGGATAGGCGATTTCCCCTCTTCAACTCAGTTCGAATGCAGTGCAAAATTCCGCTACCGCCAGAGCGAACAGAAAGTTACTGTTGAGCTTAAGGGCGATAAAGCGCGAGTGATTTACGCGGAAAAGCAACGAGCCGTAACCGAAGGGCAATACGCGGTATTCTACGACCAAACGCGTTGTCTCGGCGGCGGAGTAATCGAGAAAGTTAAATATTGATAAAAAAGGCGTCCGCGCAATTTTGCGCGGACGCTATTACTTTAAACTGCTTTCGCAAAGCCTTTGTTTTTCTTTAATTCCTTTTCCAGTTCGGTGCAGGCTTCGGTGAGCTCCTCTTCCGTTTCAGCAATTTCAACTCCGTCCAGAATATTTTGCAATCTGTATTCGGTATTGAGATATTTAATTGTCTGGAAGCCGATAACCGCCGTAAGCGTGCCGTTTGTCAACCCCTGAACCGAGCTGTCCACGAGCACGGAAATCGCCGTGCCGAGAATGGGAATGCCGCGCGCCGCATCGCCCATAGTCCGCGCTATGCCGTTGCCTATTTTAAGACTGCCGAGCCCGTAGGAAACGAGAGCGTTGCGCATTACCGCGCCGAATATCTTAACCAATCGCGTGTCCGAAGGGCGGAAGCCGTAAAGGAAAACGATATCCTTTATCATCTGCAGATTGACCACCGCGACGAGCATTGCGTCCGTCTTGTTGTTCTGCGAAAGCGCGGAATACGCCGCCGACTTCATCGAGCACTTGAAAATTATTTCCTTTGCGCTCTTTTTAACAGAGCCCTGATAAAGGTTGGTAAGCTGTTCTTTTATAACCTTGTCGTCGTGCGCTTTCAAGCCCGCTTCGAGCTGTTCAACCGTCCTGCTGTCGTACCAGCCCACGCCCGCAACGCTTTCGCAGACGTCCACGATTTTTTCCGCAATCTGCTTTCTGAGCGCTTTGTTTTTGCGCTTAGCCTTGCCAGCCGTCTTATAGTTTACGTTGGTTACGAAGTAATCCGATTTAAGAATTTTGACAACGGGCACTATGTAGAAGATTATGAAAATAATAACCGAAACGCCCGCCGCGCCGTAGCCAGCGTATTTGTTGATATCCCAAATCGATTTGGAAACGGAGAACAAGCACCACACGAAAAACAAGCCGATAAGCACGGCAAGCATTCTCAGCATAAAGGTCGCGCCCTTTGCGTTCTGCCGCTTTACGTACTTTTCCTCGTATTCGTATATAGTCATTTTATCGGCGTCCTGCCCCGTAACAGTCAGTGCCATTTTATCTTTCTTTTTCATATATAAAAAGCCCTCCTTATTTAAAGGTCTATCGTGTAAGCGTACAGCTCGGACTTGGGCACGCCCCTGTCCTTCGCCGCCTGCTTTAACGCTTCTTTTTTATCCATTCCCTGCCGCATATAGTGCAGTATGTGCTCGCGTGCGTCGAGTTCGTTCAACGGGTTTTCCGTCCCTTTAGCGCCCTCTACCACTATCACGTATTCGCCGCGCTTTTCGCCGTCCAGCCCGTCTTTTAAGTTAAAGGCAACGCTCTCCTCGTGAAGCTTGGTAATCTCACGCACGGCGCACGCGGAGCGGTCGCCGAAAACCTCGTACATAGATAATATGTGTTTATCTACGTCCTGCGGAGCTACGTGGAAGCACAGCGTTAAGTCGCTGTCCTTATAGCGCGAAAGCACCTCTTTTCTTTCCCCCTGCTTATCGGGGAGAAAGCCGATGAACGCGAACCTGTCCGCAGGCAGTGCCGAGAGGACGAGAGCGCTTAAAAACGCGTTTGCGCCCGGGATAATAGTGTACGCAAGCTCTTCCTCTTTAAGACGTTTGCACACGACGTTGCCGGGGTCGGAAATGACGGGCATACCCGCGTCCGACACGATTGCTATTTCCCTGCCTTCGCGCGCAGACTGCACGATTTTGTCCGCCGCCGCTTTTTCGTTGAATTTATGGCACGCGATAAGCGGTTTTTTAATTTCGTACGCATTGAGAAGTTTAAGCGTGTGCCGCGTGTCTTCGCAGTAAATTTCGTCAACCGAGCGCAGAGTTTCCAGCGCACGCAGAGTTATATCCTTTAAATTGCCTATCGGCGTTGCAACGAAAAAAATCATTTTGTGCCGCCTCCGTTGCCCGTAGTGTTTACAAGTTCGGGCATAACTTCCAAAGCGGGCTTGCCGCCCTTTACCGCCTCCGCCATAACCAGATAGGGTACGGCGTTTTCACTGCCCTTGACGAACTGCATTCTTTTGGGTTCGAGCCCGTATTTTTTCATTGTATAGAATAATTCCGCAAGCCTGTCCGCACGGTGCACGATATCCAGCCTGCCGCCGAACTTAAGCTTTTTCGCGACAACGGCTATTATCTCTTCCATTGTAACAGTTATTTCCTTGCGGCATATCGCTTTTTCGTAGGTAATGTTTTCCATGCCGCCGCGCTCGTACGGGGGATTGCATAAAATGAGCGAAAACACGTCGTTGTATTCCTTGCCGATATCCTGCACCCTGCCTACTACGACCTTTGCGTCGAAGCCGTTCAGCTTAGCCGTCCGCACCGCCATATCCGCAAGCGCGGGTTGAAGCTCGAACAGCGTAAGCGAAGACACGGACGGGTTAAGGCATATAAAGTGATAGCCCACCGCGCCGCAGCCCGCGCAGAAGTCCGCGACAATATCGCCCTTTTTCGCACGCGCAAAACGGGACAGCAAAATACTGTCCGACGTAAAGCGGTACAGGGCAACGTTCTGTATTATTTTTTTGTCGCCGAACAACTCTTCGAGAGCTTCGTTTTCGTTTAGTTCCATATATACCAAAATCAGCCCTCTGGTTAGAAGCAAGCAAGACAAGGAGCGCGAGGAAAACCCGAAGGAGTGTACACAGACGTACACGACTGAGGGTTGCCGCAGCGCGACGCAGTATTGCGCAGCTTATAAACAGAGAAGCAAATAAAAAAGGGCGGACATATGCCCGCCCTTTTTTTGCTTTTTTAATTACTCAGCTTTGATTGCGCCGGTAGGGCAAGCATCTTCGCAAGCTCCGCAGTCGATGCAAACATCGGGATCAACTACGTATTTATCCGCGCCCTCGCTGATTGCGCTTACAGGGCAGGTAGCAGCGCATGCGCCGCAGCTTACGCATTCATCAGAAATAACGTGTGCCATAAGTATAACTCCTCCATATTATTTTAACTTTAAAAACCGGAAAAACCCGATTATTTTAACTGATTATATCACGAAATATATGTGCTGTAAAGAGGGAAAATGATTATTTTTTAATTTTTAACTTCCGTCTGTTTGCCCTTCTTACGCTTATTTCGGTTAAAAGATTTGTTTTTCTTCTGTTCGCGGGGAGCTTCCTGAGGTTCGTTCAACTGAACGGCTTCTTCTTCAGTTTCCTCTTTTTCTTCCTTCTCGATTTCCTTGCTGCGCTTGAAATTGAGCTGTTCGGGCTTGAAGTCGCGATACGCTACCGAATCTTTCTGTTCGATTTTTACCTTGACTTCCATTTTGAGCATATTCACGTTCACGACCGTGCCGTTGCCTTCGGGCGTGCCCACCTCGCTGCCGAGCTTGGGCATCTTCTTGCACGCTTCCGCATAGTAGTCGTTTTCGTATTCGAGACAGCACATCAGCCTGCCGCACAAACCCGAAATCTTGCTGGGGTTTAACGAAAGCCCCTGGTTTTTCGCCATTTTAATGGAAACTTTATTGAAGTCCGACATACAGCTTGCGCAACAACATTCCCTGCCGCACGGCGCTATGCCGCCCATAATCTTTATTTCGTCGCGTATGCCGACCTGCCTGAGCTCGATACGCATATGGAACGCGGAGGATAAATCTTTAATAAGCTCGCGGAAGTCTACGCGGTTTTCCGCGGAGAAAAAGAACACGACTTTGCTTCCGTCGAACGCGAACTCGCAGCCGATTATCTTCATATTCAGTCCGCGGGCTTCCACCTTTTCCTGCGCTGTTTTAATTGCGGGCAAGCGGCGCTCCTCGTTCTTTTTTATCTGCTCTTCGTCCTTTTGGGTGGCTATTCTCACAACGGGCATAAGGGGCTGAACCACTTCACTTTCTTCCACTTCGCCTTCGGGAATAACTACCGTCGCGTACTCCTTGCCTTTGGAGGTTTCCACGATGACGCCCATATTCTTTTCGTATTTATCTTTGCCGGGGGAGAAGTAATATATCTTGCCCCCGTTCTTGAATTTACATCCTACTATCTTTACCATTTCTCATTCTCCGACGCTACCCTGAGCGTAAAGTCGTATAACAACGTGGAAAAATTCGCATTGAATTTCATATCTGTAAACGCTTTATTAACGCTCTCGATTGCATATACTACCGCACCTTTTTTGAGTGCGCCGTTATAATTTATATCTTTCGCGTATCTTTCCAGCTCGTTAAAATACGCACGCTGCATTTCGGTTAAAAGTTCCGCCTTGTACTTGCAGTCCCCGTACTTAAGCGCCGCGTCCACCGCTTTTGCCACAGTATCCGCGGAGCAGATTTCCGCAGCGGCTTGCAGTATCTCGGAATACTTTTCGTTGCGTAGCATATTCTGCGCCGCACCCAAAACGCCGCCGCACGCCGCGGCTACCCTTGCGTTTTCGGGATTTGACCCCGCTCTCTCCAGCGCCTGAAAAATTTCGTTTTGGGAAAAGGGCGCAATCTCTAAGGTCTTAACTCTCGACTTGACCGTATCGAGTACGGGCGCAAGTGAAAGCGTGCCTAAAAGAAAATACACGTTCTGAGGCGGCTCTTCCAGTATCTTTAAAAGCTTGTTCTGGAAAAGCGCGCTCGCTTCTTCGAGTCCGCTTATTATATACAGTTTTTTATCGCCCTCCACGGGCTGTAAAAAAGCGTCGTCCACGATTTCCGCAGCCGCGTCCACGGTCAGCTTCTTTTCGGGTTTGGGATAGATTTTTAAATCCGCAAGCCCTTCCGCTTCAATCAGTCTGCCGTTCCGCTCATTCTTGCCGCAGCCGAAAAAAACGAGGGCGAACTGCTTCAACGCGTTTCTTAAATTTGCCGCGTCGTTGAAGTACAGCATATACGCGTGGGACAGCCTGTCCGCCGCCTTATCGCCCGCAAATATTCTGTACGCCGCGGTTCGGGAAATAAGCTCTTCCATATCCGTGCGCTAACCTTTTTTTCAGCTACTTTATTATTGCCTTGTCTTTAAGCAACTGATATATTCTTTCGTTGGTTTCCCACTTGCTTCCGCCGCATTCGACGGGGCATATACGGGGATATTTGCCGATTAAACCAAGATAACCTTTGTACACCTTGTCGTGGAACTCCAGCCCCAACGCCTCTATCCTGTCGTCCTTGTCCGCGCCGTGCTTGCGCTCGAACGCAGACTTCGGCGAGATATTCAGAAACACCGTCAAATCGGGAGCGTACTTATCCAGCGCCCAGGAATTGATTTCCGCTATATAGTCGTAACCTAAGCCCCGCGCCGCGCCCTGATAGGCGAGGGAAGAATCGACGTACCTGTCGCAGATAACCAGCTTTCCGGCTTCGAGTGCGGGGGCGACGATTTCGCGCAGGTGCTGAACGCGCGCCGCCGCATACAGAAGCGCTTCGCACTCGTCGCACATCGCGGTGTTTTTTCCGTCTAAAATTATTCTACGTATCTGCTCAGCCACGTCGCTGCCGCCCGGTTCGCGAGTGATAATAAAATCCACTCCGTCCGCTGTCAGCTTTTCGGCAAGCAACCGTATCTGCGTGCTTTTGCCCGAGCCTTCGCACCCTTCAAAAGTTACGAACTTACCTCTCATCTTTTAACTACCTTGATTTTTCCGCCCGAAAGCCCGAACGTGTTTTTGGATTTCAAGAGCAGTTCGATTGCCTGCGGAGTTATCATTTCGCCCGCGATTATTACGGGAAGACAAGGAGGCGTTATGCCTGCGTTCTCCGCGCACATTCTGCCTTCCGCTTCCTTCAAAGGCACATATTCGCTCTTGCGCTTTAATGCGTACAGGAAGCTGTAAGTGCGCTCCGCAGTAGGTATTACGGGACGGGGCTTGAAGGTGTTCTTAATCTTCTTGTTCGCCGCTATGGACATAAGCACGTTTTTAAGCTCCGTAAGCTGTCCGGGTTCCACCGAGGGCGAGAGATAGAACAGTATATATCTTCCGTCGTTGAATTCGGGATATATGCCCTTCTTTTGCAGGATTTGCTGCGCTTCGTAGGGGGATATGCCCAAAGGCTTGAAGTCCACCGCGATTTTCGTCCAGTCTTCGGAAGGATATAAAGTTATTCCCTGTATACCCGCTTTGAACTCCTCGACGGCGGCTTTCGCACGCGCGAGGGGTTTGGGATTGTTGACAAAATATTTGACCGAGTATTCCACGCTCGCCATTATGGGATAGGAGGGCGAGGAAGTGCGGAAAATGCTTAAAGCCTGTTCCGCATAGGGAATTAACTCTTCGTTTTTAACGCAAAGCAGAGCGCCCTGAGTGAGCGCGGGCAAGCTCTTGTGAACTCCGTCCACCCACATATCCGCGTAAACGCCCGCATAGCCTGCGTGCCCTTCTTCCAAGGACAGATGCGCGCCGTGAGCCCCGTCCACGAAAAGAAATCTTCCGTACTTTTTAGTTATCTCGGAATACTCTTTAAGCGGAGCTATATTGCCGTAGTAATCGGGTGAAGTGACAATCACGCCCGCGATATTCACGTCGTTTACCATAAGCTTTTCGATTAAATCCGCGGGGGGCGGCAAAAGCACTCCCTCCGCTTCCGCGCCCTGTACTATAACGGGCTCTAAGTTGAAAAGCCTGCACGCGTTGAACACGCTCTTATGCGAATTCCTGGGCACGATAATTTTATTGCCGTACTGCGAAGCGACGTACAGCATACTCATTACGCCGCTCGTCGAACCGTCGGTGGTAATGTACGCTTTTTTCGCACCGAGAAGTATGGCAATATCCGTCTGCGCTTTTTTGATTACGCCTGCGGGGCACTGCAAATCGTCAGAAAAGTCCAGCTCCGTAACGTCTATAGGCGCAACGGGGAACGCGGACTTGAAGTCGCCCGAGTTCTTGTGACCGGGCATATGCATGCGGTTTTTATCCTTGCCCTTGAACTTGTTAAGTTGTGATAATATTTCGTAGTTATATTGCATAGTCGTTATTTATTTTTACCGTATTAAGCTGAATTCAGCCCTTGGTTTAGAAGCGAGCCAGACAAGGAAGCCGCGGCTTTTACGACAGGAGTTTACAAGTAGTAAATGACTTAGTAAAAACGCAAGGCTGACAAAGTATGGCGAAGTTTATAAGCCAAGACTATTTCTTGGGTTTCATTGTGGGGAAAAGAATTACGTCCCTTATTGTCGCACTATCCGTTAAAAGCATTACCAGACGGTCGACGCCCATACCCAAGCCGCCCGTGGGGGGCAAGCCGTATTCTAAGGCGGTGATAAAGTCCTCGTCGACCTGAGCGTTGCAGCCCGGTTCGGTCCTTCTCTTTTCTTCCACCTGCTTGACAAACCTCTGCTTCTGGTCGATAGGGTCGTTGAGCTCGGAGAACGCGTTGCCGAATTCGTGCGAGCAGATAAAGTACTCGAACCTTTCGGTGAAAGCGGGGTCTGTGGGCTTGCGCTTTGCAAGCGGCGAGTTCTCGACGGGATAGTCGTAAATTATCGTGGGCTGAACGAGCTTGTCCTCTACGAACGCTTCGAACAGCGCGATAAGCACGTGTCCCTTGGTCGCGCTTTCGCCTTCGGGAACTTCGCAATTCAAAGCCTTAGCCGCCGCGCGAGCCTGCTCGTCGGAAGCCCAACTGTCGTAGTCCGCACCGCTGTATTTCTTGACCGCTTCCTTCATAGTGAGGCGCTCCCACTTCTTGCCCATATCGAGCTCAACGCCCTGATAGGAAATGCGTGTCGTGCCGCACACGTTGCGCGTTACGGTTTTGTATAAGTCTTCGATTAAGTCCATCATACCGAAGTAGTCGGTGTAAGCCTGATACATTTCGATAGAGGTAAATTCGGGGTTGTGGAAAGCGTCCATACCCTCGTTGCGGAAGATACGTCCAACCTCGTAAACCCTTTCCAGACCGCCTACTATAAGACGCTTTAAGTAAAGCTCCGTTTCGATACGCAGGTACATATCTATGTCCAGCGAGTTGTGGTGGGTTTTGAAAGGCCGCGCCGCCGCGCCTATTTCCAGCGTGGTCAAAACGGGGGTATCCACTTCGAGATAGCCCATATTGTCGAGGTAAGCCCTTATTTCCTTTAGAATGCGGGAACGCGCCACGAACGTTTTGCGCACGTCGGTGTTGACGATTAAATCCAGATCTCTCTGGCGGAAACGCAAGTCCGCGTTAGTCAGTCCGTGCTGCTTTTCGGGCAGTGGACGGAGCGCTTTGGAAAGCATTTCGATATGGTTGCAGTGAATAGAAATTTCACCCGTCTGCGTCTTGAAAACGAAACCGCGGACGCCGACTATATCGCCGATATCGTAATCTTTTTTGAATGCGGCGTAATCGTCCTCGCCTACGTCGTCGCGGCGCACGTAAATCTGAATAAGCCCGTCGCGATCGGAAAGGTGCGAAAAGCTCGCCTTGCCCATAATGCGGCGGCTCATAAGTCTGCCCGCAATGGAAACTTCCTTGCCTTCGAGCTCGTCGAACCGCTCTTTTACGGACACGGAATTTGCCGTAATCTCGTATTTGGTCTTGCAGTAGGGGTCGTTGCCCTCGCTCTTTAACTTGGCAAGTTTTTCACGGCGGATTTGAGCCTGCTCCGCGAGTTTTTCTATTTCCTCCTCTTCGGTGAGGGGTTGTGTGTTGTTATTCTCTTGCATCTTTTTATCCTTTTACTTTATGGACAGAATTTTGAGTTTATATGAAGAACCGTCGGGGCAGTTGACAGTAACTACGTCGCCCTTGGTTTTTCTCATAAGCGCCGCGCCTACGGGAGACTCGGAAGAAATCTTGTTGTTCATAACGTCGACGTCGGTTACGGAAGTTATGGTATACTGCTCCTCTTCTCCGAACTCTTCGTCGAGAACGGTCACGACGGAATCGAGATGAACGTAGGAATTGTCGGTTATCTCTTCCTGAATTACCGCGTTTTTAATCTGGTATTCGAGCTCCGCAATCTTGCCCTCGTTGGAACGCTGTTCTTCACGTGCTGCGTCGTATTCCGCATTCTCGGAAAGGTCGCCGTGGGAACGCGCTTCCGCGATTCTTTCGATAATTTCCGGGCGTTTCACTTTTACGAGATTGTCGAGTTCCGCCACTAAATCGTCGTAATTTTTTTGGGTCATAACGTACTGTTGGTCTGCCATTTTATACCTCTTTTTCCGCATATTGTACGGATATTGAATTTGCATATCTACTAAGATAGCGGTTCTATATCTTTTAGAACCGCATATCCGTATACCCTATTATATATATTTTTAACCGTGTTGTCAATTTATATAAGAGCAAAAATCAAACGATTTAACCGCTATTTCAACGCGCCGACAAACCTGCTTATGCGCTCAATCGCCTCCGAAAGCTCCGATTGCGAAGTCGCATATGAACAACGCACGTGCATTGCGCCCGCCCCGCCGAACGCGCCGCCGGGGACTACGGCAACCTTTTGCTCTTTAAGCAAGCGGGTTGCAAACTGCTCACCGTCCATACCGCATGCGCCGACGTAGGGGAACGCATAGAAAGCGCCCTGCGGGCGGAAACATTTCAAGCCAAGAGAATTGAACGCGTTGACAAGGAAATTGCCGCGGCGCGCGTAGTCTTCGCGCATCTGCTCAACGACGGAGAAGCCGTCGGCGAGCCCTTCCGCCAAAGCCGCGTTCGCCGCGTGCTGGCTTACTCTCGGCGCGCACATTATGCAGTACTGGTGAATTTTGAACATCGCTTCGTCAATCTCTTTCGGCGCGCAAACAAAGCCCGCGCGCCAGCCCGTCATGGCAAAAGCCTTGGAAAAACCGTTGATAACCACCGTTCGCGCGGACATATTGCCCAGTGAAGCTATGGAAACGTGCTTGCCCGTATACGTAAGCTCGGCGTAAATCTCGTCCGATACGACGAGCAAATCGTGCTTTTCTATTACGGGAATTATCCTCTCCAACTGCGCTTTCGTCATTATCGCGCCCGTGGGATTGTTGGGGTAAGCGAGTATGAGCGCCTTGGTTTTCGGCGTTATCGCTCTTTCCAGTTTTTCGGGCGTGAGAATGAAATTGTCGTCTGCGGAGCACTCCACCGCGACGGGAGTTCCGCCCGCTAAAATTACGGTAGGCGCGTAAGAAACGTAGCAGGGCTGCGGCACTAAAATTTCGTCGCCGACCTCGCAGACGGCGCGCATGACCAAATCTATCGCCTCGCTCGCGCCGACTGTTACTATCGTGCGGTCGGGAGAACACGGCACGGAAAAACGCTTCTCCATATAGCGGCAGATATTTTCGCGCAGCTCTTTCAATCCGCGGTTGCCCGTGTACTGCGTAAGTCCGCGCTTTATCGAGCGCACCGCCGCGTCGCGTATAAACCAGGGCGTGACGAAATCAGGCTCGCCAACGCCTAAGGAAATCGCGCCCTCAGTCTCCTGCACGATGTCAAAAAATTTTCTTATTCCGCTCGGCTGTAAGGAAGCGGAGCGGCTGTTTACAAAACTTCTCATATGGCTATTACCTTACGGCTGTACGGAAAGCCGTTCCGTTTCCGCGTCCTTCTTTATCAGCGCACCCTCCACTTTATACTTTTTTAAAATGAAGTGCGTAGCGGTGGATAAAACGGATTCGTATGTGGATATGCGCTCGGAAACGAAGCGCGAAACGCTTTTGAGCGACTTGCCCTCCACTATCACCGCGAGGTCGTAGCCGCCGCTCATAAGATAGAGATTTTTAACTTCTTCCTGCGCGGCAATCTCGCTGGCGATAGCGTCGAAGCCCGCTCCGCGCTGAGGGGTAACCTTAACTTCGATAAGCGCTTCGACCAGCGTTTCGTCAACTTCCACGTCGTTTATAATCGTGGCGTACTTGACAATAACGCCTTCCCTTTCCAATTTTTTAACAGTGGCGGCGGCGACCTCTTCGCTCACTCCGAGCATTGCCGCAAGTCTTGCGGGCGTCACCCTTGCATCCGACTGTAAAATCGTAAGAACGTCCTTTTCTATTGCTTCCATAAAAAACCTCCCGAACGCGCTGAGCGTAAAGTAATTTTTATCATTTTAAACGTTTTGCGCCAATATGTCAATTTAATGATAAAAGTAGTTTACTTTTGCGCGCTTTTAAAGTAAAATTTTAATATGTTCAGAATTTGGGCGAAGATAGTCAAAGACGGAAAAATCGAAAAACAACTTACGTACGAACGTGACGATAAGTTCGCGTACGGAAAATTTTTCGAGTACCTTGCGGATATCTGCGAGGAGCTCGATATCGCCACGCCCGTACTGTTGAAAACGCACATCTTCAATTACGCGAAGTTCAACACCGTCCGCTTTATTCCGCGCGACTTTGCCGAACCCGTCGAGTTCGACAAACTCATACTCGAAAATATAGTTATTTAGAATAGAAAAGCACAAACGGCGCATATTACTTATATGCGCCTTACTTGTATTATCTGCGCCCTCAACCTTATTATTTTAGGCATATGCGGGGGCGTATTTGCTTTTTCGGGGTTTAATCTACTGCTTTTTATTTGCTTTTATTCGGTTACGGCAATGCGGAGTTTTCTCGCAATCTGCTTTGTTTCCGCCTTGTTCGCACTCTACCATATGCTGGTATTCAAGCCGTTCAAGGGATTGAAATAAGCCACACCAAAATCAACTCGGTTCAGCACCTTTGATTAGAAGCGAGCAGTTCAAGGCGCGTGAGCACCACCGACAGGAGTGTACACAGAAGTACACGACTTAGGCGGAGCGGAATGCAACGCCGAAATGCGAAGCTTATAATCAGAGAACTATACGGGCGTCATTTTGATACTGACGCCCGTATCTGCGTCCTGATACATTATCCAGTAACCGCCGTCCGCCGTGGGCATATAGCTTGCGCAGTTTTGCAAACTTTCGGGCGGTTTTTCGGGATTTGACGACGGTACGCCGTAGCATATGTAGCGGGGAACTCCTTCCACGCTGAGCACTCCGAATACGTAATACTTATTTTCACCGTAGCTTATTTTCGCCCAGCGGCTGCCTTCCATGGCATTTTCCAGACCGCTCTCTTTGGGGTATGCGGCAAAGATTTTTTCTATATCGCCGCGCATTCTTCCATAATAATTTCCCCTCGCAAGTCGGGGGTTCTCAGTCTTATCTTTTCCGTTGTCCCTGCTATATTCCCCGTCCAAACGCTCTTTCTGCATTTTGACAGCGCCAATAACCTCTTCATCTTTACCGCCTGAACGCCCGTCTTTTTTTTGCGCTTTATCTTCGCGTACAGCGCCACCGTCCTCAAAAGCGTTATATTCATAATAGTTCTCCTCCGCAATAGCCTCGTCGTCGTACGCCGCCGCGCGCTTGGTTGCCTTTACTTCTATCGGTTCTTTTGTTTTCGCACTTGCGGCTGACTGCGTTTTCGCTCTTTGCTGCGGCTTTTGTTTTGCGCTTTCGCTTCTTGCCATCTCTTCCTTCAGGTCGGGAAGCGCGCACGCCATCTGTCCGCACGCCGCGCTCGCTATAGGCGCGCACGTTCCGTTGCAGAAGCATACCATAAACGCAAATCCGCAGGAAAGATTGAAGTCGCATTCGCCCTCGTAATTATTCCCCTCGAACAACACCGTCTGAAGTCCGTCCGAAATACCCAGAACGTACCGCCCTTCGGTGAGCGGTGCAAAGTTTATGAGCGAGGCTTCCACCTTTAAAAATCCCGCGTAAGTTTCCGCTTTAACCAGCCCCGAAAGTGCGCCGCCGTCCGCGGAAAATCCGCCTTTAACCTGTTTAATTACGGCAATTTTTTTTATGTATCCCGTCATAGGCGCGCCTCCACATTATTATTTATATATATGATAGTACTCACTTTATTAAAAAAATTGAATAATAATATAACTTTACGCATTATTTTGTCATAAACGTAGTGTGTTTTTTT
The DNA here is from genome assembly GCA_964483715.1 of uncultured Clostridia bacterium. Classification (GTDB taxonomy): domain Bacteria; phylum Bacillota; class Clostridia; order Christensenellales; family Borkfalkiaceae; genus Coproplasma. The sequence goes on from CAZACR010000003.1 coordinate 27,700, forward strand.
ATCATTTTCTTGCGCGTATTTTTCACACCGTTTTATCACACCGATTTTACGTTAAAATATTTGCTAAATTAAAAAGTTTTGTGATATAATTATGCTGACCGAAAAAGGGCTTTTATCGGCATTTTTCGACATTAAACCAGTTAATGATTTTTATAATAGGAGATAACCATGGCACTTACAAAAAATCAGAAAGTACTCGACTTTGTAGAAGAAAGCGCCGCTCTCGGCTGCCCCGACAAAATCGTATGGATTACCGGAGCACAGGACCAGATTGACCAGCTGAGAAAGGAAGCCGTACAAAGCGGCGAGCTCATTAAACTCAACCAGTCGCTTCTGCCCGACTGCTACCTTCACAGAACGAAAGTGAACGACGTTGCGCGCGTAGAAGACAGAACTTTTATCTGCACCAAAAATAAGGAAGACGCAGGTCCTATCAACTACTGGATGGACCCCAAACAGGGCTACGAGCTCTGCCGCGAAATCGCACGCGGTTCTATGAAAGGCAGAACGATGTACGTTATACCCTATTCGATGGGCGTTATCGGTTCGGACTTCGCTAAATACGGCATAGAAGTAACCGACTCCATCTACGTCGTTCTGAATATGCAGATTATGACGAGAGTAGGCAAAGAAGTGCTCAACGCGCTCGGCAAAGACGGCGACTTTATCAAAGGCTTCCACGCTAAATGCAACGTTGACGCGGACAACAGATACATAATGCACTTCCCCGAAGACAACACTATAATTTCCGTGAACTCCGCATACGGCGGCAACGTTCTGCTCGGCAAGAAATGCTTTGCGCTCCGCATTGCTTCCTATCTCGGCAAGAACGAAGGCTGGATGGCAGAGCATATGCTTATCCTCGGCGTAACCTTCCCCGACGGCAGCAAGAAATACGTTGCGGCGGCGTTCCCTTCCGCTTGCGGTAAGACCAACCTCGCAATGCTTATCCCCCCCAAGCACTATCTCGAAAAGGGTTATAAAATCGAG
>CAZACR010000004.1:0-27113 GCA_964483715.1 uncultured Clostridia bacterium
CGATATCCGCGCTCTCGTCGATTATTGCGGGGGTGTTGCCCGCGCCTACGCCGAGTGCGGGTTTGCCGCTCGAATAAGCCGCTCTTACCATACCGGGACCGCCCGTTGCAAGAATTGTGTCCACGTTCGCCATAACGAAGTTGGTCATTTCAAGCGAGGGAACGTCTATCCAGCTTATAATATCTTCGGGAGCGCCTGCTTCCACCGCCGCTTCATAAACAACCTTTGCCGCAGCTATCGTGGAAAGCTTCGCTCTAGGGTGAGGACTGATTATACAGCCGTTGCGCGTCTTTAAACACATAAGCGTTTTGAAAATCGCCGTTGACGTGGGGTTTGTCGTAGGAATGACTGCGCCTATAACGCCTATAGGGTCGGCAATTTTTTTAATACCGTAAGCTTTATCCTCTTCCAGCACACCGCATGTTTTTGTGTATCTGTACTTATTGTAAATGTACTCGGCAGCGTAGTGGTTTTTAATAACCTTGTCTTCCACAATACCCATACCCGTTTCTTCAACTGCCATTTTTGCAAGAGGAATTCTCGCTTTGTCCGCCGCAGTCGCACAAGCTAAGAAAATCTTATCTACCTGTTCCTGGGTATACGTTGCAAAAATAGCTTGCGCTTTCTTTACCCTTTTAAGTTCGGCGTTAAGCTTTTCCACGCTATCGCAAACACCGTAAGTTAATTTGAATTGCATATATGACTCCTATAACTTATTTACCTGTTCAAAACAATAAATAATACATTATTTATCATTACACATTATAGCAAAATTATTCTGAATTAGCAACAGCGCAAAAATACTTTCGGAGGCTTTAAAGAAAATGTTAATTTGTCGAAATATTTGATAAATTTGTACAACAAAACCAAATTTTGGAAGATTAAAATACTCTTGCCGTTTTGAATTGATTTTTTGCTTGACATATTAAAATCTTTCTATTATAATTCACATTGTTGTTGAGCGGACGTGGCGAAATTGGCAGACGCGCAGGTTTCAGGTTCCTGTGGGCAACCATGGGGGTTCAAGTCCCTTCGTCCGCACCAAGTAAAAGAAATCCGAACCAAAGAGGTTCGGATTTTTTAATAAAATATCAAGCACTAAGGAGAACGACATTGCAAACTAAATACCCGATTCTGTTAGTGCACGGGATTATTTTTAAAGAAAGCAGAATATTCAAATCGTTCGGCAAAATCGGAAAACAATTGAAATCGCAAGGCTACCACGTTTACGTAAGCGCTCAGGACGGGTTCGGAACGATTGAAAGCAACGCCGTTCAGTTAAAAGCGCAAATCGAGGATATTTTAAGTAAAGAGAACGCGGAAAAAATCAATCTGATAGCCCATTCAAAAGGCGGTCTTGATTGTAAATACCTGATTAAGCAACTTGATATGGAAGACAAAGTCGCCTCTCTCACCACGCTTTGCACACCGCATAAGGGGTCGCCTGTTGCAAGCAAAATTATGAAATTTCCGAAATTTTTACTCAAATTCGTCGCTTTTTGGGTTAATCTCTGGTACCGCATTTTCGGCGACAAACATCCGGACGCTTACGAAGTTTGCCGTCAATTACAGCGACACGATAACGAAGAATTACTCCCGTTTTCGGAAAGCGTTTACTGCCAGAGCTTTTCAACATCTATAAAAAAAGTAAGAGACGATTTCGTTATGGGTATACCGCTTATATTTTCCCGATTTTGCGAAAAAAGCGAAACAGACGGACTTGTGCCCGTCAGTTCTGCCATATTCGAAAATTACAGAGGAAATTGTATAGACGGCTCATTTTCACACAGTCAGATAGTTGACTTTATGGTGTCGAAAAAGAAGAAAGAAAAAATTTACGGCTTCTATAATGCTATTTGCAAAGAGCTTGCGGAAATGAATTATTAGTGAAGCTCAGCATTTTTATAGCTTAAAAAGATATGCGTTGCACCGAACAAAACGGAAAAAACTATCAACGGTATATTAGCCGGCATTATTCCGCTAAAAAGAAAAATTACTGTCGGCAAAATCGAAAGCGATAAAGCTTTCATCAAGCCGTTTTGCTTCCAACAAATGCACCAAAATACAATATACGACAAACACAAAACGCCGTTCACGCTTAAGTAAACTGTCAGCGCATTACCGAACCAAAAACCGAAATAAGTGTACGGAATATTTATTATCATTAAAATGATGCATCCGAATCTGCCGATTTGTTCGGAAATTTCAACTATTTTGTTTTTATAGGCATTTTGAAAACCGTTTTTGTTTGCGATTGCATAAACGATGTTCGGTATCATAATTACCGCTATAACCGCAAGCCCGAAATAATTAAACCAACCCATATTTATTGCATTTTCTGCTGTTTGACCTTATGGTCAATCACATGGCGCTTTGCCAATTCCGCAAGCACTTCTTTGGGTTCAATTCCCATTTCAACCATCAGAACCATTACGTGATAGGTTAAATCAGCAATTTCGAACACCGTTTCAGCCTTATCTCCGCCTTTGCCGGCTACTATTACTTCCGTACATTCCTCGCCGACCTTTTTCAAAATTTTGTCTATACCCTGTTCGAAAAGGTAAGTCGTATATGACCCCTGCGGCTTATCCGCTTTTCTTCCCTGCAACAGTTCATACAGTCCGTCGAGAGAAAATTCACCCAAATTTTCGCTTTTATAAATGTAATCGTTAAAACAACTGTCCGTTCCAGTATGGCAGGCAGGTCCGTCTTTAATTACTTCTACAGTTAAGGCGTCCTTGTCGCAATCGGCTTTAATGCTTACGATATGCTGAAAATTACCGCTCGTCTCACCTTTACGCCACAAACATTTTCTGCTGCGCGACCAAAAACAGGTTTTGCCCTCATTTATGCTGATTTCAAGGCTTTCTTTATTCATATAAGCAACCGTAAGCACCTTTTTGCTGTAAAAATCGGTCACAACAGCAGGAATAAGTCCGTCTGCTCCGAATTTCAAATCATTTATTTCAATCATAATCTAACCTCTATAGCGTTCCTTTTGAGTTCTTTTTTAAGTTTGTTTATGGAAAATTGCTTGTAATGGAATACCGATGCGCCAAGTCCTGCGTCAACGTTAACCGATTTAAAAAGATTTATAAAATCCTCTATGCTTCCCGCGCCGCCGCTTGCAATAACGGGTATATTTACCGCGTCGCAAATTGCTTTTAGCATAGGCAAATCAAATCCCTGTTTAACTCCGTCGGTATCTATACTGTTCAAAACTATTTCTCCGGCGCCGTTCGCTTCTCCGAATTTTGCCCATTCCACCGCGTCTAAATTTGTTTCTATTCTGCCGCCTTTGGAATAAACTTTATATTTATCCCCGACTTTTTTTACGTCCATAGACAGCACAACGCACTGATTACCGTATTTTTCCGCAGCATGCTTGATGAGTTCGGGATGAGCTATCGCTCCGCTGTTTACGCTTACTTTATCCGCTCCGCACTTCAAAACGCGGTCAAAATCCTCAAGCGAATTTATTCCGCCGCCGACAGTCAGGGGAATAAAAACGTTGGAAGCTACGTCTTTTAATACTTCACAAAACAATGCGCGGCCTTCCGCACTTGCTGTTATATCGTAAAACACCAACTCGTCCGCACCGCTATCCGAATAAAACGAAGCGAGTGTTACGGGGTCGTCAACGTCTTTAAGACCGCTGAAATTTTTGCCTTTAACAACCCTTCCGTCCTTAACGTCCAGACAAGGTATAATTCTTTTAGCAAGCATCAATCGCCCTCCGCAACCGAAATTACTTCTTCTAAATTCAACTTATTTTCGTAAAGCGCTTTACCGATTATCGCACCGTATACGTTTAATTTCTTTAACTTTTTTATATCGTTCAAGTATGTTATGCCGCCGGAAGCTGTTATTTTTAGCTGTTTTGTCTGACATAGTACTTTGTAAACATCTAAATTTGTGCCGTTTAACATACCGTCTTTACTGATATCGGTATAAATAATGTGCTCAACGCCTAAATTTTTTAAATCGGTACAAAACTGCACGGAATCTATGTCCGTTACCTCTTTCCAGCCGTTTACGGCAACTTTACCGTCCTTGGCGTCCACGCCTACCGAAATCGCCTCGCCGAATTTGGCAACCGCTTCTTCAACGAATTTTATATTTTTAACGGCAACCGTACCTAAAATTACGCGTTTAACTCCGCAATCCAAATATTTTTGTATTTGCTTGAAAGTTCTAATACCGCCGCCGACTTCTACAAACATATTGCAATTTTTTACTATGCTTTCTATTGTGCTTGCGTTATCCGCTCTTCCGCTTTTCGCACCGTCCAAATCAACGACGTGCATATATCTTGCACCGCTCTCGTAAAATTCCCGCGCAGCCTGTAACGGAGTTAAAGAATACTGTTTGACTTTACCGTAATCACCTTCGCATAGCCTTACTACGTTTCCGTTTATTATATCAATAGCTGGAAATATCAGCATTTTGGCTCCTTCAAGTTTTCAAACTCTTTTAAGATTTTAAGTCCGACTTCTCCGCTTTTTTCAGGGTGAAACTGTACACCGAAAATATTATCTTTCCTAACTGCGGCGGTAACTTTACAACCGTAATCGGTGGTTGCCGAAAGCTCTTCTTTACATTTAGCATAAAAAGAATGTACGAAATAAACGTAATCGCCCTCGTTAATCGTTGAAAAAATCGGGTTTTTATCGTAAAAATGCAGATTGTTCCACCCCATATGCGGTATTTTTAAGCTTTTTACTATATCTTTTAGCGGAACGACCTCGCCTTTGATAAGCCCCAAACCGTCGTGTTCTCCGTATTCGTAGCTTTTATCGAACAGTAACTGCATTCCAAGACAAATGCCGAGCAACGGCTTCCCGGATTTAGCCTGCTCGATAACTACTTCTGCAAGCCCGCTTTCTTTCAGTTTTTCCGCCGCATCGCCGAATGCCCCGACTCCGGGTAAAATTATCTTATCTGCCGAAGCAATGACTTTTTTATCGCTCGTAACAACACTTTCCGCGCCTATTTTATTTAAAGATTGAGCGAGTGAAAATAAGTTTCCGACGCCGTAATCAACGATAGCAATCATTATAAAGTCCCTTTGCTAGACGGAATTTCCGTTCCGACAACTTTCACAGCTCCTTTTAACGCTCTTGCAAACGCTTTAAACGCGCCTTCGATTATGTGATGCGTGTTTTTACCGTATAACTGAACGAGATGCAACGTAATACGCGCTTCTCGCGTAAATGCTATAAAGAACTCTTCAATCAATTCGGTATCAAAAAGCCCTACGGCTTTTGTCTTAATCTCGCCATTTTCGTCGGAAACTTTTGCCGTAGGAATTTTTAAATCGTAATTGAGTGTTCCTCTGCCGCTTATATCCACTGCGCACAAAATCAGCGTTTCGTCCATCGGAATTGTAACGTCACAGTAGCGCGCAATGCCGCGTTTATCGCCTAGAGCCTGCAAAAACGCTTGTCCAAGCACTATGCCTACGTCTTCTACCGTGTGATGAAAATCAACGTCAACGTCGCCTACGCATTTGACTTTTAAACCGATACCGCTGTGAGACGCAAATAATTCCAGCATATGATTTAAAAAACCGCAGTTTGTATCTATTTCATACGCGCCGCCGTCCAGATTGAGTTCAAGCGCTATATCTGTTTCTCTTGTCTTTCTGATAATTTCAGCCTTTCTCATTTTCAATCTCCGTTAAAGTTTTTAAAAGCGTATTCATTTCCTCGTCTGAACCGACGGTTATACGAACGTAAGACTTTATTCTTTCGTCGCTAAAATGTCGAACAAGCACGCTTTTATCTTTAAGCTTTTTATATAATTCCAATCCGTCGATATTGGATGATTTAGCTAAAACAAAGTTGGCAGACGACGGAAGAACTTCGTAATTTAGCTTTTTCAATCCCTGCATCAGCTTTTCCCTACTGTCAACCACCTTTTGAACGGTAAACTCAAAGTAATCTTTATCGCTGATTGCTGCTGCAGCAAGCGCGGCGGATAAGGTGTTTACATTGTAGGGGTGAAAAGAATTTTTGACCTTTTTCAAATCTTCGATAATAGCCTCGTTTGCTAAAACGAACCCGACTCTTGCACCTGCAAGCGAACGCGACTTTGAAAACGTGTTCACAACGACCAGATTATCATACTTCTTAATAAGCGGAATTGCATTGCAATTAGCAAAGTCAACGTACGCCTGGTCAATGATTACTACGTTATCACGGTTATTTTTTATTATTTCTTCTATTTTTTCTAAGCCTAGAGCAATTCCAGTCTGTGCGTTGGGGTTAGCAATTACCACCGTTTTTCCCTTATTATAATACTTTTCGGGGTCAATTGTAAAATCGTCGTTTAACCGTATGCGCTCTATCGGACAACCGAATAAACCTGCAATAACTTCATAGAAACCGTACGTCACGTCCGCAAAGCATACGCCGCCGCGGCAATAATCATAAAACGCAAAAGCAAGAGCTTCGTCAGACCCGTTCGTTGCAAGAACGTTAGAGGACTTCACGCCGTAATAATCAGCTATGGCATTATGCAAAGTTGCGCAAGTCGGGTCGGAATATCTTTTAAGATCAGACAATACTTCGCGTGTAATTCTATTAACCGCCTCTTCCGATACGCAATAAGGATTTTCGTTTGTGTTGAGTTTTATATATTGCTTATCATTAAGCTGCTCACCGGGTACATACGGCGAAATTTTATTGATTATATCACAAGCAAACCTGCTCATTTTTTCACCCTCACGGCAACGCTTTTACCGTGCCCGGTCAACCCTTCCGAATTTGCAAACATTATTATATCGTCCGAAGCTTTTTCAAGCGCCGATTGAGTATAATAAACGTATTGCGTAGTTTTAACAAAATCATCAACGCTCAAAGGAGATGAGAAACGCGCAGAACCGCTTGTCGGCAACGTATGATTAGCACCTGCATAATAGTCGCCTACCGCTTCGGGCGTGTTATACCCAAGGAACACAGAACCTGCATTTTTGACTGAATTAAGAAGTTTTTTCGGTTCTTTTACCGCTAATTCCAAATGTTCGGGAGCGTATTCATTAGCTAACTCAACCGCAATATCAATATTTTCCGTTACGATAATTTTACAGTTATTTTGTAAAGACTGACGGGCAATTTCACACCTTTCAAGCAATTCAACCTGTCTTTCGAGTTCAGCGGAAACACTTTCTGCTAAGCTCTTACTATCAGTTATCAGTAATGCGGAAGCTATAACGTCGTGCTCAGCCTGAGAAAGTAAGTCTGCCGCAACGTGCTCAGGATTAGCTTCTCCGTCGGCAATTATAAGAATTTCGCTCGGTCCTGCAACCATATCGATACCGCATGCAACTCCGCTAACCAATTTTTTTGCGGTTGCGACAAAGTCGCGCCCCGGACCTGTTATTTTATCAACTTTGGGAATGCTTTCCGTACCGTATGCTAAAGCGGCAATCGCCTGCGCACCGCCGAGTTTAAACACTCTGTCTACTCCGCACATTTTTGCCGCGACAAGTATTTCGGGTTTGACTTTGCCGTCCGCCTTAACGGGCGTTACCATAATAACATTTCTCACGCCTGCAATTTTTGCGGGAATTGCGTTCATCAAAACTGTCGAAGGATAAGCCGCAGTACCGCCCGGCACATACAATCCCGCGCTTTCCACAGGAGTTACCTTTTGCCCGACAATTCTGTCGCCGTAGTCTATCTCAAAACCTTCTCTGCGTTGTTTTTCATGGAAAAGTTTAATATTTTCCATGGAATTTTTAAGCATTTTTACATATTCGGGAGGCAATTCGCTCGCTGCTCTATCAAATTCATCGGCAGTAACTTCGAAATTTTCCCCGTTAAAGCCGTCGAATTTTGAAGAGTATTTACGCAAAGCGGCGTCGCCGTTTTTACGCACGTCGGCAATTATATCCTTTACAATTTGCTCCACGTTCGAGGTCAGTTCTTCACGCTTTCCGAATAATTCTTCCGCAGTCTGCCCACTGTATTGAATTATTTTAATCATTTTCTATAACTCCTTTAAGCCTGTCCGCCATTTTACCGATCTGTTCGTTCCTGAATTTATACGATGATTTGTTTGCGATCAGCCTTGCACTGATAGCGGAAATCTCCTTAAAAATCCGCAAATCGTTCTCTTTAAGGGTTGTGCCCGTTTCAACTATATCGACTATAACGTCGGAAATTCCGAGTACGGGCGCAAGCTCTATCGACCCGTTGAGCTTTATAATTTCTATATCTCTGCCGATTTCCGCATAATACTTTTCGGCGGTGTGCACGAATTTGGTTGCTACCCGAAGCGGCACTGTCGGATCATCCTGCCAATCGCTTTTTGCAGCAACGCACATTCGGCATTTACCCAACCGCAAGTCAGCCAACTCATAAACTTCAGGGTTATATTCGTCTAAAATATCTTTACCTACAACCCCAACGTCCGCAGCACCGAGTTCCACGTAAACCGCAACGTCTGAAGGTTTTACCCAAAAATAGCTAACGTCGCTTGCCGCATCTCTGAAAATAAGTTTTCTGCTTTTCGGGTTGTAATCATCACACTTATAGCCTACAGAAGATAAAAGGCTGTAAACCTTTTCGCCTAATCTGCCCTTAGGCAACGCTACGTTAATCACTTTGCTGCCTCCCCGAGCGATAAATCAATAACTTGCTTATAGTTTAAATTTGATGGAATTGCTCTCGCCAATCTGACGGTTTTGCCGTCTTTAATTATACCGAACGCCTTGTCAAGCGCCATATCCTGCGTAGCTTCGCTATAGATTACAAGAAAATCAACCGAGCTTTGCCTGCTTTTGAAATACCTTTCGATTTCGCCGAGATAGAGCGCAAAACCGATAGCTCCGCTTTTCTTCCCGAATTTTTCAAGCAGTTTATCATATCTGCCTCCCGAAAGAACGCGGTGCGGTACTCCGTCGATGTAGCCGTTGAAAATTATGCCGTTGTAGTAATCCGCATTGTTGGCGATTGAAAAATTAACGTTAATTTTATCGCCGTAACCCAGTCTTTTCAGTGTTTCGCAAATACTTGTCAGTTCTTCTACGGCGGTTTGCATGCTTTCATTCAGAATAATACTTTTTGCCATTTGTAAGGCGTTTTCGACTTTTCCGTTTATTTGCACCGCAACTTCGAAAGCTTTTATCAGATTGTCGGCAAAACCTTCGCGTTTTGCAAGAGCGTAAAAATCGTGCAAATCTTTACGCTTCAAATAATCCGAAAGCTCTTGTTCGCAACCTCCAAAAGCCGATAGCAGTCCTTCCGTAAATCCCATATGCGAAATATCGAGAATATAACTTTCTGATATTGCCGACAACGTATCGCATATCAACGTCGTCAGCTCCACCTCGCATACCTTATCGATTGCGCCTATTATCTCAACGCCCGTCTGGTTTATTTCCTTGAATTCGTTACTTCCCGCAGCTTGCCTGTAAACTTTTTCGTTATAAAAATACTTTTCTGCCGAATGCGAAGGCGCTTCTGTATGACGGATAAGCGAAAGAGTAACGTCGGGGCGCATAGCCATAAGTTTACCGCCAAGACTTGAAAACGTTATTACGTTTTTACCGATAAGAAAATCTTTGTTCTCCTGATACAGAGAATATTCTTCGAAACAGCCCGGTTTATATCGTGTATATCCTCTGTTTTCGTAAAGCGATATAAGCTCGCCCGTTATGCTTTCTTCGCGCTTAAAATTATTCATTGCCGGTTGCCTCGTTAAATGAAATAAACTTACGGTATCCGCCGCTGCCGTGCGCTATCGACTTCGACACGCGCGAAAGCGTCGTACTGGAAATCTCGGTTTCAGCAATAATTTCCGTATACGTTTTTCCCTCCAAAAACAGCTTGGCGGCATATGCGCGTTGAGCCATTTGCTCCACTTCTTTAAACGTGCACAAATCATCTAACAACGCTTTACAGTCTTCCGTAGTTTGTAATTTTGTAAACAGTTCGTATAATTCCTGCAAACGGTTATCTATTTCTTTCATTTCGCGTATCCTTTAGTCTTTATAATATCATTATACTTTACCACAGTAGAGAAGTAAAGCGATTTTGTAATAAAAAACGGCAGAAATGATAAATTTCCGCCGCTTATCTTTAAATTCTATAAGCGATAGCTTTTCGTGCTTTATAGTAGAACATTTCATCTACGCCTATTGATTTAAGATAATTCAATAACAAATCGCTTTTGCGTTGATAATCAGGCGCTTTGTGTGCGTCGCTGCCGAAAGAAAGCTTTTTACCGCCCAATTGAATATATCGCTCGATAATATCTTTGTCCGGCAGAAAATCGCTTCCCGATACACCGGACGACGTGTTGATTTCCAGACACTTATCCCTGTCTATTATTTCTTTCAGAATTTCGTCGATAATTTCTGCGTAATCGCAATACTTAATTTTACGGTCTACAGCTTTGCAATATCGTGAAACATAACCGATATGCCCTATTATCTGATAATCGAACGAAGCTTTTACGCTTTGTAAAACGGCTTTAAAATAATCGGAATAAGCCTCTTTTGTCGTTTTGCCGACAAAAAAATTTGGATAATAGCTGTCTCCGCGCTCTGGCAAAGTGTGCACGCTGTTTATTATATAATCAAAATCGTAGCTATCTGAAAGTTCCTTATACTTTTGCTCTGCCGCTTTACTGTAACCGAACTCGATACCGCACAAAATTTCGGGCAAATAATTCTTACTTTTAGTTGCTTTGATAAAAGAAAGATACTCGGGAATATCGGTCAATCCTATATCGGCGCTGTCGAGGAACGCGTCGTAATCGTAATGTTCGGAAAAACCTAATACCGGAACACTCTGCTGACGAGCCTTAACAAGATAATTTTCGATTTTTTCATCGCTGTCAAACGAAAAGCGTGAGTGAACGTGAACGTCAATCAACATATTACTTGCAGTATTTTTTTTCGATATCGGTAATTTTATCAACGCGCCTCTGATGTCTTCCGCCTTCAAATTGAGTTGTGAGGAAAGTTTCGGCAATCTGCAAAGCATAGCCTGTGCCGACTACCTTTTCGCCCATCGCAAGTACGTTTGCATCGTTGTGTAAACGCGTAAATTTTGCGCAATAAACGTCGTGGCAATGAGCGCATCTTACTCCGGGAACTTTGTTAGCAACCATTGAAACGCCTATGCCTGTGGAACAAATAAGTATACCTTTATCGCACTTTCCGCTTGCAACAGCTTCGGCGGCAGGCAAAGCAAAATCGGGATAATCGCAGCTCGCAGTGCTGTCCGTGCCGAAATCCTCGTATTCATAGCCGTTAGTTTTAAGGTATTCTATTACTGCGTTTTTGAGATTAAGTCCACCGTGATCGCATGCTAAGGCAATTTTCATAATTAATCCTCCTCGAATTTCAAAATATAATTATCGACAATCGTGTTGCAAACCGAAATGAGCGCGTCGCGCGTCATTCTGTATACTTCTATTCCGCAACCGTACGGGTCGGGAATATCGAATCCACATATCTCTTTTACGCTTCTTATATTTCCGCAGGCTTCCAAAATCAGTCTTTGGCTTTCGGTCATTGTAACAACCAACGTGCTGTTTTCGATTTGCTTTTGAGTGAGCTGACGCGGCTTGAAGCCCTTCAATTCAACGTTAATTTCGTCGAGCGCCGCTTTACTGTTAACACTGATATCGCCGCCGACTTCCGCGTGAATACCGCAGGACGCAACGTCCCACCATTTGATTTTTCTGCGTTTGATTTCCGCACGTAAAAGCGCTTCCGCCATAGGGCTTCTGCAAGTATTACCCGTACAAACAAATGTTATCCTTTTTCTTTTCATAATTTTAACCGCATGCCTTTCTCATTCTATTCATTACGCCGACCATTATACCGTCCTGCTTTTCGGGAGAAACCGCTATAATAATCTCGGCGATGCTTTCGCCTTCACGCAATTTGCCGTATAAATTTGCGGCAATTTCCTCTTCGGTTGCGCCTAAATCAAGCAAATTTCCGGGTTTAAACTCCTCGGCGACGCCGCTGTCGCACATTAAATATGCCTTTATTCCGTCGTTATTACATTTCAAATAATATTCGTAAGCCGCTTTTCTGTCCGAATACTCGAATAAAACGGTTTTGCATTTAGGCGAATAATGCTTGTATTTCAATCCAGGCGAAAGTACGCGTTCGCCTTCTTTCATCACGTATTCGTTGCAATCTCCAGCAACCTCGGCAATCATTTCCCTTGTTATAAGTCCGCTGCGCAATACGCAAGGAACTTCGCCCGTACAATCCAAAACCGTGCTCTCGATACCGCCCTGGCACTTTCCGCCGTCCAAAATCAATTGGATTTTGCCGCACAAGTCATCGTATACGTGCTCCGCCGTGACGGGACTCACGTGTTTGGATATGTTTGCGCTCGGCGCGGCTATGGGAAGATTGATATTTTTCAGAAAGCGCTGCGCCCCTTCATGCGAAGGAATACGCACGGCAAGCGTGTCTAATCCGCAAGAAACTGCAGAGCTTACGGTACCCTTGCTTTTATACACCATAGTCAACGGACCGGGTAAAAACGCTTCGGCTAACTTTTTTGCGTGATCGGGCACAAAAGATACGAGCGAGGATAAATCATAATCTTTATGAACGTGAACTATCAGCGGATTATCGTTTGGTCTGCCCTTAATTTCAAAAATACTTTTAACCGCATTATCGTCGAATGCGTTAGCGCCCAGACCGTATACCGTTTCCGTAGGAAACGCCACCGCGCCACCGCTATTTATGATTTCAGCCGCAAACGATAAGGATTGCCCGTCTATCGGTAAAATTTGTGTTTTCATAACCGTTATTATATATCGTGATTAAAACGGCGGCATTTCGTCGTCCGAATAAACAGCCGATCCGTCCGTTTCCTCTTCGGGAGGAGCTTCCTGCGGCAAAGGCGGCATTTCAACGCCTTCCGCATTATTGTACTGAGGCTCAAAGGCACTGTCGTTAGGTTCGGGATTGACAAACTTTGTAATTTCGCCCTTAAAGCGCAGTTTAATCCTGTCAAGTCCGCCGTTTCTGTGCTTTGCAATAATAAGATCGGCCATACCTTTGACAATATTGTTCTTTTTCTGTTCCTCATCGCTTACGCCAACGTCGGGGCGGTTGATAAACATTACGATATCGGCGTCCTGCTCTATCGCACCCGATTCACGCAAGTCGGAAAGTTGAGGTTCCTTCGTCTGCATACGTCTTAACTGCGAAAGTGCGATTACGGGAACATTGAGCTCTTTCGCCATTATTTTAAGTTCACGGGTTATATCCGCTACTTCCTGCGTACGGTTTTGCTCACCGCCCTTTTTACCGCTTGACATAAGCTGAATATAGTCGATCATAACAAGGTCGAGTTCACCGTTGTTTTTGGACTTGATTCTGCGGCATTTGGATAATATCTCGGCAGGAGTTACTCTTGAAGAGTCGTCTATGTAAATTCTGCTTTTTCTGAGCTGCTCTGCGGCTTTCGTCAACTTTTTCCAGTCGTTTGGCGTAAGTTTTCCGCCGCCGGCTAGCGCGCTCGCCATTGAAACCTTCGCAAAACCGCACAATAACCTTTGAATTATCTGCGTTTCAGGCATTTCGAGCGAAAAAACGGCACAAACTTTATTGCTGTTAAGCGCAGCGCTCTCCACTATGTTCATTGCAAGCGACGTCTTACCCATGCCGGGGCGAGCCGCAATGACAATCAAGTCGGATTTTTGCAAACCGTTAGTAAGCTTATCAAGTTTGATAAATCCCGTTTGAACGCCGCGGTATAAATCTTTATCCTTGTCGAGCTTCTGGAATTTATCTATAACAGCGTCAACGCCGTCGCTTTCACGTATATCTTTCATAGACGAAGTGTCGTTAGTACGTGAAATCGAGTAAACAAGTTCTTCGGCGTACTGCACGCTTTTAACGTTATCGTCACTCGAACGCGAATACTGAATAATTTCCTGCGCGGCGCGGATAAGCTTTCTGTTTACGGAATCGCGGCGGACTATCTCGAAATAGTGATTATAATTTGCCGAAGAAGGCGTAACCTGCGTTAAATTGGTAAGGTACGTAAGTCCGCCTGTTTTTGCAAGATTACCTTCTTTTTCTAGTTTATCCGTAAGCGTAACCAAATCCAAAGGTTTGTGCTCCGCAAAAACAAGCTTCATTGCGGATAATATAAAGCGGTGAGATTCCTGATAAAAATCCTCTTCGTTCAGCTTTTCCAAAACGTCAGGCAAAATCTCATTATCAATCAGCATACAGCCCAAAAGAGCCTGTTCCGCTTCTAAATTGTTGGGAATTGTGTTATTTATGTCTGACATAGTACATTATAAATCCATCATTTTTTCAAATTCGTTAAGCGTTTGTTCAAATTCTTTCATTGCAAACTCGTAAGGTTTCTTACTCGTAAGGTCAACACCCGCAAGCTTCAACAGTGATACGGGGTCGGTTGACGAACCGCCAGATAAGAACTTGAAGTAATCCTGTACCGCCTTTTCACCTTCGGTCAAAATTCTGTTTGCTATATTCATTGCGGTTATTATTCCCGTCGAATACTTGTAAACGTAGAACGAAGTATAGAAATGAGGTATTCTGCACCATTCGGTAGAAATTTCGTAATCGTGCTCTATTGCGTCACCGTAATACTTCTTGCCTATCTCTGCGTACGTTTCACACAGATTTTCTCTTGTAAGCGGTTCTCCGTTTTCAACCTTCTCGTGTGCTCTAAATTCGAATTCTGCAAACATAGTCTGTCTGTGGAGCGTCGCTCTGATCGAATCGAGATAGTAATTGAGAAGATATTTCTTTAAATTCGCGTCTTTTGCTTGCTTAAGCATATGCTTGAGCAACAACACCTCGTTTACCGTACTTGCAACTTCCGCAACGAAAATTCTGTAATCGCTCTTAGCGTACGGCTGGTTTTTCTGCGAGAAATACGTATGAAGCGAATGCCCCATTTCGTGCGCAATCGTAAACACGTCGCTGAGCGTGGGCTGATAATTTAAAAGAACGTAAGGATGAACTCCGTAAGCGCCCGAAGAATACGCACCGCTACGCTTGCCTTCGGTTTCCTCAACATCTATCCATCTTTCGTCGTGTCCGCGCCTTAAAAGCGCCTGATAATCTTTACCCAAAGCGGCAAGACCGTTTACAACATATTCGTAAGCCTCGTCGTAACCCATTTTAAAATCGACGTCGGATACAAGCGGAGCGTACACATCGTAGAAGTACAGTTTATCATAGCCGAGTATCTTTTTTCTGTCGGCGATATATCTGTGCATCGTCTTGCAATTTGCCGAAACGCTCTCCAAAAGGTTGTCGTAAACCTTTTTATCTACGTCTTCATAGAAAAGAGCCTTATCAAGGCAGGAATCGAATTTATAAGCTTTGCTTAAAAACACGTCCTTTTTTACGTTGCCGTAATAGTTTGCGGTAATCGTATTCAACAAACCGATATACGCCGCATAATATTTTCCGTAAACTTCTTTCCTCTTTTCTCTGTCTGACGAATGCAGAATCAAGCCGTAAAGCCCGTGCGTAATTTTACGCTTTTCGCCGTCCAACTCGATTTCGGGCAAAGGTAAATCCGCATTGTCTATCATAGCGAAAATGTCGTGGAACGAATTAAGGGTTTCTCCCGCAAGCGCTATAAGCTTCTGTTCAGCGGCGGAAGGCACGTGAGCCAGATTTTTAATAAGACTTTTTATCTGGTAGTCGTAAGGCTCGAATTCCTTATCCGACAGTAAACTATTCAGGTATTTTTCGCCGAGTGCCGCCATTTCGGGTTCGTAGAATGCAACTTTCGCACAATAATCGGAGTAAAGCATACTTACCTTTCCGTAACGCGAGTTATTCTTTGAATCCCTCGTATCTTCGTCGCGCTTTAAGCTTGCATAAACGTAAAGCTTTTCGAGTTCAATCATATACTCGTCGTTTGCGCGTAAGAATTTCAAAAGCGTTTGCTTATCGCCGAGCTTTCCCTCGAATTTAGAAAAATCAAGAGCTTTACCCGCTTTTTCGAAAGCGCGATCCCACGCTTCACCGGTCTCGAAAATGTCTTCGACTTTCCACTTATATTGTTCTTTGACTTCGCTTCTCTGCATATTGACCACCTTTAATTCTTATTTGAATGTATAGGCGCGGGAATCAACCCTCCGCGCGCAATAAATTTGTTACTCGACTGGTTGTGAACCGCCATAATAGGCGCTCTTCCCAGCAATCCGCCGAAATTGACCTGTTCGCCGACACCTTTATTGGGAACGGGAATAACTCTTACCGCCGTCGTTTTATTGTTTATCATACCGATAGCCGCTTCATCCGCAATAATTGCACTTATAGTTGCTTCCGAAGTATCGCCGGGAACGGCTATCATATCAAGCCCCACCGAGCAGACTGCGGTCATCGCTTCTAATTTATCTATATTTATATTGCCCTTTTCCGCCGCTTCTATCATACCGATATCTTCGGATACGGGAATAAACGCCCCGGAAAGACCGCCCACGCGTGAGCTTGCCATTACGCCGCCTTTTTTTACGGCGTCATTGAGCATAGCAAGACACGCCGTAGTCCCGTGAGTACCCACGCTTTCAAGCCCCATTTCTTCCAAAATCTGCGCTACGGAGTCGCCTCTTGCGGGCGTCGGAGCGAGCGATAAATCAACTATGCCGAAACTTGCGTTAAGCCTTGCAGCTGCTTCTTTTGCAATAAGCTGACCTGCGCGCGTTATCTTGAACGCAGTCCTTTTAATCATTTCAGAAAGGTCTGTAAGGTTAGCTTCCGGTATCGCCTCTATCGCGTGCTGAACAACACCCGGACCTGAAACCCCGACGTTTATTACGGTATCGCTTTCGCCTATTCCGTGGAATGCGCCCGCCATAAACGGATTATCTTCCACGGCGTTACAGAACACTACGAGCTTTGCGCAGCCGAAGCCGTCCCTGTCAGCCGTAATATTTGCGGTTTCCTTCACGATTTTGCCCATCAGAGCAACCGCGTCCATATTTATACCCGACTTGGAAGAACCGATGTTTACGGAAGAACAAAGTTTTTCGGTAGTAGCCAAAACTTGCGGAATGCTTTCAATAAACTTCTTTTCGTAATCCGCCGTACCTTTATGTACGAGCGCCGAATAACCGCCTAGGAAATCTATACCGACGGTTTTTGCCGCGTCGTCAAGCGACTTGCCGATTAACGGAGCTTGTTCGGGAAACGCCGCGCAAATAAGGCTGACGGGCGTAACCGAAACCCTCTTATTTACGATTGGAATACCGTATTCCTTGGAGAGCTCGTCCGCAACTTTAACTATGTTTTGTGCTTTATTGCAAACAAGGTCGTAAACGCATTTTGCAGTTTCCTTAGCAGTTGCTCTTATACAGGATAAAAGCGACAACCCCATAGTTACAGTTCTTATATCAAGGTGTTCTCTCTCCACCATATTTATAGTTTCAAGTACTTCGTTATAGTTAAACATCTTTCACCTTATACGCTGTGCATAGCGTTAAAAATATCTTCGTGCTGAAGATGTATAGACATACCTATTTTTTCGCCCAAAGCGGCGCACTCCTCGGCGAGAGAAGCGAGTTTCGCGTTTGATTTGGTTAAATCGACAAGCATTATCATAGCAAAATAGTCTTGCAATATGGTCTGACTTATATCGAGAATATTAACTCCCCTTTCAGCAAGGAAAGTACTCACTTTCGATATAATACCCGTTTTGTCTTTGCCGATTACCGTAACAACTGCACGCATAATTATTCTCCGTTTAAAGTAAATTCAAAAAAAGTGTTCCAGTCGGTAACTGCGTCCTTGAACTGCATTGACCAGCCCGTAACAACTCCGAGGATATTTTCAACGGGCATACAGCCGTATATACCCCTGCTGTCCTCGCTGTTATCGCGGTTATCGCCCATACAGAAGACGTAGCCTTCGTCAACCGTTAACTCTTCAAAAGTATTCTTTACAGGGTCTAAATTTCTATCGGGGCTGACGTAAGGTTCTTCTTTTATTTCGTCGTTCAAATACAACACGCCTTTTTCCAGTTTGATTTTATCGCCGCCGACGGCTATCACCCTTTTTATCAAGCTTCTGTTGCCGACGTCAATCACAACGATATCGCCGCGCCGTGGCTGGATATACTTGCAGATATAAACGTAGTCGCCGCCGGAACTGTTAGGCGACAGAGCGCCCGTAAGAGTACTCTGCATAGACGAACCGACCACGTAAATTCTTGTATAAAGTATCCTGAAAGATAAAACGAATATGAAAACTACCGCGAGAATAATGACTGCGACAGTAGAAAGCAAATCCTGTTTACGTTCAGGTTTTTTTTCTATACTGATAGGCAATTCCACCATAGATTACAACCAAATTAAATTATTTACCGCATATTTACCGTCACCTGTAATGGTAAGCGATACGCATTCGGTAAAGTTATTCAACGAAATTCCTTCCTTATTTTTAAAAGCCTTTGCCTTTTGTATAATGCTCTGCCAGACGCCGCCGAGTGCGAATATCTTTAATACGTACTTTTCGCCGTTTACTACATTTTTAAGGACCAGCTTGATGGTCATATCTTGTTCGGGGCAAACGTCGAATTTTAAAATACTGTCCTTATCGGGCGCATACTGCGGACATATCAACCTGTTCGTAGTCAGTCCGCATTCGGAATATATGCCTTTAAGCCCGTTAGCCACTATCATTTTGGGCATAAAGAAGTCGTCTTCGAGGAACACGCCTCCGATAGCGTACTTATCGCCGTTAGCTATCGTAAAGCAATCGTAACCGAATTGATTTGCGTACATAATTTTACACTTTGCACGGCTGTTGCGGAACTTGCCCGAAAGTTTTTTAACGGCAAGTCTGGACCACACGGTAAAACCGTTGGAATAAACGACGTAGCAAAGTACGAATATCATACCCGTCTTTTCATAAATGTTAAGTAAATATTCGCTTTCATGTTCGCTTATAGACTGTTTAAACGTTGCCTGCGTCCAATCCCGGTCTGCTGAATTAAAGCTGTCTTCAGCAAAATATACGCCGCTGCTTTCTATTATGCCCATATGGTCGTAAGTCACGCGTGCGACGAGATTGTTTCTTTCATCGACGTAAATATCAATATCCGCGGGCTTAGGCATAAACACGTGCCTCTCTTTCACGTACGAATCGAGAAAGAGAAACATATCGTGAGTCGAATAACTGTCTATTCTCGCACCGCTTCTGATAGAATACGTAATAACGCTTGCACGTGCATATTTCGGGTTAATGCGAGAATACGTGTCGTACGCTCTGTCATAATCGAAACTGGGATCGTCAGTCGTGCAAAGCATAAGCATAGGACACTTAATGTGCGGAGCGTACGCCTGGGAATCAATTCCCGCAACAAATCTGTAACGTTCGTCGTCAAACTCGGGCTCTTCACCGAGAAATTTTGAACAGCCCTGATAAGCTTTCCAACCGCACGCAGCGACCGTAACCGCACACGAAAACTGTGTCGCACAGGCAAGCTTCCACACGATTTCGCCGCCGCCGCGTATGCCTATTGCACCGATATTTAATGTATTAAGTCTTTCAATTAAAAATTTACGCGCGTAAATTCCCACGCTGACCCACTCGTACCAAGACGTTTTAAAAGCGTTTTCGTCAACATAGTCTTTAAATCTTCCGCAAGTACTTATATTTGCGTAGGCTACGTTCTGGGGATACCTCGTATATCTTTCAACGCCGTCGCGTCTACCCGAATAGTCAACTCCTAAAGCCGAGTAACCGTGTCTTACGAAAAAGGCGAGCATACTTTCGTCAATGCCTTCATTTATATCGAAAAACACCACTACGCCCGTGTTTGCAGGACACTTTTCAGACGAAGCGAGCACCCCGTAGACAGTTACTCTGCCCATACCGGTATCTCTGCCAGAAAAATTCAGATATTCGTACTTGATTCCGTTTTCAACCTTTTCACCCAACGAAACAGGCATAACGTCCAGCGACGCGTCAAAATCCCGCCAAAGCGAAACCGGTGTTAAAATTTTAGACAAAACCGTACTCCTTATACGCAAACGTTTACGGACGAACCGCGCGTTTCCGTAGCCTTATTAACAATTATTTTGCTCTCTATCCTGTGTTTCAATTCTTCCACGTGGCTTATGATACCTATCGTAAAATCCGCACTTCTGAGTTTTTCAAGCGAATCCATTACCGTATCGACAAGACTTTCATCCAACGTACCGAAGCCCTCGTCTAAAAAGAAGAATTCGATGCATTTCAACGAGCCGCGACAAATAGCCGAGGAAAGCGCCAATGCAAGCGAGAGAGAAACAAGAAAAATTTCCCCGCCCGAAAGAGTATTTACCCCTCTTTTATTGCCCTCGTTGTAATTATCTCCGACGTAAAAATTATCGTCGTATGCCAAAAAGTATCTTCCGCTTGTAAGCTTGAGCAGCGTTACGGAAGCCGCTTTCGAAATATCCGACAGGTATTCACCCGCAATATATTCCAAAAACCTGTTTCCGCGTGTCAGTTCTTTTAATTGATATATAAGATTACGCCGACTTTCGATACTTTTAAGCGCCGCTTCGTTGACCGTTTTTTTATCTAATTTTTCTTGCAGTTGCTTAAAATTATTTTCGGCAACACGCACCTCTGCGTGCTTTTCCTTTATCGCCGTTTCCCAATCGCGAAGTTTCTTGCTCGCTTCCTCTACTTGCGGCAAATTTATATCGTTTATACCGTCAACAGCACTCAAAGAGGCAATGCTCGATTTAAGAGCAACTAATTTTTCGTCGTAAGCCGCAAGTTCGCCTTCCGCATCCTTGTGGGTGTGCAAGGTTTTTAAAATGCTTTCGCATTCTTCTACGGAAGTATATCCGCTTTCCGTCAACGCTTCTTTAAACTTTGCTTCAAGCGATTTTATGTCGCTTTCCAGGCTTGCAGCCTTAACTGCGCATTTCCCCGTCGCAATTTTCAACTCTTCAAGCCGTTTTTTATTTTCTTCTATAGCTTCAACCGCTTTGTTCCGCGATTTAACCAAACTATCGCAATTTGCTTTAAGCTTTTGAGCAACGACGGCATATCCTTCATCACTTTCTCCGAAGAGCCCGTCAAGCTTTGCTTTAATCTTGATAAAGCGCTGCTTCTGCTCCTCGCCCTCGCGCTTTAATACGGCAATTTCGTTATCACACACCGCGCTTTTCTGTCTGCACTCGGCAAGCTTTTCACGCTTTAAATCGTATTCTTTAAGCAATTTTTCGCGTTGATCGGACTGCTCCTTGAACGATTTTATAATTTCGTCTACATTTACTTTTTCCGACTGTAGCGCAAGAATTTTCCGCTCGTAAAATTTTATTCGGTCGGTCAATTCTTCGCGCAGAAATTTATATAATTGGCTGTTGTTGTCGTAGCCTTTTATGCTCTCGCGGAAATCGCCGAAGTAAACGAGCTGGTCGGTATACTCTCCTCGCAGTATAGCAGGCTTGAGTTTAACTTCGAGTATATCGCTTAAATCTTGCGTAGCACATTCGTCAAGGCGTTTTTTCGTCTGCTCCGCAACTTTGAAAGCAGCGTATTCTTCGTCGCGGAGTTTATCTCCGTTTAGCACCGCCGTTCTGAATTTGCTTCTCAAAACACGCAGGTTTTTATCTGCTTCCGCAAGCTCGGTTATATCCGCCGAAGCCGCTTCGAATGCCGCAAGTCTGCCTTTTAATTTAGCAATCTCTTCGTCGTAATCGGCGGCAGTAAACTCCGTCGTTAATTTATCTAACTGTGAGGAGCAAGCGTTTAACTCGTTTTTACAAGTTTCAGCTTGCATACGTTCGGTCACTAATTCACCGAGCTTTCCGCATAGCTCGGCATTGACTTCCGTAACGCGCCTGCACTGCGGAACGCTTTTTAAAACATTACGCAGATTTTCCATAGCTTCCGTCTGAAGAAGCCAAACCGAAAGCTCTTTTTTAGCGCTGTCAAGTTCCGTCCTGCTTTTATATACGGAATTGAGCTTTTCCGCGGTACTTTTGATATCTCCGCCTTGCTTTTCCAATTCGGACAAGGCGCTTGAATAACTTTCGTACCGTAACTTACTTTCTTCCACGGCTTGACTTGTAACGTCCGCATATGCGGATAGTTCGCCGAAAGCCGTCAGATATTCCGCCTCGACTTCGCTCTCGCGTTTTGCTATCCGCTCTTTTAAGCCCTCGCCGTAACGACCGAGCGAAAACAGTCTTTCTATAATTTTAAAACGCTCCGCAGGCGCACATTTAACGAACTGCGCAAATTCGCCCTGCGGCAACGCGATACACTTTCTGAAATCTTCCGCATTCAAACCGAGCAGATTTTCGATCGTCTCGTTTACGGACGTGGTGTTGTCCGCAATACACTTAGACTTTACGCCGTCGTCAACGAACAGCATAGCCTTGCCGAGACCGTTTTTCTTCTTTATCGAGCGCTCCACCCGATAGCGCTTCCGCACTCCTTCCGAAAGTAAAGTGAATTCAAACTCAACTTCCGCCTGCTCGCAGTTGTAATTTATTATATCCGTTTTCTTTTTACTTCTGTCAACGTTACCGTATAAGGCAAAATTGATACAGTCTAAAATCGTGCTTTTACCGCTTCCCGTTTCCCCGAAAATACCGAATAACCCGTTTGCGGTGAGCTTGTCAAAATCTATTTCCGTCCGTTCGGAGAAGCTGTTAATACCGTTAAAAATAAGTTTCGAAGGTTTCATTGCTCCTCCGTCATTTCAAGGAAAAGCGCTTTTAGCTCGTCGGACGGCTGAGTTTGGAAACGGGAATAATAATATCCCGAAAACAACTCCAATGCAGACTTGTCCTTTCTCGTCTGAACGTCTTCTTCAATATGGGCGCTTTCGACTTCGGTCTTTAGCGAAACAAGATTTTCCTGTCTGCTCAAAGCAGAAACTTCTTCTCTCGTTAGCGGTTCGCTCAAATGCAGCGTCAATTCCACGTAAGCGTCGGCGTTGTTTTTCAAAAGCTCTATGCCGCTTTCCGCGTTCAGAGCCTGTAATCTTAACAGATTTTTGATTGATGTCAGCTCAATCTGGCGGAAGTTGCTCACGCCGTCCTTGTCTATGTCGAAAACGTTTACGGATTTCACAGCGTTGCTGTCGTCGAAAGAAAAGCGCATTATTGCACCGCTGTAATAAGCGTTACCTATCTTTTGTCTTTTGTGTAAATGCCCCAAAGCAATATAATCGCTACTCGGAAGCGTTTCCGCAGGCACTAGCCTAGCGCCGCCCAAATCGATTTGTCTTTCGCTCTCGCTTGCGCTGCCGCCGCATACAAAGATGTGCGATAACAGTATGGAAGGCATGCCTTCCGTCTTACCGCGCTCTCCATAGCTTAGCCAGCGGTTCATTTTGTCTTCGAAGCTTTCTTCCGTTCTGCCCTCTTTAAAGCGCGCTTCATTGGGATAAGGCAGTGTATTTATATATACTTTCTCACCTTTATTATTGCAAAAGACAACGTAGCCTTTGTCCGATTCCACGGGATAGCAATCGCCAGAAGTTCTACACTTGATTGTGCGCAGATTATTGCCTACGATATAAACGTTATGTTCTTCCGCAAGTAATGCGCTTGCGGTCAAACGCACGTAGTCGTCGTGATTTCCGCTAATAATCAGCACCGCGCAAGTTTTGGCAATACGCGTTAACGCTTCGAAAAATATCTGCTCAGCTTCCGCCGACGGCGTGTACGTATCGAAAACGTCACCCGCAACAAGGCACAATTCAACATTTTCACGCACACAAATATCCGCAATTTCACCAAGAACGGCGCGAAACTCGTCGCTCCTGTCCCTTCTTATCAGTTTTTTGCCGATATGCCAATCGGAAGTGTGAAGAATCCTCATAATTTTAAACTGCTATGCTGAAAACAAATGCGGGCAAAAAGTTTGCTTTTTTTTATCCCTTTGTTTATAATGATAAATACATCGGCAGAAAAATGGCGCTATTTATCATTCTAAATGCTATTATAGTCCTTTTTGCAAGATAAATCAAGCATTAAGCGGAGGTTTTAAGCTATGGCTTTCATTTCTGTATCGGAAGAATTAACAAAAAAATCCGTTACCGACATAGAAAACAAATTTATACTTAAATATCTCCCCGAACTCGACGCCTTTGCTGTTAAGGTGTACCTGTACGCGCTCTTTCTGTACCAGAACGGTCAGTCTGCATATACTCTTGCCGACCTTGCGGCAAAATTGAAAATTACAGAAGATGAAGCACAGGAATATTTCGAATATTTAGAGAGTATGGAACTTATTGCAATAACTTCCGTATCCCCCTTCGAAGTAAAAATTCTCGATTGCGACAACTACTACGGCAAACCGAAGGTTCTTCACCCCGAAAAATACGAAGGTCTGTACGAAGAAATTCAGTCCGCCTTCGGCGACGGGCGAATGGTTTCGCAGGATGAATTCAGGGAATACCTGATATTCCTCGAAGAATACGGCTTCGAGCGCAACGCTCTTTTAATGGTTGTAACGTACTGCATAAATCTTAAAGGCAATACTATCGGCGCGGCTTACATAAAAAAGGTTTTAAAAAGTTTCGCAAGCGACGACGCTACAAGCGCAAAACGCGTAGAGGAAAAACTTTCGTCTTATACCGCTTCGACCGCTTCTCTAATCAAAATATTTTCGGCTTGCGGAATTAAGCGTTCCCCCGCCGCCGAAGACGGCGAACTTTACAATAAATGGGCTGCGCTCGGATTTGACGACGACGCGATTATTTCCGCCGCAAAATGTTTTAAATACAAGTCTATGGAGAAGCTCGACCTTGCAATTCAGGAACTGTATAAAAACAAGAAATTCGACGCTAAGGAAATTGCCGATTACCGCAAGACAAAAGACAGTTTATACGAAACAACGGTTTCCGTCGCAAAAGCTTTGGGCGTATATATCTCCGACCCCACTCCTTACGTGGAAAACTACGTAAGCACGTGGAGCGGTTACGGTTTCGGCAATGACGCTCTTCAGAAAATTGCAAACTATTGCTTTTTAAGCGGCAAAAATACGTTTGACGGCATGAACGACTTCGTTTGCAATCTGTACAAACAGGCGTTTGTAGACGATGACAGCGTAAACGGATTGCTCGTTCAGCTTGCCGAAGACGATAAATTTATCAAAACCGTTCTGGCGGCGTGCGGACTTACAAGAAAAATTATCCCCTACGACAGGCAGGCGCTCACGCGTTGGCGCGACTGGGGCTTTAACGAAGCAATGATTTTAAAAGCCGCGGAACTTTCCGCAAGTAAAAATAACCCCGTTGCGGCAATGAACTACTTGCTCTCCACTTGGAAAAACGGCGGAATTTACACTGTTGAACAAATACCTGCTTATAGTAAAAATGCTAAAGCTTCGGCTAAAACAGCGCAAAGGCAACGCGATTTTGATATTTTAAAATCGCTTTATGATTCCTACGAGGACTGATTTATGGAATTGACTAAAAACGACGTAATAAAAATAATCGAATTGATAAGAGTAAATTACGATAACGCTTACTCCGGTTTATCTAAAGACGAAACAGCGCTCTTACTTGACTTTTGGTACGACAGCTTAAAGAAATATCCCAAAGAAACGGTTTTCGAATGCGTTAAAAACGCTATAAATTCCTGTGAATACGCACCCAGACTTGCCAATATCGTCAAAGAAGTAAGGCGCTTACAGGAAGCAAACGCTCCCACCGACGAACAGCTTTGGGCAGAGCTTACAAACGTACTCGGGCAAGTTTATCAGGTATCCCGCTATCTCTCTTACCCCCAGTATTCGCAATGGACGAACGCACAGTTGAATAAGCTTTACGACGGACTAAGCGAAGAATTGAAACTTTTCGTTGTAAACCGCTCCACTTTGATTGATATTGCCGAAATGACCGACGAAAATCTTCAATACGAAAGAGCAAGGTTTTTCAAGCAAATGCCTACCCTGAGGCAACATTATTACTACAGCATCGAAGCAAAAGAATTTTTACTGTTGACCAAAAACGGCGACACGTTGAAAACGATAGAAAACAAAAAACACAGATAAATAAAGAGGCGGCTCAATGAGCCGCCTCTTTTAAATTTCTTCTTCGACGCTATCCTTTTCATTGCCGTAAAACGGATTAACGTGTACCGTTACGTGTTTGACCAACGGGAAATTTTGCTCCACTCCGTCGTGCACCTGTTCCGCAATTTCGTGTGCTTTATATAACGGCAACTCGCTGTCGCATGCAATTTCCACAATTACGTAAATTCTGTTGCCGAATAGTCTGGTCATCAGTTCGTCGACTGCCGCAACCCCTTCGCACGAGCTAACGAAAGCTTTAATTTCGCTTTCAGTCTTTTCGTCGCACGCTTTGTCGGTCATTTTGTTTACCGCGTCGATAAATATACTTACCGCCGCTTTAATAATCAGCAAGCAAATGACAAGAGCGGCTACCGCATCCAATATAGGCACGCCGCACATTGCGCCTACGATACCTATTAAACTGCCTACGGACGACAATGCGTCGGAGCGGTGATGCCATGCGTCCGCCTTTAGCGCACCCGAATTTACTTTGATTGCCGCCGAGCGCGTAATCCAGAACATAGCCTCTTTTACTACTATCGAAACAATAGCCGCCGACATTGCAAGATACGTTGGCGAAGCCGCAGTTTTATAACTGCCGCTGATAATACTTGTTATTCCGCCGTAGCCTATCAGAACTCCCGTCGCACCCAGTAAAACGGCAAGAATAATCGCAGCTACGCACTCATAACGTTCGTGTCCGAATTCGTGGCTTTTGTCCGCTGCTTTTTCCGAAATTTTTATGCCGATTATTACAATCACGGTAGACAACACGTCCGACGCGGAATGAATTGCGTCGGAAACCATTGCAAGCGAATGCCCGAAAATACCCGCAAGCAGTTTGAACACCGTCAGCAGAAAATTGAGTATTATTGTTATTACCGAAGTTCTTACGGCAATTTTTTCTATTTCAGTACTTTGCATTTTTGCACCTGATTTTTTTCATTTTGTGATAAAAATGAATTGACATCTATTAGTAATTAAAATATAATATTCAAGGTAAGTTGTGTTGCGTGAATTACGCGTCTACTTAACTGATATATGCTGCTGTGGCTCAGTCGGTAGAGCACATCCTTGGTAAGGATGAGGTCGGCGG
>CAZACR010000005.1:0-26843 GCA_964483715.1 uncultured Clostridia bacterium
GAGAGCTTTCCACGGCAATCAAGCGTGCGCGCGTTGCTTCGCTGCTTCCCTTCAAGGGCGAGTAAGACTTAAAAATTCACCCCTACAGCTTTGTTTTAATGCAAATCTGCGGGGGATTTTAATTATTATGCAAAAAATTCAGGGAGGTTGGAATGAAAAAGCAAATAAAGAAAACAGCGATATGTCTGGCAATGGCGGCGTCTATAGCTGTGAGCGCAGTGGGCTTGACCGCATGCGACGGCAGCATGGGCGGCACAAGCGGCAACGACTCGCGCAACCAGCAAATGGTGGAGGTATACAACTCTTACGTGGCGTATGCCGAAGCGTTGAACCAAACTCCGCTTTCATATGAAGCTTGGCTGTTGTCCATAAAGGGCGCAGACGGTAAAGACGGCATTAACGGAACGGACGGTAAGGACGGCAAAGACGGCGCGACTTGGCTTACGGGAGCAAATTCTCCAGCCGAAAGTGAAGGCAAGGTAAACGATTTATACCTTGATACAGCTACATACGATATATATATAAAGGAAGAAAGCGGCTGGATAAAAATAGGCAATATCAAAGGCGGCAATACAAGTACGCCGAACGACCCTAATACCCCGAACGACCCTAATACCCCGGATAATCCTAATATCCCGGATGACCCTAAGCCCGATAATCCCGTAATAATAGGCGGCGCGTGGGACGCTCAGCCCAGCGCAAACGCGACGAAATTCGTCGCAAGGCTTAATAACGACTATGGTTTGAATACCAGAGTTGCAACTCTCGGCGGCGGTTGGATAACAGCAACAAGCTATTGGGATTATCTTAAGAACGAACAGAAAACGGACACTTCCGCTGCCGCGGATATTAGCTATAAGCAGGGAACGGAAATCGGCATAGCAATCGGACACAATAACGCTGCTACGGGTGCGTTCTACGGCGACTTCGCCGGCGCAATTACGTTGCCCGACGGCTCTACGATAACTTCGCATCAACTTAAACCTGCGATGAAAGCTATTCAGGACAGACTCGGCGTTAAGTTTGTAGACGGCTACGGCGGTAAATCTACTTCTGCAAACCTTAAGGATTTGGTAGACTCCAGCAAGTGGGGTGCCACGGTTGACGTAGCAACAACCGACATTTATAGGGCTGTTGATTCGGCTAATAATAATTCGAATATACTCAACCTTGGCGACTACCTCGACAAAATGCCAAACTTCAAGGCGTTCCTCGAAAATAATCCCATAGTATACCTCTCGCTGTTGCAGGACGGTATGAATACGACGAATGGTGAAGGTAAGAAGCTGTATGTTGCACCTTACTTCGACGGCAACGACGATATCGAAAGATATTGCTTAATCCGTCAGGACTGGGTAGTAGACCTTCTTGACAAAGACCTCAGTGCAGACGGCGACACTTATAAATCGGTTTGCACGGAAACTGCTGAAGCTAAAGGCTATATGGGCTCGACAGGTTCGTATAAGATTGAAACGACCAACGCAAACGGCGAAGGCACGTTTACTCTCACTAAGGACTACGACGCGGCTTTGGCTGCGGCTAAGTCGGAAAGTGCCGAACTCGGTATTGCATATAAAGCAATCGCAGGTGAAGTTTACACCGGTGATAGCGGCAATATCGTTGACATTATGACGGCTGCTTTGGTTAAAAACAACGAGGCTACGGGCAAGCAGCTTGTTGCTCTGTACAAGGCATATATCAACGTTGCATATAAAAACGGCACGTCAAATGCCTACACGAAGCTTTCCGACGTGTTCAACGGCTATAACGCAGCTTGGGACGTTGACGATTTGGTAGCTATGCTCCGTATCGTTAAGACCAACTCTGCTAACGTAGGTCTTACAGGTTATTTAAAGACGACGGGTATATTCCCCCGTGATACATCCAACGACAGAACTCCCGATATTATCAGACTCGTAGGCGAGCTTTACGGCGAAAGAGGTCCCGACTCCCGTTACGAAACAACTTATATCGACGCTAACGGCAAATTGCAGGATATGCGCGCAAACGGCACGTTCTATCAGGCGCTTGAAAACTTCGCTCTTCTCGCAAAAGAAGGCTTGGTTGCTAAATATGCCGGAGCAACCGGTCCCGAAGCTCTTGCCGGCGGTGACTTAAAGGGTGACTGCAAAACTAAACCCGGCACGGGCTTTATGATGTACGATTATTCGCAGACACAGACGACTCAGATGTTCAACGTTGCTGATTATGACGATTATCTGTTTGCACCTGTCAATACCCCTGTATCGCGCTGGGACGATAATTCCGACGGCAAGAAAGAAACCGTAATGAGATTTACAGAGAGCTGGCGTTCGGTAAAGACGGCAGGACTTGCGGTTGCGGCTTCCGTTGCAAAAGATGAGAACAAGCTCAACGCGGTTCTTACGTTTATCGACTTCCTGTATTCCAACGACGGACAGATTCTTACCACCTACGGATCTCAGTCCACAAACGGTAATACCAATCCCAACGGATTCTGGTACGGTACGGAAGTAATA
This sequence comes from uncultured Clostridia bacterium, assembly GCA_964483715.1. Taxonomy (GTDB): domain Bacteria; phylum Bacillota; class Clostridia; order Christensenellales; family Borkfalkiaceae; genus Coproplasma. The sequence goes on from CAZACR010000005.1 coordinate 2,499, forward strand.
GGCGTTGATATCGACAGCGTAGCTGCGAAAGTGGGCGGACAGTACGTAGTAAATGCTGAAAACCAGAGTAAATACTTCGCATTTAACGGCAAGCTTTACACAGGCGAACTTTACAAAGGAAAAATGACCCCTAAGGTTACTACGGCGTTGTATGAAAGCTTTACCGGCACGGAAGGCGTAAACGCGTTCTTCGTTTCAAGAGGTAACTTCACTAACTATGCGCGTAAAGTTATGGGTGCAACCCTTCCTATGGGCTTAAAGGACCAGTCGTTTGAGAACCAGCTCACCGCACCTCGCGCTGCGGCAGCTGCAACCAAAGTTTCCGTAAGCATAGCTAACGGCACGATCAGGCATCCTAATCTTATGCCTCAAGACAACCCTTGGTATACCGTTGTTCCTACAAGCCTTCCTCTTAATTTAGAAATGTCGGCTATACTTACTAATACCTCTCAGCAAGGCTTGCTGAAGATGACCGGTTCATATACGAATAAAGCACAATATTATAGCATTTATCACTATATAATCTTCTATGGATTTATCGGAAGCTATGTGGTTGAAGGCCAGTATTTCACGTTCTGATTACTGTTGAATTGTTGTAAAAGTTAAGTGATTCATTGCGCTGACCTTATTACGAATGCGAGTAATTTAATTAAAAACGATAAAGTCCGTACAATGGTACGGACTTTTTTCTTACAAAATATATAAAACTCTACGGAGCGTGGGTGTAATTTCCGCACATACTGTACTAAACTTAAAGTACGAATAAAGAAAGGAGGGTTTTATGAACCAAATAATCACAGGACAGTTTATCAAAGAGTGCCGCAAGGAAAAGGGTCTGACGCAGGAACAGCTTGCCGAAAAGCTTTGCGTAAGCCCGAAAACAGTTTCCAAATGGGAATGCGGCAAGGGCATGCCCGAGGTTTCGCTTATGATGCCGCTGTGCGAGCTTCTCGGCATTACCGTAAACGAACTTTTGAGCGGTTGCAGAATTGACGGCAGCGATTATAAAGCAAAGGCGGAGGAAAACCTTATTGCCGCTATAAAAGAGAAAAAGGAAAACAAAAAGAAGATAATAATCGAAGTCATTGTCGCTTTGATTTCCGTTATTTCGGGTATTTTGCTCTGCGCGCTTACGGGTTTGGTGGAAATGCCGGTTTATCTGCGCGTTATTTTGATAATTACGGGTATGGTTATTATGGTTGCGGGAATAGGCGTGTGTTGCGTGCTTGACAGGGACGCGGGGTATTATCAATGTCCAAAATGCGGAAAGCTCTTCACCCCGACTATAGCGGCGTACGTCTTAGGTCCGCATTTTATTATGACGCGGCAGCTCAAATGCCCGCACTGCGGCAAGATAAGCTACTGTAAAAAGAAATTAAGTAAATAAAGCTCCTTGCCTTTGCGGGGCGCATATGATATAATTATTGCGGTACTTTAAATGAAAAACGGCGTAATAGTAAAAGTACACGGTAGCTACGCGCCCCAAAGGTGAAAAATGAAGAAAAAAATCACTCTGTTACTCTTAGGCTTGATATGCGCACTTTGCTGTGCGTTCGGCTTCGCTGCATGCGATCTGGGCGGTGGTTCGGAGAGCGGCGGAGGAAGCAGCACGGTCGGCGGAGGCGGTAAGGAAGAACATGTCCATGTCTTCGACCAAGAGGTGGCGGAAAAAATGTATTTTGTAAGCGACGCCACCTGCAAAAACAAAGCGGTATATTTCAAATCCTGTGTGTGCGGCAGACCGGGGACAGAAACGTTCGAGTACGGCGAAACAGGTCATTCTTTCGAAAATCAAAGAGCGGAAGAAAAGTATCTAAAGAGTGAAGCCGATTGCACGCACAAAGCCGTATATTACGTATCATGCGAATATTGCGGCGAAGCGGGAACGGAAACGTTCGAGTACGGCAAATTAGGCAGTCATACTTATGAACTTGAAAAAGCGGAAGAAAAGTATTTAAAGAGTGAAGCAGATTGTCTGCACAAAGCTGTATATTTCAAATCCTGCACCCTCTGCGGCGAAAAAGGAACGACGACGTTCGAATACGGCGAATTAGGCGCTCACAATTTTGTTAAGCAAGCAGACGATAAATATTTAAAGACTCCGGCAACGTATACGGATAAGGCGGTTTATTACTATTCTTGTAACAATTGCGGAGAAATGAACAAAGACACTTTTATAGGCGACGTCCTGAAAGGTACGGAAGGATTAGTATATACATTGAATTCCGACGGCTCGGGATATAACGTCACGGGTATCGGTACGGCAAGCGGTTCGAAAATCGTCATTGCCCAAAATTACAACGGAAAACCCGTCACGGGTATCGGAGAGGAAGCGTTTAAGTCTTATAGCCAATTAACTGAAATTGCAATTCCAGACAGTGTAACGGGTATCGGCGACAGCGCTTTCTACGGTTGCAACAAGCTTACGGAAATAAGTATACCCGAGAAAGTAACACAAATCGGCGCTTCCGCGTTCTATAATTGCAGCAAACTTACGAAAATAAGTATACCCGACGGTGTAACAAAAATCGGTGCTTCCGCGTTCAGCGGTTGTAGTCTTACGGAAATACTTATGCCGAACAACATAACGAATATAGGTTCCTATGCGTTCTCCCGTTGCAGTATTTCGGAAATAAGTATACCGGACAGCGTAACGGGTATCGGCACCGAGGTGTTTTCCGGGTGTCCAATAAAAAAGGCAACAATACCGACTCTGGCAATATATGCCATTCCGAAATCAGAACTCGAGACATTAGTAATAACGAGCGGCGAGAGCATCAAAGACGAAGCGTTCAGAGGTAGCAGCAATCTTAAAAATGTAACTATAGCGAATAGCGTAACGAAAATCGGCGAGTGGGCGTTTTTGGAGTGTGTCAATCTGGAAAGTATAATTGTAGAGGAGGGCAATCCGACTTTCCATAGTTCGGGCAATTGCCTGATAGAAACGGAAACGAAAACGTTGATATTGGGATGCAAGAACAGCGTTATTCCTATTGACGGTAGTGTTACGAATATATTCCGTCAGGCGTTCTACAAAGTCAACACTCTTAAAAGCATAAAAATTCCCGACGCAATAACGAGCATTGGCGCACAGGCGTTCGGAGATTGTACGGGTTTGACTGAAATCTCAATTCCGAACAGTATAAAGGATATCAACTTCAGGACATTTGCAGGGTGTAGCAACCTTACAAGATTAACGATAGGTAACGGTTTAGAGAGTATCACCTCCAATGCTTTCTCCGATTGCCCTATACAAACAGCAACAATCCCGGCTTTGGCGATCAGCGGCATTCCGAAATCAGAACTTCGGACCGTAACGATAACAAGCGGCGATACAATTATAAGTGAAGCGTTCAAAAATTCAAGCAAGCTTACAAGCATATCGATTCCCGACAGCATAATAAGTATAGGCAGCCAAGCTTTCTACGGTTGCGACGAATTGCGGTATAATGAATTTAATAATGCTTATTATCTCGGCAATAATAACAAACCTTACGTTGCGTTGATGAAAGTAAAGGATAAAACAATTACTTCTGTAACAATCAACGATAACGCAAAGCTAATTTATATTTCTGCGTTTGAGAATTGCAGCAGTCTTGCAGACGTCACAATTCCCGAAAGTTTAATAAGTATAGGCGCTTCTGCGTTCTTCGGTTGTAGCCTGAAGGAGATAAGTATACCCGACAGCGTAACGAGTATCGGCTCTTCTGCGTTCGAAAATTGCCCGATAGAAAGTGCGTCAATTCCGACTTTGGCAATAAGCTATATTCCGAAATCCAAGCTTCGGAGCGTAGTAATAACAAGCGGTGAAAGTATCGGGAATTATGCGTTCAGAAATTGCAGCAGTCTTACAGGCATCACGCTTTCGGACAGCGTAGAGAGTATTGGAAATTATGCGTTCGAGGGTTGCAGCAATCTTACAAGCGTCACGCATTCGGTAAGCGTAACGAGTATCGGCTCCGATGCGTTCAGCGGGTGTGGCAAGCTTACAAGCTTTACGTTTTCGGACAAAATAGAGAGTATCGGCGGTAATGCGTTCTATAATTGTAGCGGTATTACAACTATCATAATACCGGACAGCTTAAAGAGTATCGGTAAGGATGCGTTCTATAACTGTCCTATACAAACGGCAACGGTGCCCGCAAAAGCAATAAGCTATATCTTGAAAGCCACGCTTAAAACCGCAACGATAACAAGCGGCAGTATTCCTTACGATGCATTCAAGTACAGTAACATTACAACCGTTACGATAGGCGACGACGTAACGGGAATCAGCTCTTCTGCATTCGAAAATTGCGAATATCTTGAAAGCGTTTCGATAGGTAAGAGCGTCGCGATTATCGACCATGCCGCATTCCGTTATTGCAGCAGCCTCACAAAAGTAATAATCCCCGACAGCGTAGAAAGTATCGGCGGTCAGGCGTTCTTTAAATGCACCAGCCTTACGGATATAACAATTCCCGACGGATTAACCGATATTGATGACGGAGCGTTCGGCAATTGTCCGATAGAAAGAGCAACCATTCCGACTTCGGCAATAAGCTATATCAAAAACTCCGCTCTTAAATCCGTAACGTTAACGAGCGGCGAAAGTATCGGAAACGAAGCGTTCAGTAATTGCAGTGCACTTACAAGCATTACAATTCCCGACAGCGTAGAAAATATCGGTGACAGCGCATTTTCCGGTTGCAGCGGTATTACAAGTCTTATTATTCCCGACAGCGTAACGAGTATAGGCGATAACGCATTCGAAGGATGTCTTATAGAAGACGTTAAAATGCCTGCTGTGGCAATAGACTACATTCCCCAGTCCGCTCTTAAAAGCGTAAGTATAACAAGCGGCGAAAATATCAAGGCTTATGCGTTTAAAGATTGCGGCGAATTGACGGGCGTCACGATTGCCGACAGCGTTACGAGTATAGGAAATCAAGCGTTCAGGGGTTGTGCTAAGCTTAAAAGTATAATAATCTCAGACAATGTGGAAACGATAGGCGACGGATTGCTCTATGAATGCGGCAAACTTGAAAACGTTACGCTTCCTGCAGGATTAAAGGTTATCGGCACTTATGCGTTCTATCAATGCAGTAGTCTTACAAGTATTGCAATACCCGATAGCGTAACGAATATCGGTTCCTATGCGTTCAGGGCATGCAGTAAACTTGAAAGCATAAACATTCCCGATAGTTTAACGGAGTTAGGCGAAGGCGCGTTTTACGTGTGCAGCAGTCTTAAAAGCAATATTTCGCTACCCGACGGCATAGATGATATCAGTGCTTCCGTCTTCTATAAATGCAGCAGTATTACAACTGTCACTATACCTGGCAAAGTAACGGGTATCGGTTCTTCCGCATTCTACGGATGCAGCGGACTTACAAGTATTTCGATACCTGACGGAGTAAAGAGTATCGGCAGTAGTGCGTTCCGTGATTGCAGCGGACTTACGACAATTACGCTTCCCGAGGGCGTAGAAAGCATCGGGGGTAGTGCATTTAACGGATGCAAGGGGATTACAAGTATCCGTATACCGGATAGCGTGACAAGTCTGGACACAGACTCCTTGTTCTGTAATTGTACAAATCTTACAAGCGTCAATATTCCCGACGTAGTAACAAGAATCGGTTCTTCCGCATTCTCCGGATGCAGTAAACTTGAAAGTATAAATATACCGGACAGCGTTACGGAAATCAGCTATCAGGCTTTCTACAATTGCAGAAGCCTTACAAGTATCACTATTCCCGAAAAGGTAACGAGTATCGGTAATGAGACGTTCAGCGGTTGCAGCGGGCTTATAAGCGTAATTATATCCAAAAGTGTAAAAAACATAGGCTCTAAGGCATTCAATTCTTGTACTAAGATGACTGTTTACTATGGCGGTAGTAGTTCCCTTTGGGGCAGAATTACAATCAACACTAATAATGCTACGTTAAATGCGGCAACTGTCTATTATTATTCTGTAACCGAGCCCAATCTTAATGAGGAACAGACGGCGTATGTCGGAAACTATTGGCATTACGACGAAGACGAAGTAACCCCCGTGATTTGGGAGTATAATGAAACAACATAACATTACCTGATTTACGCGTAAAATTAAGGCGTTCACGCAATATTGCGTGAACGCCTTTTTTATGCTCTGAAAATTATTTGTAGCTGTACATATATCTGCCGCTCATAAACTTGCCGAAAATGTATTTGTTGCTCGCGCTTTCGGTCATAATGAACAGTCTGCCGTCTTTGTAAACGATTTCCTCGCTCATAGGCGGTGCGGTAACGTCGCGTTCCAAACAGGAACCGTCAAGGTAATACAAATCGAATGTATTACTGCCAATTGTGGTTGTTACGGGTTGTGGGATACGGCTTAAATCGTAATACTTTAAGTGCGAAGCCGCTAAGCCGTAGGAGGTGGAAAGAACTATCTGCGTGTCGGTGAATTCCATACCCTGTACCAAACCCGTGGTGGAGTATGCCGCTACGGGTGTCCGGTATACACCGAAAGGCTCGCTGTCGTCCAGATTGTAAACGTAGATAAGCGCTTTGTTTTTGTCGCCGCAAGGAGTGGTAATTCTTTCGTTTTCGGGCGTTTCGTAATTTCCTGCGCGGTAGAACGAACCCTCGTACAGCTTTCCGTCGTGCACGGTAACGAAAGCGGGGTCGTGCCCTTCGGGCGATTTTATCTCGCCTATCTTTTTCGCTTCGCTGCCGTTAAAGATATCCGAAAGCCTGAACACGTCGCAGCCGTCCGCACCAGTGATATAGCAGTAATCTTTATAGTGCGCAATTCCGCCCGTGTGCCCCGTGTAGTTGCTTCCGTCCGCATTTTTAAGCTCAACCTTGACGCCTCCCGATTTAATTATGTAAACGGAAGAGGCTTCGCCCTTTTTAGCCGAGTATCCGCAGGTAATGAAAACGCCGTGCTCCTCTACGTAATCCAGTCCCTGACCGACGAAACCGTCGTTTACGCCGGGTATGGGCAGCTCGCGCTGTGCGTTGCTGTAAAATCCTGCAAACGCTATTTTTTCGCCCACCCTTATGTCAATAAGCAAAATGGCAATAATAATTATTATGCTCGCCAGAACTTGGAGTAAAATTTTCAAAGCGCGGCGGCTTTTAGGTTTGTTTTCAGACATATAATCACCTTAACTTATAAATATAGTAACGCAAAACGGGGGTTGTAAGCAAACGAAAATTGAGGCATAGATAAAGTTTTGCAAAAGTTTGCACAAAATTTCGGGGTCGGGCTTTACATAACTGGCAAAATATGGTATAATGAATACATAATTAAATTTAAGGAGAACTTTTTATGGGATTCGAAGAGAAATTTTCGTTAAAAGGCAAAATCGCTTGGGTAACGGGCGCTTCCTACGGCATAGGATTTGCTATCGCTTCTGCTTACGCACAGGCAGGCGCGACAATCGTATTCAACGATATCAATCAGGATTTGGTGGATAAGGGCGTTAAAGCTTACGCTGACGCGGGCATCAAGGCTCACGGCTACGTTTGCGACGTTACCGACGAAGACGCGGTAAACGCACTCGTTGCAAAGGTTGAAAAGGAAGTAGGCGTTATCGATATCCTCGTAAACAATGCGGGCATTATCAGACGTATCCCCATGACCGAAATGAGCGCCGCAGAATTCAGAAAGGTAGTAGACGTTGACCTCAACGCACCCTTCATCGTTTCCAAGGCTGTAATTCCTTCCATGATTAAAAAAGGTCACGGCAAGATTATAAACATCTGCTCGATGATGAGCGAGCTCGGCAGAGAAACCGTTTCCGCGTATGCGGCGGCTAAGGGCGGCTTGAAGATGCTTACCCGTAACATCTGCTCCGAATACGGCAAGTACAACATTCAGTGCAACGGCATAGGACCCGGATATATCGCAACTCCGCAGACCGCGCCTTTGAGAGAGCGCCAGCCCGACGGTTCGCGTCATCCTTTCGACAGCTTCATTATCGCTAAGACCCCCGCAGAACGCTGGGGCGAAACGGAAGATTTGATGGGACCCGCAGTATTCCTCGCTTCCGACGCTTCCAACTTCGTAAACGGTCACGTTTTATACGTTGACGGCGGTATATTGGCATATATCGGCAAACAACCGTAATTTAAAAAGCAAAATCGTGCCCCGCGGCAACAGCCGCGGGGCTTCTTTTTAATTGTAATTTCTTGCACCGAATATTGCCGTGCCGAGACGTATCATATTGCTTCCGCACTCTATACATATCTTCCAGTCGCCGCTCATACCCATTGAAAGGTGTTTTATATTGCCGTCGGTTGCGCGCAGTTTATCGTAAAGCTTGCGCATACTCACGGCAAGCCGCTTAAGCTCGTTTTCGTCGTCGGTGTCGGGCAGCATTGCCATAAGTCCGACTATTTTTAGATTTGGCAACTGCTTGACTGCGGCGTATGCACTTTCCGCTTCGGCAAGCCCGAAGCCGCCTTTGCTTTCCTCGTTGCCTATGTTTATCTGCAACAATATATCCGAAGTAACGCCCTTGCTTTCGCTTTTTCTGGACAGTTCTTCCGCAAGCGACATCCTGTCAACAGAGTGGTACAAATCCACTTTGCCCAAAAGGTACTTTATTTTATTAGTCTGCAAATGCCCGATAAAATGCCGTACGGGGGTGCCGCAGATACCGTCGTATTTGTCCTTGAATTCCTGCGCGTGATTGTCGCCTATATCCGTTATACCTGCACATATGGCGCGGTTAATCTCTTCTACAGTCCGTGTTTTAACCGCCGCAACCAGCGTAACCTTCTCGCCGAACGGGTTAGTTTCGGGTATTTCCTCAAGCAGTTTCTTTACGTTTTGCTCTATCATATTCTTTGTGTAATCAGTTCCGCCATTTCGCTTCCCGAAACGCGTGTTTTTCCTTCTTCCATAATGTCCGCGGTGCGGTAACCTTCGTCCAGCACGCGCTGAATAGCGTTCTCTATCGCCTTATATTCTTCGCCAAGCGAGAAGCTGTCTCTCAGCATCATAGCCGCCGCCAAAACCGTAGCTATGGGGTTTGCGATATCTTTGCCCGCAATGTCGGGTGCGGAGCCGTGAATGGGCTCGTACAGTCCGCGGGTGCCGTCGCCGAGAGAGGAGGAGGCGAGCATACCGATAGAGCCCGTGACCTGCGCCGCCTCGTCGGAGAGGATATCGCCGAAGATATTCGAAGTTACAACCACGTCGAACTGCGCGGGATTTTTTACAATCTGCATTGCCGTGTTGTCAACAAGCATATCTTCAACCGTGATATCGGGGTAGTGCGCCGCGGCGTATTCGTGCACTGTCTTGCGCCACAGTCTGCTGCTTTCCAAAACGTTGGCTTTGTCTACGGAAATAATCTTTTTGCTGCGCTTTGAAGCGAGCTCGCAGGCAATGCGGGTTATGCGTTCAATTTCGGGCACGGAATAGCTTTCCGTATCCCAGGCGTATTCAACTCCGTTCTTTTCGCCTTTGCCTCTTTCGCCGAAATAAATGCCGCCGATAAGCTCGCGCACGATTATAATTTCAACTCCGTCCTTTACGGCTTCGTATTTTAAAGGAGAAGCGCCCGCGAGACTTTTCCAAAGTTTAGCGGGGCGGATATTGGAATAAAGCCCCATAGCTTTGCGTATGCCGAGCAGTCCTTTTTCGGGGCGGATATCGACGGGCAGGTTGTCCCACTTGTAGCCGCCTACCGCGCCGAGCAGTACGCTGTCGCTTGCAAGACAGCCCTCGATAGTCGATTGGGGAAGGGGCACGCCGCAATTATCTATCGCGCACCCGCCTATTAAAAAATGCGAAAATTCGTAGCTGTGTCCGAATTTTTCGCCGACTTTATTCAGTACTTTTATCGCACCTGCGCATATCTCGGGCCCGATGCCGTCGCCGTCCAGAACGGCAATTTTATAATTCATTTTAAGCCTCTTTTTTCAGTCAATAAATGCGTTAACCCGCATATATGTGGGGGTTAAACGTTATTTTTCAGCCAAACTTGCAAGCAAACCGCCGCTTTCGATTATCTTTTGAATAAAGGCTGGGAAAGGTTCTGCGGCAAAACTTTCGCCCGTGCTCTCGTTCTTTATAATGCCGTTTGAGAGGTCGGCGGAAACCGTGTCGCCGGCTTTTATTGCTGCAACCGCAGCGGGACATTCCAGAATGGGAAGTCCTATGTTTATGGAATTGCGGTAAAAAATTCTCGCAAACGAATTGGCTATAATAAGGCTCACGCCGCTCGCTTTTATCGCAAGCGGAGCGTGCTCGCGCGAGGAGCCGCAACCGAAGTTGTCGCCCGCGACAATCACGTCGCCCGCATTAACGCTCTTTACGAATTCGGGGTCGATATCCTCCATACAGTGGGAAGCAAGCGCTTTCTCGCTGCTGTCGTTTAAGTACCTTGCGGGGATAATAACGTCCGTGTCCACGTCGTCGCCGTATTTAAAAACTTTGCCTTTTATTTCCATAATGCTGCTCCTTAAAGTTCGTCGGGCGTACACAGCTTTCCTTTTACGGCGCTCGCCGCCGCAACGTAAGGGGAAGCAAGGTAGACTTCGCTGTTCACGTGTCCCATTCGTCCTACGAAATTGCGGTTTGTCGTGGAAACGGCTCTCTCGCCTTCCGCAAGAATTCCCATATATCCGCCGAGGCAGGGACCGCAGGTGGAAGTGGAGATAATCGCGCCCGCGTCGAGGAAAATTTCCGCAAGACCTTCTTTAATGCACTGTTTGTAAACTTCCTGCGTGGCGGGGATAATTATGGTGCGCACGTTTTTCGCAACCTTTCTGCCCTTTAAAATTTCAGCCGCCGCGCGCATATCCGAAATGCGTCCGTTTGTGCAGCTTCCTATAACTACCTGGTCGATTGAAATATCGCCCCACTCGTCGCTCGTCTTTGCGTTTTCGGGCAAATGGGGGAAGGATACCGTGGGTTTAAGCGCGGATAAATCAATATCGTAAACTTCGTCGTAAACCGCGTCGGAGTCGGGTTCGTAGGCGCATATGGGGCGTTTAAACCTGTTTTTCATATAATCGAGCGCAATTTCGTCCACTGGGAATATGCCGTTCTTTGCACCCGCCTCGATAGCCATATTGCAGATTGTGAACCTGTCGTCTATGGAAAGGTTTTTAACGCCGTCGCCCGTAAACTCCATACTCTTGTACAATGCTCCGTCAACGCCGATTAAGCCTATAATATGTAAAATTACGTCCTTGCCGCAAACGTAGCGGGAGGGCTTGCCCGTAAGGTTGAATTTAATTGCGGAGGGCACTTTGAACCAGCACTTGCCGCATATCATACCCGCCGCCATATCCGTCGAGCCTACGCCGGTGGAGAACGCTCCGAGTGCGCCGTAAGTGCAGGTATGGCTGTCCGCGCCGATGACTAAATCGCCCGCGCCGACCAAGCCTTTTTCGGGAAGTAGCGCGTGCTCGATGCCCATTGTGCCGACGTCGAAAAAGTTGGTAATTCCCTGTTCACCCGCGAATATGCGGCACTCTTTGCACTGCTGGGCGCTTTTAATATCCTTGTTGGGTGCAAAATGGTCCATAACTAACGCAATCTTCTCGTTATCGCAAACCTGCTTTGCTCCCGACTTTTTAAACTGGTTTATGGCGACGGGACCCGTGATATCGTTCGCCAGAATAAGGTCGAGGTCAGCCGATATAAGCTGACCTGCCGTTACCTCTTTAAGTCCCGCGTGCGCCGCAAGAATTTTCTGTGATGCAGTCATTCCCATAATCAGTTATCTCCGTATGCCTGGCTTTCGTCTTCGGGCATAAAGTCTATCGCTATGTTGCCTTTTGCCGAGTACGCCTTGAAAGAACGCGCCGCACCCTCGCGCTGAACGCTTTCCCTGTTAGCCGTGCCTTCCTTGATAAGCAGTCCTAAATTGTAGTCGCTTTCCTCGCCGTTGAGACGGGCGGCTACGTTTCCGTTTTCTGCTTCTAAAATACTGTCCTTGCAGGTAAATCCGCAAAGCCCGATATTGCCGCGTTTAACTCTGCATTCCGTGCAGGCGGCAAAAGAATTTTCCCAAATCATATCGCCCGAAGCGCATTTGACAACAAGCAGATTTTTAACCGTTATGCCCTTTAAGTACGTTGAAAGCGCGTCGCCGATTAACGAGCATGCGGCGAAAGAACAGTCGGAAAATTCTGCCGAGCCGTTTTCCAAAGAGAGCGAAAACTGACCGTAAATACCCTCGGTAATTTTAACCGCACAGTTCTTTCCGTCAACGATTATGTCGGGTACGGTGTGGTCTGGCACGTATAAGTCAAGGCGTATCTTTCTTTTTAAAAATATGCTCGGACGGGTGGTCTGTTTTACCTTCAAAACGCTTTCGTTAAGGGATATATGCACACCTTTTGCGTTTTCACAGGTAATTTTGAATGCATTTTCGTGCGTGGGGATTATGTTTAACTCAGCGTGGTGCAAGTCGCATATTATCGCGTTTGCCTCGCTTTGCGACGTGTATTCGAGATTACTTTTTTTCATATGTTATATTCTATTCCGTTAAGTTTTAAGCTATTTCTTATTTTTTAAAAACCGCGCCGTCTGATGCGGAAGTAACGCTCTGTCTGTATCTCGCAAGATAGCCGTTTACGGGTTTTACCACGGGCTTGAACGTTTCATAGCGCTTTGCGATTTCTTCTTCCGTAAGCCGTACGGAAAGCGAGCATGCGGGGATGTCGATATCTATTATATCGCCGTCTTTAACTATGCCGATTATACCGCCCGCCGCCGCTTCGGGGCAGACGTGACCTATTGCCGCGCCGCGGGTCGCACCCGAAAATCTTCCGTCGGTGATAAGTGCTACGGTGTCGCCCAGCCCCGCGCCTACGATAGCGGAAGTGGGGGTAAGCATTTCGCGCATACCCGGTCCGCCGAGAGGTCCTTCATAGCGGATAACCACGACGTCGCCCGCTTTAATCTTTCCTCCAGATATTGCCTGCATAGCCTCTTCCTCGCTGTCGAAGCAGCGCGCAGGTCCGCTGTGAACGAGCATTTTTTCATCCACCGCAGATTTCTTGACTACACTGCCCTCTTTTGCGAGGTTGCCTTTTAAAATCGCCAGACCGCCCTGAGCCGAGTAAGGGTTGGACATAGGGCGGATAATCTCTTCGTCGCGGTTGTAAGCGTTTGCAACGACTTCGCAAAGCGGTTTGCCGCTTACGGTCATAACTTCGCCGCATAACAGGTGCTTATCGAGCAATTGCTTCATAACGGCTGAAATGCCGCCCGCGCGGTTGAGTTCTTCTATATAGTGTTCGCCCGCAGGCGCAAGCCTGCACAGGTTGGGCGTTTTTTCGCTGATTTCGTTGAGAATATCCACGGAAATTTCGTCCGCACCCAACCCGACCTCGCGTGCGATTGCAATGAGGTGGAGTACGGTATTCGTGGAAGCGCCTATCGCCATATCCACCGTCTCCGCGTTTTTGAACGCTTCGCGCGTCATTATGTCGGAAGGGAGTATATTGTTTTCAAGCAGGTTCATAACCGCCGCGCCTGCGTTTTTGGCAAGCGCGAGCCTTTGACTGTAAACCATAGGAATAGTGCCGTTGCCGGGAAGCGCCATACCCAGCGCTTCGCAAAGACAGTTTAAGCTGTTTGCCGTGAACATACCGCTGCACGAACCGCAGGTGGGGCAGGCGTTACATTCGTAGTTTTTAAGCTCATCGCCGTCGATTTTACCTGCGTTGAACGCGCCCACTTCTTCGAACATAGTGGAAAGAGAAGTCTTTTTGTTTCCGACAATTCCCGCAAGCATAGGACCGCCCGAAACGAATACGGAAGGGATATTTACCCTTGCCGCCGCCATAAGCATACCGGGGATAATCTTGTCGCAGTTGCCTATGAATACCGCCGCCTGAATGCCGTGTGCGCGCAAAAGAATTTCGCAGCTGTCGGCAATAATTTCGCGCGAGGGGAGTGAATAGCGCATACCCGAATGCCCCATAGCTATACCGTCGCAAACGCCTATAGCGGGCAATATTACGGGTTTGCCGCCGTGGGCGATAACGCCTTCCGCCGCGGCTTTGGCTATCATATCGAGGTGCATATGTCCCGGGATTATTTCGCTCTGTGCGCAAATTATTCCGACGATAGGTTTTTCCATTTCTTCGTCCGACCAGCCGAGCGCTCTTAACAGCGAACGCTGGGAGGACATATCAGCCCCGTTAGAAAATATATTCTTCATAATTTAATACCTTATACTTAATTGATGTGGTCGCCGTAGCAATCCCTGTCTTTGAGCGTATGTCTGCCGCGCGCCAGCACTGTTACGCCCGTACGCTGCATTTCCAGAATACCGTACGGCTCTATTACTTTCACGAACGCGTCGAGCTTGTCGGGGTCGCCCGTCAGTTCCAGAATCATAGTGTCGATAGAAAGGTCGACAACCTTTGCTTTGTAGATATCGTTAATCATCGCTATCTGGTTTCGGGCTTCCGCAGAGGCGTTGACCTTTGCAATCAGAAGTTCTCTGTAAACGCAGTCGAGCTCGTTCGCGCAGCCTATTTTCTTCACGTCTTCCAGCTTGTCCATCTGGCGGATCATCTGATACAGCATATATTCGTCGCCTATCAGTATGACCGTCATACGCGAAATTCCGGGGTCTTCCGTGGCGCATACAGTAAGGCTTTCGATATTGTAGCCCCTGCGCGAGAACAGCCCCGATATCCTTGCGAGAACGCCGCTCTTGTTGGATACGAGCGCGCTTATCGTGTACTTTTTGATATTCTCCGCCATATCAGTCCTCCATTTTATCAAGTTGCGTATCGTACGTTGCACCCGGCTTTATCATAGGCAAAACGTTGTCGTCGGATGATATCCGGCAGTCTACGAGGACGGGAGCGCAATTTTTATGCGCATAGTCAAACGATTCTGTCAGCTTTGCTTTTACGTCGTCGTTTTTATCGAGCAGTATGCCCTTCGCGCCGAAGCTTTCCGCAAATTTTACGTAGTCCGTGCGCTTGTCCAGCGTGGTCTGCGAAAACCTGCGCGAATAGAAAATTTTCTGCCACTGCCTGACCATTCCCAGCACGCCGTTGTTCATTAAAAGTATGACGAGGGGAACGCCCTGTGTAACGGCGGTGGAGAGTTCGTTCAGATTCATATTGAAGCAGCCGTCGCCAGTGACAAGCACGCAAAGCTTTCCGGTGCCGAACGCCGCGCCGATTGCCGCGCCCATGCCGTAGCCCATTGTTCCCAGTCCGCCGCTCGTGCAGAACAGCCTTGGTTCAGAGAGCGGATAGCACTGCGCGGTCCACATCTGATGTTGCCCGACGTCGGTTATAAGAGGACTGTTTTCGGGTGCAATTTCAGCCGCCGCGGAAAGTATTTCATACGCCCTGCAATTACCGTTAAAACGCCGTTCGCCGGCATATATTGCCGTATCAAACCACGTATTTGCCCTGTTTTCAAGCTTGGGAAGCAGCAATTTTAAACCTTCGGAAAGGTCCGCAAGAACGCTTAAATCAATCTTTACGTTCTTATTGAATTCCGCGTTGTCTATATCGAATTGTATAACCTTTTTGCCGTTTGCAAACAGGTCGCGATTGAGCGCAACTCTGTCCGAAAAACGCGTGCCGAGCGCAATGATGCAGTCGCTTGCAATCAGCGCTTTAGCCGCCGCCGCAGTGCCGTGCATACCCAGCATGCCGAGGTTGTTTTTGTCGCCGTCGGGCAACGCGCCCTTGCCCATAAGCGTATACGTTGCGGGCGCGTCCAGCTTGCCTACAAGCTGCTTGACAAGGTCGGAAGCTCCGCTCGCGATAACGCCGCCGCCAATCATAACAAGGGGCTTTTTGCTCGCGTTTATTATTTTCGCCGCGCGAGCTATTTTGCCTTCGTCAACTTCGAAGGTTTTCAAAGGCAAAGGAGTTGCGGGTTCGTAATCGTATTCCGCCGTCTGGACGTTCTTAAGAATATCAATGAGGACGGGACCTTTTCTGCCCGAGGACGCTATGCGGAATGCGGAACGGATTGTCGCCGCCAGTTCGGAAACGTCCTTAACGATAAAATTATGCTTGGTTATCGGCATGGTTATGCCAGCGATGTCGACTTCCTGAAAGGAATCTCTGCCGAGCATACTCAGCCCGACGTTGCCCGTTACGGCAACCATAGGCACGCTGTCCATATACGCCGTTGCAATACCCGTAACCAGGTTGGTAGCTCCCGGTCCAGAGGTAGCAAAGCAAACGCCCACCTTGCCCGTAGTGCGTGCATAGCCGTCCGCCGCGTGCGCCGCTCCCTGTTCGTGAGCGGTTAAAATATGGTTAATCTTTCCGTTGCGGTACAGTGCGTCGTAAATATCGAGCACGGCTCCGCCGGGGTAGCCGAAAATCGTGTCTACTCCCTGTTCCAAAAGACAGTTTATTAAAACGTCTGCGCCGTTCATTTTCATTCAAATAGTTCTCCGGAACTGCTTATTATTCGTATATTTTACTATATTGCCGTGGAACTTGTCAACTTTCACAAGCGGCAAAATTTATAAAAGTTGAATATTTGCATTTATTTTCGCATAATTGCGCATAAGAGTGTGAAAAAATTTTATGCAATTAAAATGCCGATATGTTTTTTTTACTCTTGACAAAGTTGCTAGACACTATTATAATAATACACGTATATACTGAGAATGGGGGTTGAGTGCAAGTCTGCGCTTTACGTCCGTCCCGGTTTTAAACGACGGAAAAGGGGGTAAACGCCGGTATGAAAGCAATCAAAGCTTCTAAAAAGCTGATAACTGCGATAGCGTCTTTCGTGCTCAGTCTTGTGCTGTGCGTCGGCGTTTGTCTTGCATGGTATTCGGCAAACATCAAGGTCGGAGCCAACAACCCGAGCGTCGGCCTGATTGAAGGCGATATAGTAAGCTTTACCGTTAATGCTTACTATCTGGATACGGCGGAGGGTGGATATCAAAAAGCAAATACGGGCAATGTTGTCATCGAGGGCGGTTTCGAAACGGGAGCGGAGCACGTGGACGCGGATACGCTCGGCTTGCTCGAAGACGATGACTTTATGCGCCCTTACGGCGGCATAGGCAACACTTTCGCAACCGCAGTGCTTTTCGAGATAGAATACGAATTGAGAACGAGCGAAACCTCTTACAGAATTTTCGCTTCCTGCCCCGCAAGCAGTAAGCTCGACGTGGAGGATTCCGACGAAGACGATATATTTACGAGCGGACTTTCCAATGCGGTCGGTTATTACGGCGCAACCGTAAACGGCGAAACTTATTCCAAATCGGGCGATACAGCCGACAGGTTTGTGCAAATAGACAACACAAAAAGCAACGTTGTGGTGCTGGAAAAAGATATCGTCCCTAAGACTGCAAACAAAGAGAATGGCAATCACGTAGGTAAAGTTTACGTTATTATGGACTATTTGCCCGAAAACTTTATCTACCTTTCATCGCTTATAATCAGGAGCGGCGGTACGCTTACTTCGGGTTTGATGCTTACCGGCGATTTGTCAATCAATATCGCCTCTTACGACCCCCAAGCCTCCGATATACCCGACGTTCCCGAATCTGAAGACAACATGTAAAAGGCAAGAAGTATGAAAGCCAAGCATATTAAAATCATAAACTTAATAGTTGCGGTTTTGGTTGCCCTGTTTGCAATAGGGCAGGCTTTCGCGTGGCTTGCAACTGGCAGCGTATACCTGCGCCAGGGCTTCGGCGGTTCTTCAGCCGGCGCATACTTTGCGTACGGCGACGGTTCGAAAGACGATCCTTTCGGCATAAACACAAAGTACCATATGTATAACCTCGCCTGGCTGCAAAATACCGGTCGTCTTATCGATAGCAGCGGCACTCCGACGAAGTATTATTTCGAGCTCGACCCCGAAATGGAAGGAACTCTGGATATGGGCGATATGTGGCTTCCGCCTATCGGCAACGACGATAAGCCTTTTATGGGAGAATTCAACGGCAACGGCAAAACGCTGGCAAACCTCAGAATAACTACCGATAAAAGCAAGCTTACGGCAAATCCCGCAAGAGAAGACTACGAATTCTCCAATGCGGTCGGTATGTTCGGTAAGACGGCGGAGGGTTCGGAAGTTGCCAACTTTATACTTACAAACCCCATAGTCGAAGCGGCTTCCTCCAACACGAAATACGCCGAATCTACAAGTAATCAGGTTATCGGACTTGCAATAGGTCACGTTGCGGGCAAGTGCTATTCAATCGGCGTTCGCGCAACGAAAATCGGCGCACAGAGCACAACGCTGTTGATAGATAAAGTGGGATATTCCACGTTCAACAGTATTCTGGGCGAGCTCGGCGAGGGCGTAGAGTCCTCGGTAACGGGCGGCGGACACGTTGCCGGCAGCGGCGGCAGCGGTAACGCTTTCGGCGCAAGCTTCGACGTAGCTCAGCTTGCAACCCGATTAATTGCTATAGAAGCAAATAAAGGTGCGTCGCCTTATTTACCCAAAGTAGATACGAAAAGCGACGTTCCCGTGCCTGCGCTCGGCTATAAAGTTGCGTTTACCGTCGATAAAGAAAAATCGACTTATACAGGCGAAAATGCAGTCGAAGTCGTATCGAACGATAATATCGGCTACGATATGGGCAACCAAAATAAAATAAGTCTTAAAAAGCTTAATTTTACAGATGATTTGATGGAAGATTCGAACGACGGTAACCATCAATATTATCTCGGCGGCGTAACCGGTAAATTCCCCGATAACAATCACGTGCCGCGCTGGTTCTATGTTCAGGGCGGCGGTTGGCAGAACTCGGCATATATGGGCCATCACGGGTTTGCGCCTATTTCTCAGGCGAAGTATGATTCTTTGCCGCAAAACGTAAAAGATTTATTGACCACCACCGAGTCTATCGGCGTATTGAGAATACAGGCAGGCTATACGCAATATTCGTCGGCGCCCTTATACGCCAACGGCGCGACGCCCCAAGCGTTAGAGTGGAACTATCACGGGCAGATAAGCTGGATGGGAAATACTTATGGTAAGGGTTTTGTCAGTAGCGACGGTTACGCGGTTGACGAAAAAGGTAATTACTATACGGCGAACGGAAACCTTATGGGCGACGACGAATACGACCGTGACGAGACCGGAAAGCACTACGGAGTAGATTTAGCCAATAATCCGAATTTCCCTTATATTGTTTACAGCATTCAGGAAGGCGCTTCGTGGGACTCCGCTTATGCGTTGGACGAGGACGGCAACCGCTATTACAGATATGACCCCGAGAGCAGCGGTGAATACGTGTACGGCGTTTTAGATAACCGCGGATATTTAAAAACGGGTGTCGATTACGAAAGTTACGTCGCTTCCGTTGCGGGTTGGTCTCAACCTATAACGATTATCGACGCCAACGGCTATGCAATGTATGCGGCAGGCGTTTATTACGACGCGAGCGGAAATATCGTCGAAGGTGCGTACGTTAAAGACGAAAACGGCTTCTATATATCGGCGGATACGGCGTTTAATTTGCCGATATCGCAGATTATAGACGGATATGCGCAGGACGCCGACGGTAATTATTACGGTAAAATAACACTCAACGAAAGAACCGTGTATTGCTATCTGGGCTCGGACGGTAAGACTGCGGGGTACGACGGGTTCTATCTTATAGACGAAAACGCATTCCTCGTAAAAGCGAATAACGTAGACGGCGACGGCTACGTAAAATATAACGATACCGATTATTACGGTACGTACGACGGAATTTCGGGCTACGTTGACGCAAACGGGTATTTTTATGATAATAATCACGTATACGTCGTAACAGATAAAGACTTTAATGTTTCGGTTACAAACGTAGACGTTAACGGCTACGCAATGACCTCAGACGATATATATCACGGCAAATACAAAAACGATTACGGATATATGGACGGAACATATTTCTATACTGTTGTCGGCGAGCAAAAGTATTACGTTGTAAACGACAATAAGTTTACAGACGTTGTTAACAATATAGACGAAAGCGGTTATGCTATGACCTCCGACGGTATATATTTCGGCAAATACAATAACGGTTACGGATATTTGGACGGAACGTATTTTTATACGGTTGCCGGAGATCAAAAGGTTTACGTTGTAAGCGACAGCAACTTCTCTTACGAGATATCCAGAATAGATGAAAACGGCTATGCAATGACGTCCGACGGCGTTTATTACGGCAAATACGATAGCGATTACGGATATTTGGACGGAACGTATTTCTACACGTTGGTTGACGGGCAAAAGGTTTACGTGGTAAAAGACGGTAATTTCAATCCCGTCGTAAATTTGATTGATGAAAACGGCTATGCAATGGCGTCCGACGACGTTTATTACGGTAAATACAGACAATACGCTTGGTATGATTATACTTACGGTTATTTAAAAAGAGTCGGAAATAAAAAATACTTATTAAGAAACGGTAAATACGTTGACAAGGACGGTAACGAGTACGAAGGTTTGCCCGATTCAGACGGACATATAATGATTGACTCGACTCATTATTACGGGGTCGGCGGCGTGAGTCTGGACAGCAACGGATATATTTACGATGATAAAGGTTATTATCTGGATAGTAGCTGCCATTGGTCGTTTAACAATTATAGCCCTTGCGAGGATGAGGACGACCCCAACTACGGCTATTTTGTAGACGGTAGCGGTAATCCTTATATAAACGTTTATGCCGAGGGGGCTGACCAGAGAGTTAAGGCTTGGGGATATACCCTTGAAGAAATAAATAACTTAACGGTCGGAAGAGACGAATGGAATTCTGCGAAAGCTAAAGCGAAGACCGGTACGTTCATTTATGCGGTAGAAGGCGAACCTATTTCGGTAGAAACGGGTAAAAACGTTTCCGTCGAAAAAGGTACTCAGGTTTCTGTGGAAACGGGCGATTATATATCCGTTGAAAAAGGTGCTAAAACTCTGGCGGTAAGCAGCGACGATATAAACGGTCTTGAAGGCGAATTTATCACTCCCAAAGAAATCGAGAAAGTTAAGGTTGTTACTTCTTCCGATAAGCTTAACAGCGTGACCGTTAAAAAAGGCAGCAAGGTTATATTTAATAATTTCTCGGGCGGTATAGCGCTTCCGAATAACGGACTTTGGTTTAAACCTTCGCAGGCAGGTACGGTAAGATTCGTCATGCTTGCTCAAAAAGACAGCGAAGCGTTCTGCTTGCTTAAAATTACCAGAACTTTGGCAACGAAAGAAGACCCCTTCTACAGTGAATCGGGAAGCGATATTATAGTCGAAAAAGTTATGCAACAACAAATGCCGCCGTACGTTCTTTTCTATTATGAGATTGACGTAACGGAAAGGGATATAGAAAACGGCAACATTGAATATTGCATAATGGTTGATAATAACGTTAAAGAAGACGAGAATGAAGAGGGTAAAGGAACGAATTATAAGGGCGCGTATTTCGTTTATCTGGATATAGGCGCTTCGGCGGCGGACGATACGAGCGCTATCGATAAGGAAAAGAACGTTTCCGCAGTCGACTTTATCTACGAGGGTGTTGAAATAGAACAGGTGGACACAACAATCGGCGTGGGTAACTTTATCGTTAATACAAGCGGCACAAAAGCGCTTTACAACTCTTCCAAGACCAGCGTTTATTTCGAGAATATAACCAAGGTTTTAAAGATAGTTTTCGTAAGATTGAACAACGACGATAAACAGGGACATTCTGGCAAGACCATCTGTCTGGAAGACTCTGATCCGAAACTTAATAAAGACTCGGAGGTTATGGCAACTTTCGCAACCTACGTATGCCCGGCTATCAGCGGCGGCAGCGGCACGGTTTCGAGCGGAGGCGGCGGCAGTGGAACGGTTACTCCCAGCCCCGACCCGACTCCGGATCCCAATCCCGACCCTAATCCCAACCCTACGCCGAGCGGTAGTGAAACAAAAACTTTTGAAAGTATTACAGTATCCAATGATAGTATTGACCTTGGATTGGTTACATTATCAAAGTCAACTAGTGGCGGCGAATCCTTAGCGCTTGCAGAACGCTCTGTTACCATTGACGGTGAAAATATTTCCAAGTATATAATGGGTAAAGCAATGGACATTACTGCCGGAGATACGGCGGTTAAAGTTACCGTGTATGTTGCATTGTCTGATAGTAAGGGTGCATTAAAAAGTGATACTTTAACTGTTACGGGAGTTGCGGAAAGTTATTCATATGATTCCAGTAAGGATTACTTAGCCATAGAAATAAATATTGCTGCAAACGGGAACTGTACGCTTACCCCGAACGGTTCCAGAAGACTGAATATTCTAATGATCAAAATTGAGTCTATCACAAATTAATACAACTTTTAGTAGCCCCGCGGCGAACGCCGCGGGGCAGTTATTTTTTAAATATTTTTTGTGCGGTTTAAGCAATTCGCTTAAAGCTTTACGCTTGACTATTCAAGTGTGATAATGATATAATAATATAGTGTGAAAACGCATTAAACTTTTAAAGGATAAATTAACTATGCTTACAAGTATCTGTGGTATCAACTGGGGCGACGAAGGCAAGGGCAGAATGGTCGATTTGCTTTCGAGCGAGTACGACGTGGTGTGCCGTTATCAGGGCGGCAACAACGCGGGTCACACCGTTATAAACGAAAAGGGCAAGTTTATTTTAAACCTGCTTCCTTCGGGCATACTTCGCGACGAAGTGGTAAACGTGCTCGGCTGCGGTATGGTCATTGATATCAAGCATTTATGCGGCGAAATCGAGCGCCTGCGCGAAGCGGGTATTTCAATCACTCCCAAGAATTTAAAGATAAGCGACAAGGCGATAATCACTATGCCATACAACGTTCTGCAGGACGTTATGGAAGAGGACAGACTGACCAAAGCTACGGGCAAGCCCTACGGTTCTACCCGCCGCGGTATAGCGCCTATATATGCGGACAAATATATGAAAAAAGCGTTCCGTATGGGCGAGCTGTTAAACCCCGAACTGCTGTATAAGCGTTTGCCCGATATCGTCGAATGGAAGAATATGACTATCCGCGCGTACGGCTTTACGCCCGTCACGGTTGCGGATATGATAGACTACTTCGAAACGTACGGCAAGCCTTTAAGAGATTACGTCTGTGATACGGGCGTATTCTTGAACAAAGCCAACGCCGAGGGTAAGAAAATTATGTTTGAAGCGCAGCTCGGCGCGCTCCGCGATATAGACTACGGCATAGTTCCCTATACCTCGTCGTCTTCAACGATTGCGGCGTACGCACCTATCGGCGCGGGCGTGCCCAATCTTAAACTAGATAATTCCATAGGCATTATGAAAGCTTATTCCAGCTGCGTCGGCGCAGGCCCTTTCACCTGCGAATACTTCGGCGAAAAGGCGGAAAGACTGCGCGAGCTCGGCGGCGAGTACGGCGCGGCTACGGGCAGACCGAGAAGGGTAGGACCTTTCGACGTGGTTGCTTCCCGCTACGGCATTATGTGTCAGGGCGCGGACGAAATCGCGCTTACCAAGCTCGACGTTCTGGACGACTACGAAGAAATCGAAATCTGCACTCACTACGAGCTGAACGGCAAGATTTTGGATGATTTCCCTTTCACCGACGTGCTCGACGAATGCAAGCCCGTGTTTGAAAAGGTCAAGGGTTGGCACTGCGATATCACCGGTTGCCGCAAGAAGGAAGATTTACCCAAGGAAGCGCTGGATTACATAAAGCTTTTGGAAAAGCTGTGCGGCTGCAAAATCAAGTACGTTTCGGTCGGTGCAGAGCGCGACGCTTGCATTATAATGGACTGATATGCTGAGAAAGTTTTACAAGATGCACGGCATCGGTAACGACTATATTTATTTTGACTGTATGCAAGAACCGTTGGAAAACGTCGAAGCGCTTTCCGTGCGACTTTCCGACAGGCACTTTTCTATAGGCGGCGACGGCATTATTCTTCTGTGCCCTTCCGATAAAGCTGACTGCAGAATGCGCATGTTCAATGCGGACGGTTCGGAAGGCAAAATGTGCGGCAACGGAGTGCGTTGCGTGGGCAAGCTTGCGCACGACTTGGGATACGTTAGCGGCGAAATATGTACCGTCGAAACGCTTTCGGGCATTAAAAAACTGGTGTTTACTTTGGACGAAAAGGGCAACGTGCAATCGGCGAAAGTGGATATGGGTCAGCCCGAGTTAAACGGCGAACTTATCCCCTCGACTATATCGGGCAAAACGGTTGTGAACCACCCCGTGCAGGTCGGCGGAAAGGACTATAACGTAACGCTCGTTTCGATGGGCAATCCGCACTGCGTGGTGTTTGAAGACCCGTATGAAATAGATTTGGAAAGCATCGGCAAGCAGTTCGAATACAGTCCGTTGTTCCCCGAAAGAGTAAATACGGAATTCGTCCGCGTCGACGGTAAAAACGAGCTGACTATGCGCGTATGGGAG
>CAZACR010000006.1:0-26268 GCA_964483715.1 uncultured Clostridia bacterium
CCGAAGAAGAGGCAAATGCGATTAGCGCATACCGTGTTGCTGTCTTGGGCAACGCGGAAAAGAGCTATGATAAGCAGAAATATTCCCAAGAGCAAATTACATATTTCGATACCGTATTTTCGACTTTTTCGGGCGAGCTTTTTGAAACAAACGACAGAGAAGAAATGAACGAACTTCTACAGAAGTTCTATTTTGACGTACATAAAGAAGACGAAATTTTAAGCTTGATAAATTATGCCGATATTTCAGTATATGAAGAATCGCAGAAAAAGCTTTTAACAGATAAATTAAATAAATGTAAAGTAGATATACGCAGCTGTATTGACGAAGAATGTATTGACGGGATAAAAGACGTTTACAAATTCGAAGTTTATAAACGCGATACGGTCAAAAAGTTGAATGAATACGTGGATTTGGCGCTTTACAGAGACGGACAAGCTGCGCAAATCAAATTAATTTTAAAAGAACAATTAAATCTTGCGGAGGAAGCCGAAACAAAAGTCGAAGAAGATAATATTTTCCGGGAATATCAGATCGTCGTATACAATATTCCTACCGACGAAATGCTTTATACTGAAGAATTGGAGGAGTTAAAAGACGAACTGAACGCTTCTCTGGGTAATACATATAAACTTTCATTCTATCGTGAGGATGAGGGCCTTACAGTACAGGCGGAATTAGAGTCTTTTCAAGAGTTATTGGAAACTATAAAAAAGAAAGAGGACGTTTTATCCCAATATCTTCTTGTTAAAAGCAGATTGGATTCAGTTAAAACAGCTAAAGAATTAGACGAAGAAGACAGAGTAAACCTTATTGAAGAACTTTATGTTCAAATTCAAGGAGAGATTGATAAGAATATTAGCGATGCGGACAGAGATACTTATTTGGCAAAATCCGAGTTGGTTTATTCTGCTATGTACGATAGGGTTTCGTTAGACGGTGTACGTCAAGAATATCAGCTGTTTGTTAAAGAAATTTCCGGTGCAACAATTGGTTATTTAAGGAATGAGTTAATAGAATTTAATAGCACTATTTTTTACCGCGAGAACGAGCAAAATCAGGTAGAAGCATTAAAGGAAGAATATCTAGCTAAATTTGCTGACGATATAGAGATAGATGACGCAAAAGCGCTTTTACAAGAAGCAAAAGACGCAATAGGTGTAATCAAAACGAACGACGATTTATGGAATGACAGCGTTGAAGAATTCAGAGCTGATTTAAAGTCGTTGTATGGTGATGCGATACTCGAAGAACCGCGTAGTCTTACGGAAGCAAACGATTATTCTGAGTTGGCAAAAATAATAGATTATTACGCATTCTATCAGCTTAGTGGTACAGAATTTGTCTGCGATACTTTTAGAGTTAAATTAAATTTTGCTCATAACGATGCTTGGACTGAATTGTTTAATGTATACTGGTACTGTGAACTAATTCGTACCGCTGCTGGAATGGAAACGGTATTTGAATGCGGCGATTACTTTGTTGTCAAACTTATACCTTATAATTTTGCTAGCGTTTCAAATATAAAATCATCTGTAAAACGCTTTGAAAGTGCAGTGGAATTTGATTCGGATAAATCAAAACTAACGGCGCGTTCTGCCGACTTTGACGATTTCGCTTATTACAAATATAGCAGAACAATTAATGTTTGGAATTCTCAACAGCTTTGGTATGCATTAGAACATGAATACGTACCTATTTGTAAACCTGATTCTTCTGCAGAACAGGTAATGAACCGAGCGAAAGAAATTCTTCGTGAAATCATAAAGGAAGGCATGTCAGATGAAGAAAAAATTTTCCAAATTTATACATGGTTTGGAAAAACTGGGCAATATGATTGGAAATATCAACAAAATGGGCAAGATGAAGAATTGTCATGCCAACTAAGAAGTTATCATATTGAAGGAGCATTGTTCGATAGTTTTAGTGTGTGTTACGGTTTTGCTAAAACTTTCCTGCTGTTGTCAAGGTTAGAGGGATTAGATGTATATTATGTCTTTGGACCAAATAGTAGAGGAATAGATTACAATGTTTCTGTGCACGGGCATAATTATATTAAATTAAATGGTAATTGGTATGTGTGTGACCCTGTCAGAAGCTTTTTAGTTAGTCCTAATTTTTCGATGCCGACTTACGAATTTTTCATGTTGCCGGCAATAAAGTATCGTGTAAACTTTTTTGAAACTACGATATATGTTCATAAAGATATTGATGAATTAATAAAAAGTGAAGCTTACTTGGACTGGAGTAAATGTCAGTCGTTAAAGATAAAAAATATATCGGCATATATCAACGATTTAAATGATATTAAAGATAAAGCTGAAATTATAATGGACGGCACAAATTTGCGTTTATCGATATTCTGTAAAGCAGATATAGTGGATGATGTAATAGATTATCTTATTGCTTTTAATAATGAAAATCAGTATAATTATGATATTAGTAAATTAAAGTGGGCAGACGCCGCTGTGTCAGAAATTTTTATAATGAAAGATTGAAACAGTTTTCGGTAAAATGCCTATTGATGCTATAATAGTGATATGCACCCTAAAAGTCAGAAAAACTTTTTGAGGTGCATATTTTTTATCAAAAAGACAGATAACAAAAAATTTCGTAATCAAATTATAAAGTAAGTAACGAATCAATCAACAAAGTGGTATTATTTTCAAAGCCGGCAATCATACTTTTTATATTTTAAACCAAAATAAATATAACAGATAAAATGGAAAATTTAGCTAATTCTATTGCATTTTGTTGTATATTGTTGTAAAATAAAAACTGTATAATTATGTAATTACGGAAGTTTATTATGTTCACACAAAATAATATATTTAAGAGATTTGAAAAGAAAGTTTGGTTATCTTCTCCTACAATGCACGGGGAGGAACTTGAATGGATGACCGATGCATTTAATAAAAACTGGATGTCAACGGTTGGGGAAAATATAAACGAAGTAGAACGTGTCGTTGCCGAAAAAATCGGTTGCAAATACGCTGTCGGGCTTGCAACAGGTACGGCTTCTTTGCATTTAGCAATGAAACTTGCAGGAATAAAACGCGGTGATAAAGTTTTCTGTACTGACATGACGTTCTCGGCAACGCTTAATCCTGTTGTTTATGAAGGGGCAATCCCAATATTTATCGATACAGAACGCGATACGTGGAATATGGATCCTATTGCTCTCGAAAAAGCGTTTGAAATGTATCCCGAGGTTAAGCATATTGTGGTCGCAAATCTTTACGGCGTACCTGGAAAGATGGACGAGATTCGTAAAATTGCCGATAAACACGGAGCTTTTATCGTTGAAGACGCCGCCGAATCTTTTGGTGCAACCTATAAAGGTAAGCAGACAGGTACGTTCGGCGATATAGGTATTATTAGTTTTAACGGCAATAAGATTATCACAGGTTCCGCAGGCGGAATGATTTTAACCAACGACTTGGAGCAGGCGAATAAAGCCCGCAAATGGTCAACACAGAGCCGTGAAAATGCGCCTTGGTATCAACATGAAGAACTTGGCTATAATTATCGTATGAGCAACGTTATTGCGGGTGTAATTCGCGGACAGCTTCCTCATCTCGAAGAGCATATTGCCCAAAAGCGTGCCGTCTACGAAAGATATAAAGAGGGATTAAATGGCTTACCGGTTACAATGAATCCTTATGATGACAAAAATTCCGTTCCTAATTATTGGCTTTCTTGTTTATTGATAGACGAAAAGGCAATGTGCAAACAGGTTCGCGGTGAGCAGGAAGCGTGTTATATAAAAGAACACGGTAAGTCTTGTCCTACTGAAATTCTGGAAACACTCGCAAGCTACAATGCTGAGGGCAGACCTATCTGGAAGCCCATGCATATGCAGCCCATTTTTAGGATGAATCCATTTGTCACGCGTGACGGCGACGGTAGAGGTCGCACAAATGCCTACATTATGGGCAGCGGCGTTGACGTTGGAATGGATATCTTTAATCGCGGATTGTGTCTGCCTTCGGATAATAAGATGACGGAAGAAGAACAGAGTAAGGTAATAGAAATTATAAGGGCTTGCTTTGACTAATGAAAGAATTCTTTGAAAACCTAGTTTCCACTTGGTGGGGGATATTAATAATCTGTTTAGTTTGCATTGCCGTTTGGATATTAATTTCTGCACTGCTGTATCGACAGTTCTTTAAACGCTTTTATGATATCGTTCTAAGTTTGCTTGCGCTAATTATACTTTCTCCCATACTTCTGATCGTAAGTATAATTGTTAGAATAAAACTCGGTAGTCCTGTTGTGTTCAAGCAAGAACGCCCGGGGCGAAATGAAAAAGTATTTGTTATGTACAAATTCAAGACCATGTTGCCGCCCCAAACTCGAGATGGCAAAAAATTAACCGACAATGAGCGGTTAGAGTGCGTTGCAAATGGAGTTGATATTTTAACAGATGAAGAGCGCTTAACAAAGACAGGTCGTATTTTGCGTGCTTTAAGTTTAGATGAGCTTTTGGAGTTCGTAAATATTTTAAAAGGCGATATGAGTTTCGTCGGACCGCGTCCTCTATCTACAATTTATTTACCCTATTATAATGAAACCGAACGTCATAGACATGATGTTCGTCCGGGGCTTACCGGGTTGGCGCAAGTAAATGGCAGAAATTCGACTTCGTGGGAAAAACGGTTTGAATATGATATTGCATATGTAAAAAAAATATCATTGTGGACTGATTTAAAAATATTGTTTCAAACAATGTTGGTTGTCTTTAAGCGTTCAGGTATTGCACAAGGAAATGAATGCCCGGAGTCGTTTAATATAGTGCGTAAGCGTGAATTGGAAGAAGCACAAATTACAGAAGAAGAAATTACTTCTGATGAATGTAATGTCCCTGGCGAGTTACAAGAAGTTGACTTTCAAGAGGATAATGGGGAGAATTAAATGAAAGCACGGGTATTGGTATTTCCTGCAAATGGGATTAATGCTATAGAGATACATGACGCATTATCGTACAATGTTAACATTGAATTATTCGGTGCGGCCTCATATGATTGTCATGGTCCGTATGTTTATAAGAATTACTACGGAAAGTTACCGATGATTTATTCTGAGAACTTTATCGAGGAATTCAACAAACTATTGAATGAATGGGATATTGATTATGTATTCCCTACTCATGATACGGCGGCAATGTTTTTTGCGGAAAATAAATTATTAATACGCTCCAAAATTATTGTTTCTGATTTTGAAACTACGCGTATATGTAGGGATAAAAAGAAAACAATGGAGGTTCTGACCGGTTGCGACTTTTGTCCGACAGTATATTCCGATTTTATTAATTTCCCCTGTTTCATAAAGCCTATAGATGGTCAAGGAGGGGTAGGTGCTAAAATTATATATTCGAAGGAAGATATACCCAATAGTTTCAATTATGATAAAAACATAATTATGGAGTACCTTCCCGGATTAGAATTGAGTGTAGATTGTTTAACAAATTCAAATGGAGAATTGTGTGTCGCTTTGCCTAGGGAAAGAAACAGAACAATGGCAGGTGTAAGTGTGGCGTCCCAATGCTATACTTTAACAGAAGAAATCAGAACAATAGCAGAGCACATTAACAAACTTTTAAAATTTTACGGATTGTGGTATTTTCAAATCAAGCAAGACATTAACGGATGTTTTAAAGTTATGGAAATATCGGTTCGTTGTCCCGGGACTGCATGTCTGTCGAGAGCACAAGGCGTGAATTTGCCATTACTAAGTGTGTATGTGGCACAAGGTCGGGATATAACAATAATTAAAAATCCTTACAATGTAAAAGTGGATAGAACACTGATTTCACGGTATAAAATTGATTATATATTTGATAAAATTTATATCGATTATGATGACACAATTGCATGGGGCGATAATGTGAACCCGACAATGTTGACATTTTTATACCAATGTAAAAACAAAAAGAAAAAGTTATTTTTGTTAACACGTCATGAGTGTGATCATGAAGATTCGATTTATGAGAGCTTATCCAAGCATTGTATATCCGAAACACTATTTGATAGGATTATTACATTACCGGTAAACGAGGAAAAAAGTGATTATATTGATCCGGCTAATGCTATTTTCATTGATAACTCTTTTGTTGAACGAAAAAAAGTACATGATAAGTTAAATATTCCGGTTTTTGATAATGAGGGCGTTGAAGTACTTTTGGATTGGAGATTTTAAAGGTCGATATGAATGAGTAGTATTAAAGAAATTGGCAGTGAGTTTTGGGATGTGCCTTTATCTGATATAGAAAACGGTTTGATTGATAATTCGTATACTTGGTTTTTGTCGGGTCGAATTGCTTTAGCTGCGATACTTAATGATATTGTAAAAGAACACGAAGTTCATAAAGTGCTGTTGCCTTCTTGGTGCTGTGACAGTATGATTATTCCGTTTATTAATATCGGAGCTAAAATTGAATTTTACAGTGTTACATTTAATAATAGAAAATTGCAAGTCAATTATCCGAATAAGACTGATGCCGATATCGTTTTAATTATGGATTATTTCGGCTATTCAAATAACATTGATGTGCCGCATTATAATTGTATAAAGATACGAGATATTACTCATTCGATTTTTTTTCGCAAATATACTGATGCTGATTATTATTTTGGGAGTCTGCGCAAATGGGCGGGGTTCTATACCGGTGGATTTGCATACAGAGATTGCGGGACAATGCAATCGCCGACTAAAAAATATCCACAATATGTGAACTTGCGAAAAAGAGCAATGTCGCTAAAAAGAAAATATATCGACGGACTAAACAGTGAAAAGAACTTTCTTTCAATTTTTCGTGATGCGGAAACGCTATTGGATAGCATAGATAAACTTTACGTCGCAGATAAAGAAGATATTGTGCGGGCAAAATACATTGACATTGAAAGTATTCGGGCAATAAGGCAGAATAATGCAAAAGTGTTGTCGTCGCGCCTTGGGAAATTTGCGATGTTTGATATTAATAATAACGATTGCCCTCTGTT
This sequence comes from uncultured Clostridia bacterium, assembly GCA_964483715.1. GTDB lineage: Bacteria > Bacillota > Clostridia > Christensenellales > Borkfalkiaceae > Coproplasma. Next base: position 7,002 of record CAZACR010000006.1, read on the forward strand.
TTTTCCTATTTATGTATCAAACAGAGACGAAGTTAAAAACGCACTTATCTCAAATCAGATTTATTGCCCGTGCCATTGGGGCATATCCGAATTTCATAATTTGACGCAATCCGAGCGACAAATTTATGAAAATGAGATAAGTCTTGTGTGCGACCAAAGGTATGACGTATCCGACATGAAAAGGATTTGTGAAGTAGTTGAAAAGGTAGCGTTAGAATGTTAAAAATTTTTCATTTGGAAAATAGTAATGAATGGGATGAAATTGTTAAATCGTTTAAAGACTGTGACGTCTATTATTTAAACGGTTATGCCGCTCCTTTTGCTATGCATGGGGACGGAGAACCGTTACTGTTTTATTATCAGGATAATAATTTACGCGCAATAAATATTGTTATGAAACGCGATATAGCGAGCGATGAAAATTTTGTCGGTAAATTACCGCAAAATCGGTATTTCGATTTGGTAACGCCTTACGGATACGGCGGATGGCTTATCGAGGGCGGCGGCAGTAAGCAAGAGTTGTTCAGAGAATACGAAAAATGGTGCGTAGAAAACAATATAGTAAGTGAATTTGTCAGATATAATCCTGTAATATGTAACCATAGTCAATCGGAAGAATATTATGAGCAAATCAGACTCGGTGAAACCGTAGCTATCGATTTAAGCTCTGCCGAAACTGTCTGGGCTAATTTTACAAGTAAAAACAGGAACGTGATAAGAAAAGCCGAAAAGTCGGGAGTAACTATCAAATCGAGAACTGATGGCGATATTTATAAAGTTTTTCAGACAATATATGAAGAAACAATGAATAGAGACCATGCGGATAAATACTATTATTTTGAGCCCGAATTTTACACGGCGTTGTATAGCAAGCTAAAAGACAGCGTTTGCGTTTATTACGCTGAAAACGTCGAAGGCGAAATAATTGCCGCAAGTATTATAATGCAGTGGAACGGTAAGCTTCATTATCATCTTTCCGGATCTAAAACTCAATATCGCAACCTTGCGCCAACCAATTTGTTGTTATATAAAGTTGCCGTATGGGGAGCAGAGCATAACTGCAAAATTTTTCACTTGGGCGGCGGCGTCGGAGCGAAACAGGATAATTTGTTCCATTTTAAGCGTGCATTCTATAAAGGCGATTTGCTTGGTTATTATATAGGAAAAAAGATATTCAACAGCGATGCATATCAATATTTGATATCATTGAGAAACGATTTGGATGAAAATACTAATTTCTTTCCGAAATATCGAGGGTGAACAGATATGTTAGCTTGCATAATTATTTTGGCGATATCGTTTTTCTTCGTATTTTACGCGATGGCAGGATATCCGATATTGCTTTTAATCATAAATAAAATCAAGAGACCTAAAAAGATTAAAAAGAATTACGATTCTGAGCCGACCGTATCTTATATGATTGTTGCTCACAATGAAGAAAAAGTAATTTTAGATAAACTTAACAACGCTCTTGAACTAGATTACCCGAAAGAAAAGCTACAAATAATAATTACTTCCGATTTCAGTACTGATAGCACAAATGATATTGTCGAAAAATTTATTGCCGACCATAGTGAATTAAATATTATCTTGCATAGAACGGTTGAACACAAGGGCAAAACAAATGCTCAAAACGAAGCACAAAAGTTAGCCACTGGTGAAGTGCTTGTTATGACTGATGCTAACGCCTATCTGGCGCCTAATTCAATCAGAGAATTAGTTTCATGTTTTGTAGACGAAGGTATTGCTTATGTTTGCGGTAAGTTAGTGTATACTAATAGCGATAATTTTACGGCTGCAAGCGAATCGTCATATTGGAATCTCGAATTGAAAATAAGAGATATAGAGTCGCGCTTGCAAACTATTACTGCCGGAAACGGGTCGTTATATGCTGTCCGTAATAAGGAATATATTCAAATTCCTTTGAAAGATTGCCATGATGGTGCAATGCCTTATCGATATGCATTAAGAAAAAAGAAAGCACTATTTAATCCGGATGCAATTTCATATGAAAAAGCAGGTGAAAATAATAAAGATGAGTTTAAGAGAAAAGTGCGCATGAATAGAAATATTCTTGATGTTTTTCTTAAAATGTGGCGACCATTGAATGTTTTTAAATATAAATGGTTCAGCGTGCTTTACTTTGGGCATAGAACGTGTCGATACCTTTTGTGGTTTAACCATTTGATTTTTTTTGCAGCTTCAATTGCGTTAACGGTGATTGGCTATTATATAGCAGGCGGGATATTGGTCGGGCTTCAACTTATTGCAATATTATTGGGTATCATATCTATAAAGCACACAATAAGATTTAAGCCTGTAAAATTACTTGGTTATTACTCGTTAACAATTCTTGCGCAACTTGTTGCGGTGGCAAAACAAATAACGGGGAAATCGAAACCTACTTGGGAAAAAGCAGAAAGCACAAGATAATTCTAAAAATAAGATTAGTGGTTTTAAATGGAAGAGAAGAAACATTACAACTTAATATTCTGTGTCGTAACCTATCGCAATACGCAAGATATAGGTGATTTGATTAAAAGTATCGAGAAAGAAATTAAATGTTCATACAAAATTATCATTGTTAATAATTTCTATGATGATGCAACAAACGAAGTATTTAAAAATATTGCGTTTGTAAACGATTGCGTATTTATTGAATCCGAAAACAATGGTTATGGCGCCGGTAACAACAAAGCAATTGAATTTGCGGTTGAAAATTATACTTTTGATTATTTGATAGTCTCTAATCCGGATATCATTATTCAAAAGCTTGATTTTGACTTGCTTAAATCTAAAGATGGAATTATTGCAAGTGAAATAATAGCCCGTGACGGAAAAGCGCAAAATCCGATGTATGTAAAAAACAATAAGGCAAGTCAAAGGCTAATATATCGTGGATTCAAAAAAAGAAAGAAAAGTTTAATATACTTTGGAATATTTATAAACAAAATTCAGCGGAATTTTTATAGATTTTTCTTCAAATTATCAAAAAAAACATTCCTCAAGACATACTGTGCTCACGGAAGTTTTGTGATTTTTTCGAATTCTGCAATCAGAACACTGGGTAAGCCTTATGATGAAAACATGTTTCTATTTGCGGAAGAGGATGTGCTGGCTTGTAAGGCGCAGAAAGCCGAAATTCTCACATGGTTTACAAATAAGATTAAAGTTTTGCATAAAGAGGACGGTTCTATGAAATTTCGCTCGGATATTAACGAGCAGTTAGCAAAATCTAATATTTATATGTATGAAAAATATATAAAATCCTGTGACGATAAAAAACATATGGCGGAGACAATTGAATGATTATTATTTTAATTGTGATTGCGTTTGCTTTTGTGTTGTTTATGACAAGAGGCGCATTCAGTCCGGCAAGACTATTCGCTATAATGTGGACAATTCTTATACTTGGTTATTATTGTTTTTCAGCTAAAACAATTTCCGGCTTTGGTTTATTATGGATTGCGGCGGCTATGGTTGTTCTCGCCGTCGGCGAAAGAATTGGCGTTGGCTATGCTGTCAAAAAATATAAGCCTATTACGGATAAGGTAAGTATCAGCATTACAAAATCAACGAGTAGGAATCTTTTTGCTATTTTATTGCTTCTAATAGTTATTGCACTTTTGGGAGAAATTATTTTTCTGCACGATAAAGGCTATAACTTTACGGTTTTCTTTAACTTGAATAAATTCCTGGCAATGAACAGCGAAATGGCTAATGACAGGTATAGCGGAGTTTCTGCTAATAGTTTAGTTACTTTGCTATCGGCTTTTAGTTATATCGCTCCGTTATGCGGCGGATACTTACTGTCATACACATGCAAAAGGAAAAGAAGGATTTTGCTGTGTTTCTTATCGCTGTTACCTATTATTCTGTCTATGGCTATCGAGAATACCAAATCCGGCGTTATTGACGCAACGATTCTATTTGCCGTCGGTTATATGGTTTCTTTTATGCAAGTATATAAGTGTTTTCCAAAATTTAAAACCAAACAGATAGTTATTGTGATTTGTCTTGGCGCGATTTTAGCTGCATTATTATTTTTTGCGATGTGCGTGCGTATCGGAGATTTCTCAAAACGAACAATAGATATCGTAAAGGAAAAAATTATTGTTTATGCTTTCGGAAGCGTTGAGGCGTTTGACGTCTGGCTTACGGGTCATTATAGCTTGGGAACTTATGGATTCGGAATAAATACATTTATGGCACCTTTTAGTTTGTTGGGAATTGTAACCCGTGAACAAGGTGTGTATGATTTTATCCCCGGAGCATCGTCAAACGTATTTTCGGCATACCGCGGAGTAATTATGGATTTTGGTATATTCGGCGGCTTACTGTTTATGTTTGTAATCGGGATTGTGGCAGGAATTACTTATAGAAAGATAAGGAGTTGCGGCACTGTCGGTTCACAATTTATATATGCCGTATTAATGTTCTTTTTATTGCGTAGTTGGTTAATATCACCCTGGATATATACATCGTTTTGGGTTGCGTTTGTTGTATTCTTATTGCTTCTGCTTTTGGTATTTAAACGTACATGTAAAAGGAGTGTTAAAGTTCAACGTTTCCAGACGGCATAGTTATTTGTAAAATAAGATGAAAAAAATATTTGAACGTTTTAAAGATTTATTGACTAAAGATTTTTTAATCACCGTTTTCGGACAGGTTATAGTGTTGGTTATAACTTTTTTAGTTAATAAAATACTTGCAAATTATGTATCGACGGAGGAATTCGGAGTTTATAATATTGCAAGACGTCTGTCTGATGTGGTATCATATATTGCGCTGCTTGCAATGGGTATTGCAGTGCCGAAATATTTGGCTGAATATAAAGCCAGAAATGATGAAGGTGGTGTCCATTTATTTTGGATGGCATCATTATTTCTGGTGTTATCAGCTTCCGTTATAATCGCAGTAGTAGTGTATTTTGCCAGAGTTCCTATTATGAAAGGAATGTTTGGTGTTTACGGATACGAAAAGTACGCTTTAGCTGCTATAATTTATGCCGTAGGATGCGCTTTTTCCACATTAATCTATTCGTATTGCAGAGGAGTAGGTTATTATTATAAATATAGTTTCATACAAATTGGTATTCAAATCGTATTTTTTGTCGTAGTATTAATTTTTAACTCGAATTCGTTTTATATTTTAATTGTTACGGGTTTAGTTTACTTATTGGCAAGTTTAGCAGTTGTGATATTTTATATCTGGAAAAAACGAAAGTTAGTACGTCAATTTAAAACGCCTAAATTATATGTCAAACCGGTTAAAGAGCTTCTTATATACGGTTTACCGCGAGTGCCGGGTGAATTTGTTCTTTTTGCCTACAATCTCGTACCTTTGGTAATAATATCGAATAAATTCGACTTGACGCAATCAGCTTATTTTTCCGCCTCACTCTCGGTTAATACCACGATTACTGCTGCATTCGGATTTATAGGAGTTATGCTTTTGCCGGCAGTAAGCAGTGCGATTGCAACCCATAAATTCAAAAGTGTAGATAAAAATATTTCGCTACTTTGTTTGCTTTACGTTTTAATTAGTGGTTTAGGAATAATTTTTGTGTATTTTTGTGGCGAGTGGTTGATCAAATTACTTTACAGTGAAGAATATATTTCTGCAACTTTAATATTGATAATAACTTCAGTCGCCATTTTACCAAGAGCTATATTCCTGTTATTGCGCAATCCTATAGATGCGGTTTCAAGGTTTCCATATAACACAATAAATTTAGCGATAAGTTTTGCAATAACTTGCATAGGAATGTTATTTGCAAATTCAATTCAATTGTGCGCTTGGGTATATGTCATAGGTTATTGCGTTTTGGCGGTTCTCAGCTTTGTTACTTGGATGTTTTGCAGAAGAAGAGTAATTAAAAGTATCAAATCGGCAGCTGAGGAATCCGAAGTGCAACTCGTTGGTATAGACGAGATCGAAAATGATAGTGAAGAAGTAATCGACAGCACCGTTGAAATTGACGGTAAAGACATAACCGATAGTAATGTCGAAAGCGATAACAGGAACGAGAATTCCGATTAATAAAAAATATTATTGAAATACTGAATTTTCAACTAAACTCATTTCGCGTGAGGATTAAGGAGAGTCTATGAAAGGAATAATTTTAGCAGGTGGATCCGGTACAAGACTGTACCCTTTGACAAAGGTAACCAGTAAACAACTTTTGCCTATATATGATAAACCTATGATTTTTTATCCGCTTTCTACGCTTATGCTTGCGGGAATACGCGATATACTCATCATTTCTACGCCTGTTGATTTGCCCAATTTTGAGCGGCTTTTGGGCGACGGAAGCGCGTATGGAATAAAGCTTTCTTATAAAGAGCAACCTTCGCCCGACGGGCTTGCGCAGGCTTTTGTCATCGGAGAGGAATTTATCGGCGACGACGCGTGCGCTATGGTTTTAGGCGACAATATTTTCTACGGCGGCGGCCTAGGCGAAAGACTGTCGTCAGCGGTTAAAAACGCGGAAAAGGGTTTGGCAACGGTATTCGGATATTACGTTAACGACCCCGAACGTTTCGGCATAATGGAAGTCGACGCCGACGAAAAAATACTTTCCGTCGAAGAAAAACCGAAGAATCCGAAGTCAAATTATGCAATTACGGGTCTGTATTTCTATCCGAAGGGCGTAAGCGAGATGGCGCGCGCCGTAAAAAAATCGGACAGGGGCGAGTACGAAATAACCACTCTCAACGATATGTATCTTCAGAAGAATTTGTTGCACGGCATCGTTCTAGGGCGCGGCTTTGCGTGGCTTGACACGGGCACTATGGACAGCCTTTTGGAAGCTTCGGAGTTCGTGCAGATGCTCGAAAAACGTCAGGGAGTGAAAATTTCCGCTCTCGAAGAGATAGCTTACAGGCGCAAATGGATTGATAAATCCACATTGCTACAAGCCGCAGAAAAGTACGGCAAGTCGCCGTATGGCATGCATCTGAAAAACGTTGCGGAAGGAAAAATAATATGAGTAAATTCACTTTTAACAAAACGAAAATAGACGGCGTTTATGTTATCGAGCCCACGGTATACGGTGATAACCGAGGTTACTTTACCGAAACGTACAATGAAAAAGAGTTTAAAGAGAATGGGTTGAATTACACATTTGTGCAGGATAATCAATCAAAGAGTAAAAAGGGCGTATTGCGAGGACTTCACTTTCAAAAGACGTATCCGCAAGCCAAGCTCGTACGCGTTCTTGAAGGTGAAGTTTTCGATGTCGCGGTAGATCTGCGTAAAGGCAGTGCGACTTACGGTAAATGGGTCGGCGTAGTGCTTTCCGGCGAAAACAAAAAACAGTTTATGATTCCCAGGGGATTTGCGCACGGCTTTTTGGTTTTATCCGACACGGCAACATTTTGCTATAAATGTGATGAACTTTATCATCCGGAGGATGAAGGCGGTATTATCTGGAACGACCCCGACATAGCCATTGATTGGGGTGATGTTTCTGATGTGTTGCTCAGTGATAAGGATAAAAAACATCTTAAATTAAAAGAAAGTAAGGTGGTATTCGACTTATGAAAAAGACAATAATAGTGACAGGTGGAGCAGGCTTTATCGGAAGTAACTTTATATTCCATATGCTTAAAAAGTATCCTGATTACAGAATAATATGTTTAGACAAGCTCACGTATGCGGGCAATCTTTCAACGCTTTCTTCGGTAATGGATAACAAAAACTTCCGGTTTGTAAAGGCTGATATCTGTGACAGAGAAGCCGTTTATAAATTGTTTGAAGAAGAAAAGCCCGATATTATAGTAAATTTCGCAGCAGAGAGTCACGTTGACAGAAGTATTGAAGACCCGGGGATATTCCTTCAAACAAATATCCTCGGTACGGCAACACTTATGGACGCTTGCCGCAAGTATGGGATAAATCGTTATCATCAGGTTTCAACAGACGAGGTTTACGGCGATTTGCCGCTTGACAGGACTGACTTATTCTTTACAGAACAAACGCCAATTCATACGAGTAGTCCTTATTCGTCAAGTAAGGCATCGGCAGATTTGCTTGTGCTTGCCTATCACAGAACTTATGGTTTGCCCGTAACAATCAGTCGTTGCTCCAACAATTACGGCCCTTATCACTTCCCCGAGAAACTTATTCCGTTAATGATAGCCAACGCATTGAACGATAAGCCTCTTCCCGTATACGGAAAGGGAGAAAATGTGCGCGATTGGTTATATGTCGAAGATCATTGTAAAGCGATAGATTTGATTATTCATAATGGACGAGTGGGTGAAGTATATAATGTCGGCGGACATAACGAAATGGCCAATATCGATATTGTCAAGCTTATTTGCAAAGAACTCGGTAAACCCGAAAGCTTAATAACTTACGTTGCGGACAGAAAGGGGCACGATATGAGATATGCTATTGACCCCACAAAAATTCATGACGAACTCGGCTGGTTGCCCGAAACAAAGTTCGCCGACGGAATTAAGAAAACTATAAAATGGTATCTTGAAAACCGCGAATGGTGGGAAACGATAATTTCCGGCGAATATAAAAATTATTACGAAAATATGTACGGCAACAGAAAATGATAGCTTGTCAAAAAATATTATATAAGTTTTTATAATCCGCTAAAAAAATTTAATGCTTACACGAAGATAATTTTGATAACGGATACAAATTTTACTACACCCGGAGATTTTTATGAAAGTATTGGTGACAGGCTCAAACGGACAACTCGGATATGACGTTATAAAAGAATTGACAAAACGCGGTTATGAAGCGGTTGGTTTGGATATCGCTGAAATGGATATAACCGACGAGACAAGCGTTTGCAACATTTTGCAGAGCGTTAAGCCATCCGCGGTTGTGCACTGCGCCGCCTGGACAGCTGTCGATTCCGCAGAAGATAAGGAAAACCGCGATAAAGTTTATGATATAAATGTTAATGGTACTAAGTATATTGCCCAGCAATGTAAAAAGCTTGACTGCAAAATGATATACGTGTCCACTGACTATGTTTTTGACGGTAGCGGTGTAGAGCCCTGGGATCCCGATTGTAAGGATTATAGACCGCTTGGCTGGTACGGGAAAACCAAACTTGATGGTGAATTAATTGTGTCCGGTACTATTGAAAAATATTATATAGTTCGTACTGCTTGGGCTTTTGGTAGTCATGGAAATAATTTTGTAAAAACCATGTTAAAACTCGGAGAGTCGCATAACGAAATAAGAGTTGTAAACGACCAAATCGGATCACCAACATACACGCCAGATCTTGCGCGTTTGCTAGTTGATATGTGTGAAACTGATAAGTACGGTTATTATCATGCTACGAACGAGGGTAGCTATATCAGTTGGGCAGAGTTTGCCGAGGAAATTTTTAAGCAAGCAGGCATGAAGACAAAAGTAATTCATGTTACTACCGAGGAATATGGCAGTAAAGCATTAAGACCGAAGAATAGCAGATTGGATAAGAGTAAACTTGAAAAAAACGGATTTCAACGCTTACCGACTTGGAATGATTCTTTGAGTATATATTTAAAAAATCTTATGTGAAACCGAGGATTTAGTAAATATGAATAAAATAATTATGCGAGCTCGCGGTGGGTTGGGGAATCAGTTGTTTCAATATTCTTACGCGTTAGCTTTACAAAAAGTCAACCCGGATTATAAGATAATCATTGATGCAAAAGAATATGACAAATATTACTGGCCGTTTCAACTTGATGAATATGATTTAAAAAATACGGAGATTAGTTACGATAAGAAATTCAAATGTGACTTTTCAATGAAAATTTTTCATGTATATCAACGTATTTATAGTTCAATTAAGAAGCATACGTATCATACATCAAAGCGCCTTATAAAAAAAGGTAGATTGTATACGGGTACATTCAGTCCGGAGATACGAAAATATGACGGAAGAGATATTTATATGTACGGATATTTTCAGGATGCGTTACTTTTAGAGCCTATTAGAAATGAACTCGCTGATGCAATAAAGTTAAAGAACCCAAGTGATACGGTCAAATCTTATACCGAGAAAATAGGTCCTAATGCTGTGGTCGTTTCTATACGAGTTGCAAGACAGGAAGAATTGGATAATGGCGAAAAATTCGTATATGACGGTGCTGATTATTATAAGAAATGTCTTAATGTTATTAAACAAAAAAGAGGAGATGTTCAGATTGTCGTATTTTCTAACAACATAGATTATATAAAACAAGAAGGCTGGTTTGACGGTTTCGGCAGTGATATTTTATATATTGAAAACTGTTCTGCGACAGAACAACTAGAATTAATGACTCATTGCAAAGATTTTGTTTTGGCAAACAGCACGTTTTCTTGGTGGGGAGCTTTTCTGGGTGCAACAGGAAAAGATAGCATTATTATTTCCCCAAGGATATGGTATGACGGCGAAGATATTAATGATACAAAATTAAAATTCCAAGGACTAATTACCATAGAATAATCTGTGGTTTGATATTTAATTTGTAAGGAGTAAAAAGATGATTAATGTTATGCAACCTACTTTAGGTAAAGAAGAACTTGAAGCTCTTGAAAAAACCTTTGCATCTAATTGGATAGGAAAAGGCAAAAGGGTTGCTGAGTTTGAAGAACTGTATGCTAATCACTTGGGATCTACTAAGGATAAGGTCTTAAGTACTAACTGCTGTAGTGAAGGTTTATTTTCCTCAATGCATTTATGTGATATTAAACAAGATGATGAGGTCATTTTACCTACGGTCAGCTTTATCGGTGCGGGAAATGCAGTATGTGCGCACGGTGCAAAAATGGTGCTGTGCGACGTGGATCCTCGCACACTTAATGCGCGGGCAAGTGATATTGAAAAAGTTATTACAAAGAAGTCTAAAGCAATTCTTTTATTGCACTTCGGCGGAATACCTTGCGAAATGGATGAGATAATGCAGCTGGCAAAAGCATACAACCTGAAAGTAATTGAAGATTGTGCTGCCGGAGTATGTTCCACTTATAAGGGCAAAGCTTTAGGCACTTTCGGTGATATGGGAATGTGGTCGTTTGACGCAATGAAGATTCTCGTTTGCGGCGACGGCGGTATGCTTCATTTTAATAGTGCAGAGATGCGCGAACGTGCAGAAAAATGGTTGTATTTTGGATTGGAAACAAGAAGCGGATACGAAAATAGTGTTGCTCAAAAATGGTGGGAATTTGACGTGTCAAGTTATGGACACAGGGCTATTATGAACGATGTTACGGCAACAATAGCCATTGAGCAGTATAAAAAACTTCCAATGTACATGGAAAAGCGTAAAGCAGTCCATGATTTCTATAATGAAAATTTAAAGGATTTAGATTGGTTGGATTTGCCGTTACCTATTCCCGATGATTGTAAAACTTCTTATTATTTTTATCATATTCAAGTTAAAAACGGTAAGCGTGACGAATTAGCTGCTTTTTTGCGCAAAAATGGAATATATACGACATACAGATATTTCCCCCTGCATAGAGTACCGGGATATCATGCGGAAGGTTATTTCCCTAATGCTGATTATGCTGCTGATAATACATTATGTATTCCAATTCATCAAAGCTTAACAAATAATGATTTGGAGTTAATCGTGGATAAAATCAGAGAGTTTAAATAAGCTTTTAAGCGGTTCAATTGTATCTGGTATATTTAATTAACTTAAAATGGAGAGTAGCATGAAAATAGCTGTTGCGGGAACAGGATATGTGGGATTATCGTTAGCGGTGTTGCTTGCGCAACATAATGAAGTTGTTGCAGTAGATATAGTTCAAGAAAAGGTAGAACTCATAAACAAAAAGAAATCTCCCATACAAGATGAGTATATTGAAAAATATCTATTAGAGAAAGAATTAAATCTGACTGCGACGTTAGATTCTGAAGCCGCATATAGTAATGCAGAATTTGTAATAATAGCGGCGCCTACCAATTACGATAGCCAAAAGAACTATTTTGATACTTCAGCCGTAGAAAATGTAATAAATCTTATAATGCAGTATAATCCTAATGCAATAATGGTTATTAAATCAACCATACCCGTAGGTTATACGCAATCAATACGAGAAAAAACGGGAAGTAAAAATATTATTTTTAGCCCTGAGTTTTTGCGTGAAAGCAAAGCATTGTATGATAACCTCTATCCAAGTCGCATAATTGTTGGCACAGACATGGAAGACAGCAGATTAATCGAAGCTGCAAATAAGTTTATAAATTTGCTCAAGTGTGGAGCTATAAAGGAAAATATAGAAACTCGTATTATGGGTTTTACTGAGGCAGAAGCGGTAAAACTATTTGCTAATACCTATTTAGCTTTACGTGTTTCATATTTTAATGAACTTGATACTTATGCGGAAATGAAAGGATTAGATACACAAGCTATAATTGATGGGGTTTGTCTAGACCCTAGAATAGGGGCCCATTATAATAATCCTTCTTTTGGCTATGGAGGTTATTGCTTACCTAAAGATACAAAACAGCTTTTAGCTAATTATTCAGATGTCCCCGAAAATTTAATACAAGCAATTGTCGAATCGAATCGCACTAGAAAAGATTTTATTGCAAATCAGGTGTTAAAGTTAGCGGGTTACTATGCAGATAATAGTTCATATGATTCAAGTTATGAAAGAGAAGTGACTATTGGCGTTTTTCGGCTGACAATGAAGAGTAATTCAGACAATTTCCGTCAAAGCTCTATTCAGGGTGTAATGAAAAGAGTAAAGGCAAAAGGTGCAAAAGTAATAATTTACGAACCTACTTTGAATGACGGCAATACTTTCTTTGGTAGTCTGATTGTGAATGACTTATCAAAATTTAAAGAGATGAGTAATGCAATTATCGCAAATCGGTACGACGATTGTTTGGATGATGTACGAGAAAAAGTTTATACAAGGGATATATTTAAAAGGGATTAAAAAGTGTATGAAGTATAACTCACGGCTATTAAGTCGTGAGTTTTTCGTTTCGCGTTAGGTTAGATTATTTGTAGTTAAAATTTACGCTAACAAAATTAATTATTATATTGATAGACATCTGAAAATTACTCATAATTCGACATAATCCCACATATATTTACCTGTAAAGAGGTAGAAATATGTGGGATATTCATATGCGTATACTTGTGGAAGCCGAATACATAGTAAAGACTAATTCTACTGTCAGAGCTGCCGCACAACACTTCGGTATTTCCAAATCGACCGTACATAAAGACGTGACCGAAAGGTTAATGACGATTGATAAGGATCTGCACGAAGAGGTTAGGAAAGTGCTCGACGTAAACCTTGCGGAGCGGCATATCCGGGGCGGAATGGCAACAAAAACCAAGTATGCCGGACAACACACAAAAATTTCATAATATTTACTGCTTATTTTTAGCGTTAAAATTTGAAATTAGTTTTTTGTTATGCTATACTTTAAAAGGTGCAGTTTGCACTTTAACAATAAAGGGTAACGTTATGGCAAAACTTTTAGGTATAGACGTCGGTTCTACGACGGTTAAAGTCGTTGCGATTGACGAAACGGCAAAAATACTATACAAATCTTACGTGCGTCATTTTGCTAAGGTTAAAGAGACGGTTCTTTCCGAGCTGAATAACGTGCTTTCTAAATATCCCGGCAAATACTGTGCTGCAATAACCGGCAGCGCAGGTTTAGGCTTGTCCCAGCGCAGCGGAATTGCGTTTGTGCAAGAGGTTCAGGCTGCGTTCACGGCTATTAGGAAATATTATCCCGATGCCGACGCTGCGATAGAGCTTGGCGGCGAAGACGCAAAAATCATTTTCGTTACGGGTGGAACGGAGCAGAGAATGAACGGCAGCTGTGCGGGCGGTACCGGTGCTTTTATCGACCAGATGGCAAGTCTTTTGAATTTAACTGTTCAGCAGATGGACGAGCTGTCTTTAAAAGCGGAAAGAGTTTACCCGATTGCTTCCCGTTGCGGAGTATTTGCAAAGTCGGATATTCAGCCGCTCATCAATCAGGGCGCTAACAAAGCCGATATTTCTGCGTCGATTTTTCAGGCGGTAGTAGACCAGACCGTATCGGGTTTGGCGCAAGGCCGCAGAATTAAAGGAAAAGTGCTCTTTTTGGGCGGACCTTTACACTTCTTGCAAGGTTTAAAGAACGCATTTAAAACCACGCTTAAACTGACCGACGAGAATGCGGTATTCCCCGAAGACGCACCTTGTTTTATGGCTATAGGCGCGGCGCTTCATTCGTCGGTAGCGGAAGAGAAAGATTTAACTGAAATAATTTCCGCCGTCGAAAGTGCGAACGGCAGCGACGAAATAATCACGGGAGAACCGCTTTTTGCAAGCAAGGAAGAATACACCGCTTTCGTTGCCCGTCACCGCGCAACCGATTTGCAGTTCTGCGACATCGCAACTTATACAGGCGGCGCATATCTCGGCATAGACAGCGGTTCAACTACGACAAAACTCATACTTATAACTCCCGACAGTAGGATATTGTATTCCCATTACCAGACAAATAACGGTCAGCCTCTCGATATAGTTATTGATAAATTAAAGGAAATTTTCGCACTTGCCAACGGGCGTATCAATATACTCGGCAGCGCGGTTACGGGTTACGGCGAGGACTTGATTAAAGCCGCAATCAAAGCCGATTTCGGCATTGTTGAAACGGTCGCGCATTTCAAAGCTGCTCTGCATTTCAACCCGAAAGTCGATTTCATAATAGACATCGGCGGTCAGGATATAAAGTGTTTCAAAATCAAGAACGGCGCGATAGACTCGATTATGCTCAACGAAGCATGTTCTTCGGGTTGCGGTTCGTTTATTCAGACCTTTGCCAAGGCTATGGGTATGGAAATAGACAAGTTCTCGCAATGCGGACTTTATGCAAAGCACCCTGTAGAACTCGGCTCGCGCTGTACCGTGTTTATGAACAGCGCGGTCAAGCAGGCGCAGAAAGAGGGCGCGGGAGTGGACGACATTTCCGCAGGCTTGTCCTCGTCTATCGTCAAGAATGCGATTTACAAAGTTATACGTGCGGCGAGTGCGGATGAACTCGGCGAAAACATAGTAGTGCAGGGCGGTACGTTTTTAAACGACGCGGTGCTCCGCTCGTTCGAAAAAGAAACGGGCAAACAGGTGATTCGCCCCGGTATTGCCGGCCTTATGGGCGCTTACGGCGCGGCTCTGTTTGCGAAAGAGAATGTAAGCGGTCAAAGCACAACGCTTTGCGAAGACGAGCTCGCAACGTTTACATATTCGTCAAAATCGAGTAATTGCCACGGCTGTACTTCTAATTGCAACGTAAACTTTATAACGTTCGGCGACGGCAGACGTTACGTTTCGGGAAACAAATGCGAACGCGGCGCAGGATTAAAACCGAGCTCGGACGAGCTGGACATCTACGCTTTCAAGCAGAAAACTCTGCTCGGATACGTAAAAGGCACAAAGGGAAACAAAGGCAAAGTAGGGTTGCCGCTGCAGCTCGTCATGTACGAACAGCTTCCGCTGTGGGCAGGCTTTTTCGAAACGCTCGGCTTCGAGGTTGTTTTAAGCGATAAATCAAATCGCCAGCTCTATTTCCGCGGTCAGCACACTGTCGCAAGTGATACGGCTTGCTATCCCGCAAAGCTTACACACGGACATATAGAAAGTCTTTTGGACAAGGGCGTTGATTTTATTTTCTTCCCCTGCGAAAGCTATAATATTGACGAGCATTGCTCGGTAAACCACTATAACTGCCCGATTGTCGCGTATTATTCGGAACTGTTAAAAGCTAATAACGAGCGGTTGAACGACAGCAACTTTATAATGCCCTATCTCGATTTGAATGAAAGGAAGAGCACCGTTGCCAAGCTTTACGCAACGTTTAAACGCTTCGGCATATCAAAGAGACAGATTGCAAAGGCTCTGGACGTCGGCTTCGGCAGGCTGGGAAGCTATCATTTCGACGTGAGAAACAAAGCGGATGAAATACTTACCGCCGCTGAAAAGCAGGGTAAGCAGGTCGTTGTGCTTGCAGGCAGACCTTATCATCTTGACGGCGAGATAAACCACGGAATAAATAAACTTTTGACTTCGCTTGGGTTTGCCGTGCTTTCCGAAGACAGCGTGTTCGAATGGGGCGATAAGGTTAAGGTCAACGTTCTCAACCAGTGGACGTACCACGCAAGGCTGTACCGTGCGGCGGATTTTGTTAGCAAAAACAAAAATATCAACCTTGTACAGCTTGTTTCGTTCGGCTGCGGACTTGACGCTATCACCACCGACGAAGTTCGAGCGATTATGGAAAAGAACGGTAAACTTTACACTCAGATTAAGATAGACGAAATAAACAACCTGGGCGTCGTTAAAATACGTTTGAGGAGTATGCTCGCCGCAATCGAAGAAAAAGCGCGGCTCGCCGCAAAGTAACGCTATGGAAGAAAAAAACACCGTAAATTACACGGATAATTATCCGCTTTGGAAAGAAGAATACAAAACCACGCATAAAATACTTATTCCGGATATGCTTCCCTGGCACTTCGCAATAATCGAGGGGCTGTTGAAGCAGGAAGGGTATGACGTGGAGATACTCAAAAACGACTCCCGTGCGGTAATAGACGAGGGGTTGAAGCACGTTCATAACGATACGTGTTATCCTTGTCTTTGCGTTGTCGGGCAGTACATAGACGCGCTAAAAAGCGGTAAGTACGATTTGGACCATACCGCCGTACTTATAACGCAGTCGGGCGGTGGTTGCCGTGCTTCGAACTACATTCCTTTAATACGAAAAGCGCTTAAAGCGGAGTTCCCGCAAGTGCCCGTAATATCGCTCAACTTTTCGGGGTTGGAAAAATCGTCGTCGTTCAAGCTGGGCTTAAAGCTTATGTTAAAGCTGATTTATGCCATATTCTACGGCGATACGCTTATGTGGTGCTATAATCAGACAAAGCCGTACGAGGAAGAGAAAGGTAGTACCGACGCGGTCAGAGATATATTAGTAAAAGAGATTACCGAAAGTTTTAAAACTTCTGGATATAAAAAGTTCAAAAAAGTAAATAAGCGCATAATCACGGCTTTTGCCGCAGTGCGCCGAATAAACGAAAGAAAGGTCAAAGTCGGAATAGTCGGTGAGATATACGTCAAATACGCGTACCTCGGCAACAACCATTTGGAACAGTTTTTGCTTTCGGAAAACTGCGAACCCGTAGTTCCCGCATTGATGGACTTTGTGCTGTACTGCATAGTCAACAACATAAACGACGGCTATTACTACGGCAGAAAAAACACGTTCTGGCGCATTAACAAACTGCTTTATAAAATCGTTCATTCGATGCAGAAAAAGGTTATAAAGCTCATCGAAAAGAATAGCGGTTTCGAACCCATTCACGACTTCGAGCACCTGCGTAAATGTGCGGACAAAGTCATCAATCAAGGCGTAAAGATGGGCGAAGGCTGGCTTATTCCTGCGGAAATGGCGGCGCTTGCGGAAACGGGAGTGGAAAACATCGTTTGCGCCCAGCCGTTCGGCTGTCTGCCCAACCACATTGCCGGCAAAGGCGTTGTTCGTACGCTTAAAAGCTTTTATGAAAACGAAAACGTTGTGGCGGTGGACTACGACCCTTCCGCAACAAAAGTCAATCAGGAAAACCGCATAAAGCTAATGCTTGCCACGGCAAGAGAAAACCTGAAAGAAAAAGTTAACTGATAATTAAATTGTAAAAATATTTAAATCCTATGGAGGTTAAATTATGGATTTATTGAAAAAAGGTATTGCGGAAGCAATCGGCACGTTTGTGCTCGTGTTCTTCGCATGCGGCGTTGCCGCGTGGACAGGCGGTAGCGCTGTTGCTACGTCGCTTGCATTCGGTCTGGTAATCGTTGCAATGGCTTACTCAATCGGAAGAATTTCGGGTTGCCACATCAACCCTGCGGTTTCGCTCGGCTGTCTTTTGACCAAGCGTATGACGTTAAAGGAATTTTTAGTTTACGTCGGTTCGCAGGTGCTCGGCGGCTTTATCGGCGGCGTTGCGTTGTTCGGTATTGCTAAGATGGGTAATATGCGCGTAGGCAATGCTTGCAACTCTGCGCTTGATTATAGTACTTCGCTCAAAGATATTACCGCAGGCGGTTATATCGGCGCGTTACTTATTGAAATTATTCTTACCTGCGTTTTTGTATACGTTATCTTGAACGTTACAAGCGAAAATTCGGGAGCAGGCAAAAAGGCTGGTATAATCATCGGCTTTACGCTTACCCTTGTGCACCTTTTGGGAATCGGTTTTACGGGCACAAGCGTTAACCCCGCAAGAAGCATAGCGACCGCTGTTGCAGATGCTATCTATAACGGCAATACCGACGCGCTTGCTCAGGTTTGGATATTCATAGTCGCACCTTTGGCGGGCGCAGCTCTCGCGGCACTTCTGTTTAAGGTTCTTCACAAAGAGAAGACTGCTCAAGTTCCCGCAGGCGACGCCGGCGCAGAAAAAGAGTAATAGGTAAATAAAAAAAATTAAGCCCCGCGGCAATTGCCGCGGGGCTGTTTAAATTTGTAGTGTTAAAGTCCGATACCGCGTTGCGGCGACACGCCGCTTAGTGGCTGTATCTGTCGTTTTCCACGTTTTCGATAGAGAGCTTTGCCTTTTCGACAACATTTTCTTTGGTAAAGCCGAAGTAATCGAACAATTCTTTTGCAGGACCGGAAACGCCGAAGTTGGTCATTGTGATAAGTTCGCCGTAGTCGCGGCTGTATTTATACCATGCAAAATGACTTGCCGCTTCAACGCAAACTCTCGCTTTAACGCTCTTGGGTAACACTTTTTCTTTGTATTCCTCGGATTGCTTATCGAAAATTTCCATACAGGGGAGGGAGACAACTCTCGCATTTATTCCTTCCTCGGTAAGTTCGTCCTTAGCTTCCATACAAGCGGCTACTTCCGAGCCCGTCGCAATCAGAATAACGTCGGGTGTGCCCTTGCAGTCGGAAATAACGTAGCCGCCTTTCGCTGCGTTCTTGCCGGTGCCTTCGAATACGGGCAAATTCTGTCGCGATTCAACTATAACCGTAGGATTTTCGGAGGTGAATGCCGAGATAAACGCTTCCATTGTCTCTTTGCCGTCGCAGGGGCGGAATACGTTTACGTTGGGTATGGAACGCATTGAAATAAGCTGTTCCATAGGCTGGTGCGTAGGTCCGTCCTCGCCGACGCCGATAGAGTCGTGCGTCATAACGTAGATAACGGGTAACTTCATAATACCGCTCATTCTGATTCCCGCGGTAGAAGAGGAGCGGGTCGCTGTCGGGGACGAAGAGGGCCTGGGCGGGTTC
>CAZACR010000007.1:0-23363 GCA_964483715.1 uncultured Clostridia bacterium
ATCATCGTGTATCCGCCTACCCTGCCGAAGAACATCAACAGCACCAGTATAACTTTGGAAAACGCCGTTAAGCTTTCCGTAATTCCGCACGTGAGCCCTACCGTTCCAACCGCCGAAACAACTTCGAAAGTTATATCCTGCAATGAAAATTTAGTTCCTTCCACGCCGCCGATAAGCAAAACACTTGTAACTATTATCACAAAATACAAACAGATTATCGCACTCGCCTGAGCGCCGGCTTCCACTTCGAACCTGCGTTTGAACACGTGCGTTTCCTCATATCTGCGCGAAGTTGCCCAAGCCGTTAAAAGGAACACCGCGAGTGTCGTCGTCTTTATGCCGCCCGCGGTAGAGCCGGGGCTTCCGCCGATAAACATTAAAGCCGTAGTGAGCGCGTTGCCCGCCGCCGACATATTTCCGTAGTCAACCGAGGCAAAACCCGCCGTTCGCGGCGTAACCGACATAAAGAACGATGCGAGAATTTTCGTGCCTACCCCATAATTTCCGATTGTCAAAGGGTTGTTCCACTCGAAAATCATAAACAGCACCCAGCCGAGAACAATTAAAACGCCAGTCACTGTCAAAACCACTTTTGCGTGGAAAGAATATTTTTTAATGTGTATACCGTGATGCACGACGTCGCCCCACACGAAGAAGCCGATACCGCCGATAATGATTAAAAGCGCTACCACGATATTTACGAGCGGGTCTGAAACGAACCCCATAAGCGATAACGAACTGCCGCCTGCGTCCACTCCCGTTATTGTAAAGCCCGCGTTGCAGAACGCCGCAACCGACGTAAACACCGCCTGCCAGATACCCAATCCCCAGCCGTAAGCGCGGATAAATGAAATACTGAGCAAAAAAGCGCCCGTAAACTCGAATATAAGCGTGCCGAGCAAAATATATTTAACAAGACCTTTAATACTAGCCAAATCGACGCTGCCGGCAGACTGCATAACGAGTTTGCGCTGCGAAAGGCTGGTGTGCTTTTTCACGTACAGCATAAACAGCGAAATAATGGTTATGAAACCGAGACCGCCGATTTGTATAAGCAACAGAATTATCGCCTGACCGAAATACGACCAATGCGTGAAAGTATCGGCGACGTTCAGCCCCGTAACGCAGGAAGCGCTTGTTGCCGTGAACAGTGCCGTAAGAAAATTAACGCTATAATCCCTGGTAGCTACGGGCAGACACAAAAGCGCCGTGCCCAGAAGAATAATAGCGAAGAAACTGAGCGCAACCATAGCGGCTGCGGGCAGCCTGAATTTCCGTTTTGCCATAATTGCGTTCATTATAAATCTTTTGTAAAAAAAATGCAACTATAATTTACTGAATTGAAGTTCGGATTTGTAAAATCTTTTTGTAACTTTTTCACAATCTTTTCACAAATTTATGTGAAAATGTGTTAAAATTTCTTGACTTAACAAAAATATTTCTTTATAATAAAATTACAAACACAAAAATGTTAGTTATTAACAAAAGGAGATTCCGATATGAAACGCGAAAGGATTGAAGACATTGCCGACATTTTAGACAAGCGCGGCAAGATGACTTTGGAACAGCTTGAAAAAGAATTCCCCAACGTGTCGCAGATGACGCTCAGGCGCGATTTGTATCAGCTTGAAGAGGACGGAAGAATTATCCGCGTGCGCGGCGGCGCAATGTCGGTTAAGGAAGTGCAGAAGGTTTCGGGCGAGGCGTATATCAAAAAGACGACGATAAACACCGACGCGAAGCTCGTTATTGCGCAAAAGGCGGCAACTTTAATCGAAGAGGGCTCTTGCTTCTTCCTTGACGGCGGCACGACGGCAATGTACCTTTCAAAGGAGCTTCCCGATATCAATTGCAGCATTTTCACCAACGGCGTAGCGGTTGCAATGGAGCTTGCGCAGAAAAAGAACGTACAGATAACGGTCGTGGGCGGTCAGCTTATGAAAGACAATCTTTCCACCTCCTCCCCCGTCGCAAAGGAATATTTTGCTTCCAGCAATTTCGAGCTGGCTATCGTGTCCGCAACGGCGTTCACTCCCGAAAACGGATTTTCCTGCAACAGCCAGATTGAAAGCGATTTGTTGAAGCAGATTTTCCACAAAGCAAGGCACGTTTATATGATGCTCGACAGCTCGAAAATCGGCAAGATAAATCCGTTTACTTTTGCTCATATAGAGGATATCGACGTTCTTATCAGCGACGACAAACTGCCCAAGGAATACAAGGCTTTGTTCGAAAAGAATAACATAGTAGTAATGTAACGGCGTGTCGCCGCAGCCAAGACCTTTAATTGCTTGGCAAATAAACCGACAAATCACAGCAAAGCTGAAAATCCCCCGCGCTATTGCGCGGGGGATTTTTTAATCACTCCATTTGTGTTTTTCCAGAGTTCTGTCTTTAATATCGTCGTAAAACTCGAAATATTTACGGCGCACGTCCTCTAAGCTGTCCTCTTCGTTAATGTTCCCGAGCAGTTCTTCCAGCTCGTCGGGCGAAAAGTCGGCTATGTCGAACTCGCCTTCGAACGCGGAAGCCAGCTTCATTATATCCCATTTGGAAGCTTTCATTATCTCCTCCTTATTTGCGTGCGGTCAGCTTTTTGACAATAGGCAACATCGTTACCGCGTCGAAAATCAGATTGACGCCGAAAACTATTATGTGCAGAGTTATGTGATGCGCGGGTTCGTACAATAAAAGGAACGCAAGCACGACCTCTATTATGCCCTTAACCATATAATAGGAACAGCGCATACCGCGCGCAATGCGCGAAAACGCGTGGTTGAACGCGTGCGCCGCCTCCACCAAGCCTATCACGCCCCAGACAATGGGAATAAACGTATCAGCCCAGTCGTGGTCGATAAGTATCATAACGGCGAGCGCAATCAAAATCAGCGAGCCTGCCGTCTTGTTGGAATTCGTCTGCACGTACTCCTTGTTTTTTATAGCGGATATAAGCTGAATTAAACCTATTAACGCCATAAACGAGCCGACTATGTACGAAAGCACCAACAGCATATACTTTGTCGCGGCAACGCACACCACGCCGAGCGCGAAATAGATTACAGCCATTACGTAACGCACGACCTTTTCCGATATATGCGTGTATTGCTCCACCTTTTCCGCAGTGCCGTGAGGTGAAAACTCTTCCACTAAACCCGCACTGTCCGTTACGGCTTCGGTTATGGAAAATTCTTCGATTATTTCTTCTACCGCAGATTCCTGCCCGGCTTCCTCTTCCGCTTCCGTTTGGCTTTCGGTTACGGGCTCGTCGGTAATTTCCTCTAATTCTTCCATAAAAAAATTATATCATCCGCATGCTACTTTGTCAATAGCAGTAAAACCGCAGGAAAAAAGAGGATAGCCGAAGCTACCCTCTTTTTTGATTTTGAAACGTGTTTACTCGGAAAGAGTTACTGTTACTTCAACTGAGTTGAACTCGTTTGCAGGTCCGTCACCATAGATAATTACCAAGGTGTTTTCACCTACTGCAAGTTCACCGCCGTCCTTAACGCTTACCGTGTAGCCGGAATCGATTGCTTTAGCAACGGTCGTTTCGTTTTCGGTGACATTTACCGAAACATTTACAAGCTTATTCAGTTCTGTAGCAGTTGTTATGCCGTCTGCCGCAGTTGCGGTTACGCTGTTTACAGCATAGTCAACATTTGTCATTCTGTCCTCGGTTAAGTTCCAAGTTCCAATCTTGTGCTCACCACCAATGAATTTTAATGTATAAGTACCTTTAGCCAATGCAATTACTATGGTTTTGCTACTTGTTTTTCCGGAAGCATTGATACCGACTTTAGCCTCGTATTCACCAGCAGTTTGCGCATGGTTTTTACCTTTTGCCGTACCTGCACCGACAGGGTTACCGGCTTCATCTGTTATCTTGAAGTAGCGGTCATCAGAAACGGAAGTGTATGTGATTGTCATAACCGCATTCTCGCCCGTAACTTTAACTGTTGCCGTATTGTTCTCATATATAGAGAATTTTGAACTGGTAATTGTAACTTGATTAGTAGAAGTACCCTTCTCCAAAGTCAAGAAGTCATACGACGCTTTATCGTATTTACCAGAAGAATTTTCTCCCTCAAACGCGGTTGAATTATCGATTGTTACGGGAGTAGATACAGCTTGGCTTTCCGTGTAATTCTTTACAAATACAGCATTAAGCGTAGTTGCTTCAGAAATCTCCGTGTTTGCAAAATTAAACTCTACGGAAGTGCCTGCTTTCTGCCAATATTTGAAGGTATAACCGGCTTTAACAGGATCGGTTGTAGGCTTCGAAACTTTTCCGCCTTCACCAACGTCAACAGCGTCCGGTACATTCGTTACGCCTTCGCCGCCGACAAACGTTACGGTATATATCGTTTTACCGAAAAATTCATCAGTAATAATTTTGCTGAGAGCATCTTCAGCTTCCGTTACCGCCTCGTCCAATTCAGCCTGGGTGGTTGCCGCCAAGATATTTTCTTCGGCAGAGCCCATAGCTGTTTCGTACTGAGTTTTGTTGCTTTCCTGTTTTAAGGTTACATCGTCTTCTTCGTACAAATCGTCGTTAGTGTAATTATTCGAATCGTACTTTTCCTGAAGGGCAGCCAAAGCAGCATCCTTATTAATCTTTAACGCCGTTTTCTTTGTTACGGGATAGATATTTATCTCGCCTGCGCTGACCGCGTTGCCGAAAGTAAATTCTTCCGTACCGCCTTCGGTTCCCGTCCACTTATCAAAGTCGTAATCACAACCGAATTCAGGAACATACGTCGTTTTGGTAAGCGTATCGCCCGAGTTCATATTGTAAACGAGAGTTTCGCCTTCTGCACCGTGATAAATAACCTGTACGTCGGTTTCGTGATATTCAGCTTCCGCGCCGAAGAACCAAAGCCTTGCACCTTGATCTACGTTCGCGCCAAACACTTCTACAACGTCGTTTTTCTTTACGTTGACTTTCAACATTCCGTAAACAACTTTAGCTTTGGACTGTTCGGAAACGATAACTACCGCCGCACCGTTGTTCAATTTGTAGAACATATCGCCCTTTCTGTTACCGGTACCGTTGCTATCGGAAATTGCAAAGTAGCCGTAGAGCGTTATGTCTTCTTTTGCTGTGAATGTGAAGCTGGGTGAGGGTGCTTCACTGGTGAAGTTATTAGTTACGTCAACGCCTGCCTTAAACGTTTTAGTTTTATTGTCGCCCTTGACAGCACCGGTAACGTTGATTTTCTTACTTTCACTTTGATTTTTGTAAGCAATCGTTACACCGTCAGCCGACGAAGCCGTAAACAAAAGATTGTCTATCGTCAACTTGCCGTCTTCTATAGGGGTTTCCGTTTTAGGTACGAAGTACTCAACGGGAGCTAACCTCCACTGAGCGGTAAATGCCGTATCACCGGTTATTGCCGTATTATCAAAGTCGAACGCAGCGGTTGCGCCTTCGGCAATCCAGCCGACAAACACATAGCCGTCCTTTGTAGACGTAGGCTCAGTAGCATAATCACCTGATTCTACAATTTGTTCTTCAACGGTCGAACCGCCGTTTGCATCGAACGTTACGGTGTAGAGTCTGACAAACTTAGCGTAGAGGTTGAGGTGTGCACTGACGCCTGTCGCTTCCTGACCGAACAGGAATTCGGTCGTAAAGGTTTCGTCCGTATACCAGCCTTTGAACCTGTAGCCGGTTTCCGCGTCGGGGTCGTCAGGCTTTGCTACCTTATAACCTTCCGCAACCGTCGTGGCAAGAGTTGTGTACTCGGTTGTGCCGTTGTAGAACTTAACGTTATACTGAGTCTTCTTAAGGTCTTCGGTCTTAGTAATTGCACCCAAAGTCTCTTCGGCTGTTGCTACCGCCTCGTCGAGTTCGTCTTCGGTTGTAGCCGCTTCGATAGCTGCTACCGCCGTTTGATAAGCCTGCTCATACGCTGTTTTATTTCCGATAGTTTCGCCGTTCCACTCTGTGAGAGCGTAATCGTCTGCAGGGAAATCCTGACCGAGCTTGTTTTTAGCTGCCGTAATCTTTGCTTCCAACGCGGTGTCGGTAATCGTGATGGTCACGTTATCGCCTACGCCGTTGTGCGCAGTTGCGGTTATGGTAACCGTACCTTTCTTTATAAAGGTTACAACGCCGTTTTCTACCGTCGCTACAGTCTCGTCGCTCGAAGTCCATGTTACGTTAAGATATGATGCGTTGTCGGGTCTTACGGTTGCTTTAAGTTCAATAGAGCTTGCCGTTACGTCGTACGTCTTGTTCTCCGTCCATTCACCTTCTTTAAGAGCAACTTCAACATTGCTTACCGCTACAAGAGGTACTTTGTAGGTATCCTTAACATCAATTGCCGTAATACGGACAGATCTGGATATCTCACCCAAGCCGCCTCCATTTTCAGCAGTCGTTGATTCGGCAATAATTGTATACTTTCCTGCTTTTACGGTTTTGAAAGTAAGCGTTGAAACGTTTTCGCTCTTTACTGCATAGAGATTTTTATCCGAATGCTTCTTTACGTTTCCTGTGACTGCTTCAACTATTTCAATATAATTGCCGTCTTCGTCTTTTACGGCTATAGTAGACCAGTTACTGCCGCTCGTAGATTTAGCTTTAACTCTAATGTAGTTTTCCTCGTCGGAACCTCTTAAAGTGATAAATACACCTGCTGACGAAGGAGCTAACTCCATACATCCCTTACTTGAATTTTCAGTTAATCCGGTGCCGTCTATCTTTTCAGGAAGAGTTTTACCGTCGGTTGCGTAAGCCCAAGTGCAATCGTCATGTGCGGGAACCGCTCCTTTGAATGCAACGTTAAGCGTTACCGTTGCGTCAGGTTCAAACGATTCGGGCAGAGTGTAAGCTACCGCTTGGTCGGTTTCGTACCAATGACTGAACATCAAATCTTTGTTCTCGGAGTCAACCTCGGGAAGAACTAACGTGGGTATGGTAATGCCCGCATACTCGTTCGTTACGGCGCTGCTGTATGTGTACAGCGTTTTGTAGGTTTCGTTACCGACTTTAAGCGTTATTGAAACGTCCGCATTCACGAATATAGGATAGAGCGTTAAATCAGCCGTAAGCTTCGTCGTGAAGTCGAACGCCGTATCTCCGTTCTCCGTCTCGGTCCAGCCGACAATTAACTTATCCGCATATGTAGGAACGCCGGAGGTAGGCGCTTCTGCAGTACCTGCGTAACCGACCTGTGCGGGAGTAGCAACACCCGTGAACGTTACGTTGAACGTTTGGGAAGTAACTTCTTCAACCTTGGCGTCTATTGCATTAAGTACGTCAGCCTTAAGAGAATTGATACCCTTAACGGTTTCTTCTTCAACCGTTTCGTCCTCTTCCGCAGTTGCGGCATCGAGAGCGGTCTTGAACGTGCTGACAATAGTGTCAATCGCCGCTTGGTTGGTATCGTCGATTACTGATTGCTTTGCTTCCTCAGCTTTAGCGTAAACTGCGCAGTATGCGTCGAACTTAGCCATAATCAGGTCGATTGCGGCGATTTGCGCGTCGTATACGCCCTTCAAATCTGCTTCGTTTGCTTCGGTAACAGCCCATATAGCGGTCTTACCTGCAGTAACTACGCTTTCCATATTACTGATATAACCGCTCTTTATCGCGGCAGGAATATCCGACTGCTGAATTACAGCCGACTTCGTTTCGTAGTACGTGCCTAAACTACCGTAATTATCATTGGAAGTCTGAGGACCTGCGTATCTTTCCTGCTTTTCAGCCAAAGTCAGGTTTGCGTCGTGAATAAAGTCGTCAATAGATTTTTCCGCTTTATCCAGAACGTCGAGTTTGGTTACTTCGCCGACCTTAACGGTTTTGAAGGTTGCCGTTAAAGCATTGATAGCCTTAATCGTAGTGCCCGCTTCAACCGCAGGGTCTGCCTCGTCGTCCGCAGGACGAATCATTGCCTGAATAGAATTGTACTCGATATCGTTATGGTCCAGAGCTTCGACATCTGCCTTTCTGTAGTTTTGGATATAAGTTATAGCTTTTGACTTAATGGTTGCAAGCAAAGCGTCATTTGTAGGAAGCGCGTAAACTTTTGCTTTAACCGCTTCTTCCCACGCAGTCAAATCGGACTTGGTCTGAATTGATATAAGCGCCGCCGCTTCGGTTCCGTTTGCGCCAACCATTGCATTGAACGAATCAAGGTTGCCCTTTACGGTTTCCGTACCGATTACAACGGTGTTTATAGCAAATCCCTTGCCTTCACCGTACGTCTGCGCCGCCGCAGCCGTCTTATTTTTAAGCGAGTTCGTATCCGTCATGCTCATATCGGCATCGGAAAGCACGTCGTCCAGATCCGCAACCGCTTTATTGTACGTTGCGGTAACAGCTGCTTCGGTTTCGCCTGCGGTTATGTCTTCAACCGCTTTATCGTAAATCGTTTTTACAAGAGCGGCGTTATTCGTATGCGTCTCGGCTAAAGCTGTGTTTTTATCTTCTAAACGCTTAAGCAGAGCCGCCTTGATTTCCGCAACAGACGCGTCTAAGGTCTTAACTACAAAGCTGTCTAACTTCGAGTTACGCGAACCGCCTGCAGTCATCATTGAAATTCCGGCAAACGTGGTTGCTTCAATTTCAACAGTACCGAGGTCCTTACCGTCAACCGTAACCGTTGCGGTGCCGTTTACAAGGTCAAGCACAGCCTTAATCGCCATTGCTTTTTTCGCTGTATAACCGCAAGACTTATCGTTAAGGGCATTATTACCTTTAAAGAGAGCTACGTTTTTACTACCGTTAGTTCTGAGAGCAAAGATTTCATTGCCTGCCCCGTCGCACAACGTCATAAACGTCCAGCTGCCTGCCGTAGAACCGTCGGTATGAGTGAATTGAGCCTCAACCGTTACCTTTTTCAGCGAAATAGCTTCGTCCAATCTCAAGTAAGCATATGTAGTAACGTCGCTGGTGGTATCAGTCAATACTATGCTGCCGTCAGTTATAGTAACGGCGTTGTCGGCATTTGCTACTTCTTTATTATATTTGATATAGCTGTATACGCCGCCTGCCGTCGGGAAGTTCTCGGTACCTGCCTGAACCTCCGTGTCGGTTCTGTAATCGTTGTTGTAAACGACCGTAGGCTTCTTCTGCCAAATTGCGTACAGCGGTGTATTTGCTTCGAATACCTTTGTAGTGAAGTCAACGGCAGTCGTGCCGTCTGCGCTCAAAGCCCAACCCATGAAGTCGTATTCTTCGTCCTCGGGTGCCGCGGGAGCGGTTATCTTGCCTGCTACCGTATATACGGATTCAGGCGCGGTCTCTCCGCCGTGACCGTTGAGGTCAAAGCTTATCGAGTATTCCTGAACCCACTTTGCAAATATCGTTGTGGAAGCCGTGAACGTCTTGGTTGTAAAGTCTATTGCTTCGCCCATGCAAGCTTCGGATTCGTACCAGCCGCCGAACGACCAGCCTTCCGCAGTGGGAGCCGCGGGAGCGGTTATCTTGCCGTCCGTTGCCGTTGCATTGGCAATTGCCGCGCCGTGGCCGTTCATGTTGAACGATATTATTACCGTTGCGGGAGCTACCGTAACCGTGCAGGTTGCCGTATAGTTGCCGTCCTCTGTGGTTACCGTTATTACCGCAGTGCCCGCTTTAAGCGCGGTCAATCTGCTGCCGACCATTTTAGCGACTGTTTCGTCGCTCGACGTATACCTTACCGTCTGATTGTCTGCGTCATCGGGAGTTATGGTTGCTTCGAATTCGTGAGTTGCGCCTACTTTGAGGTTTAACGTGTCCGTATCCAGAGTTACGCCCGTTACCTCTATGGTCGCAGGAATTACGGTTACTTCACAGGTCGCCTTGAAGCCGCCGTCCCTCGTTGTGACGGTTATTGTCGCAGTACCGGCTTTGAGCGCCGTTATCGTGCCGTCCGAGTCGATTGTAGCTACTTCGGGGTTGCTGGAAACTCTATCTCTCGTCTTGTTGCTTGCATTTGCAGGAGCTACGGTTGCCGTAATCTGCTCTGTATCGCCAACTTTGATGGTTACCGACGTCTTATCAAGAGATATGCCAGTTACAGCAACTTTTTCAGACGTTCTTTCCTTTACGGTTATAGAGCAGGTAGCGGTCTTGGCGCCGTCCTTGGTGGTTACCGTTATGGTTGCGGTACCTACTTTATTCGCGACAAATACGTCGCCGTCGATAGAAACGACTTCGGGGTCGCTCGAAACGACGTCATAATCTTTGTTCGTTGCGGTTGCAGGAGCTATTTTTACATGAATATCGTGAGTGTCTTCCACTTCGAGTTCAAGGGTTTCATGTTCAAACGCTACGCTCTCTACCGCTATCGTCGCGGGATTTACCGTTACGGTACAAGTCGCTTCGAAGCCGCCGTCTTCCGTTTTTACGGTAATTACCGCCGTACCTACGCCGACCGCCTTAATCGTTCCGTTTTCGTCGATTGTCGCAACACTTGTGTCGCTGGAAACTCTCGTTCTGTTTTTATTCGTTGCGTTTGCAGGAGCTATCGTCGCCTTTATCGTCGTCGATGCGCCGACTTTAAGGCTTACTTCCGTCTTGTTCAGCGTTACACCCGTTACAGCTACCGTTGCAGGGTTTACCGTTACCGTACAGGTAGCAGTATAATTACCGTCTTCGGTGGTTACCGTTATCGTCGCCGTGCCTTCTTTTACCGCTGTTACTACGTTGCCTTCCACCGAAGCAACCGTGGGGTCGCTCGAAGTGAACGTAAAGTTCTTATTCGTTGCGTTTTCGGGAGCTACCGTTGCAACCAACGTACCCGTTTCGCCTTCATTGAGGTCTAACGTGCTCTTATCCAGGGTTATACCCGTTACCGCTACGGTTTCAGAAGTCTCGGATTCTACCGTTATCGTACACGTATCGGTTTTAGCGCCGTCGGTAGTAGTTACTGTTATAACCGCCTCGCCTGCCGCCTTTGCCGTTACTTTACCGTTCGCAACTTCCGCAACGTCGGTGTTGGAAGATTTCCAGCTATACGTACCGATAGAAGCGTTTGAGGGTAAAACCGTCGCCACGAGCGTATACTCTTCGCCGATTTTTAACGTCTTGGCATTCGTGTCAAGAGTTACCTCGGTTACGTGCGTAGCCATATCGTAACCGCAATCGTCGCAAAGGAAGTTGTTGTTTTCGTCCTTGTGAGCTGCTTCGTCAGCTTTTTCCTCTGAGTGTTCGCAAGTGGCAGCGTGCCAATGCGTTTCCTCGCCCGGCGTCCAGTCTTCGCTGAAAGAATGCTTATGTACGCATCCTGCAGCAAACGAAACGCCTGTTCCTACCGCACCGGCAATTACGAATACCGATAACAGTTTGGTTAGTTTATTCATCTGTTCCTCCCTATTCTCAAGTCCGATTTTTTACGCGGCTTTACATATAATTGTTTTTACCGTGGCGTTGGCAACGCGGTAACGTTGCCAACGCCTTTTTTAGCCGTAGGGTAAAAAATCCCCTTTAATTTAATCTTAATATATTCTATCACTTTAAAAATTATTATGTCAATACGAAAAGTTGAAGTTTAACGAATTTTGTTGATTTATAACACCCGGCGCAACGTAAGTTTGTTAATAATTATAAATTATGGTTAATTTTGTATTTTTGCTAATACCGGCGGCGTTGACTTTACCTTAAAATTGGGTATAATATATGGTATGGGAACAAGAGCGGACAGAGCAAGAGAAATGTTTTACGAAGGCTATAACTGCTGTCAGGCGGTCGTGGGGGCGTTTGCCGACGAATTCGGTATGGACGCGCAAACGGCTATGCGGTTTGTAGAAGGAATGGGCGGCGGAATGGGCAGAATGCGTTTAACCTGCGGTGCGGTTACGGCAATGGCGCTGCTTGCCGGGTTAGCCGAAAGCTCGGGTTTACCGAAGAATTTGCAAAAACGCGGCGAGATTTACGCGCTCGTCCGCACTATGGCGAACGAGTTCGCCGAAAAGAACGGCTCGATTATCTGTGCGGAGCTTCTGGGCGCTTCGTTGCCAAAAGACAATTCCCCCGTTCCCGAGGAACGGACTGCGGAATATTATAAAAAGCGGCCCTGTCCCGAATGCATTCACGACGCGGGGCTGATTATAGAAAAGTATTTATTGAAATAAACGGTTGCGCCGAAATTTTTCGGCGCAACCGTTTGCTTTTTATATCAATCTTATATATTCCGACAGAGAGCTTATCCGCGCGTCCGTCTTATAATCCAAATACTCTTTCAACAGCCTCAGCGCGCGTTTCTTTCCGTCCGCGGTTATGTAAGAGCTGTCGTACGGCAGTC
Organism: uncultured Clostridia bacterium; assembly: GCA_964483715.1. Classification (GTDB taxonomy): domain Bacteria; phylum Bacillota; class Clostridia; order Christensenellales; family Borkfalkiaceae; genus Coproplasma. The sequence continues at coordinate 12,234 of CAZACR010000007.1, forward strand.
CGTCCGCCATTTTCAAAACGTGGTAGGTAACACCGCTCGCGCCTGCTCCTCCGCCGCAGTCCCAGCATGTGAAACCGCCGATATCCATATCGAAGCGCAGTTTATCCGCGCTATCCAACTTCGAACCGCACTCCGCGCAATCGTCAAGCCTCACGCCGTAGCCGGAATTCCTGAGCGCCTTTAATAAATATGAAATAAGCGCAAGGCCCTCGTCACCGCGGCACATTTGTGTAAGCGCACGCACGCAGTCACCGAAAACGCTGTCCTCTCCGTTGCCTTCGTAAGTCAGAGCAATTGCAGCTTCGCACACGGCGCAGGCGGCGTAATAACGGTTTATATCGGTGCGCAGTTCGTAAAAGCTTTCACATTCGCTCGCCTGAACGACGGTGTATCTGTTGCCGTTCCGGGCAAGAATATACTCCGCAAAGCAAAAGGGCTGAGCCGCAAACTTAAGTTTTGCGCCCGCCTTTTTAACTCCCTTTATTCCTGCCGTTATCCGTCCTTCTTCCGCCGTCAGCAGGGTGAGGATTTTATCGTTCTCGCCGTAGTCCACCGCGCGAAGCATTATGGCGTTTACCTTTTTGTTTTCCACTTGTTTACGGTTTACCGCACGCTCCGCTTTTTACGCGCGGTTACTTCCTGCCTTTGAGTTCTTTATATAACATGTAGTAGCTGACCGAACCCGTCTTCTGGAACATTTTCCAGGCGAGCTCTGCGGCGTCGTTGTCCTTTCCGCGCATACCGCACCTCCTTTGAAATAAGAATGTGCAGAACGGAAAAAATTATGAGCCGTTTTTGTTGTCGTAACCGAAGTCGCGAAGCAGCGAAGGTCTGTCGCGCCAGTCCTCTTTGACTTTTACATAAGTTGTAAGAAAGACTTTGCCGCCCAGAAACTTTTCCATATCCTTGCGCGCGAAGGACGACACCTCTTTTATCGCCGCCCCCTGCTTGCCGATAAGTATCGATTTATGGTTTGCCTTTTCGCAGACGATATCGAGATTTACGTCGTATACTCCGTTGTCTCCGCGCTGAAAATTGTTGATGACGATTGCGACGCCGTGGGGTATTTCCTTATCGAACTTCAAAAGAATTTTCTCGCGCATTATTTCCGCGACCATAAACTTTTCGCTCTTGTCCGAAACGATATTGTCCTCGATAACTCTTCCGCCTTCGGGGAGCCTGTCCGCGATTGCCTTTTCCAGCTTTTTAACGTTCATACCTTTACGCGCGGAAACGGGGTAAACGTCGCATTCCACTCCCGCTTCGTACAGCTTTTTAATATCCGCGGGGATATTTTCTTTGGGCATAATATCTATTTTCGTGTACGCGATAATTACGGGAACGCTGCCCGACGAAAAACGCTTCGCCAAAGCAATATCGCCCTCCGTCAACCCTTCGTGTCCGTCGAGGACGAATAGTATTAAATCGACGCCGCGCGCCGTGGTTTCCGCCGTCTTTTCCATTATCGAGGAAAGCGCGTTTTTAGCCTTGTATATGCCGGGCGTATCTATGAAAACTATCTGGTATTCGGGCTTTGTTAAAATGCCCATAATCGCGTCGCGCGTGGTTTGGGGTTTGGGCGAAACGATTGCGACTTTTTCGCCGACAAGCACGTTTATAAGCGTGGACTTGCCCGCATTCGCTTTGCCTATAACTCCTACGTATCCGCTCTTCATATAATAACCTCTGTACTACCTTGTAAGGTTGAGTTTTGCGAGTACTTTTTCTTCCTTTTCACGCATTTCCGCCTTGTCTTCGTCGGTCATATGGTCATAGCCGAACAAGTGGCAAACGCCGTGCGTTATAAGGTAAAAAAGCTCCCTTTCGAACGAATGTCCGAACTCCTCCGCCTGTTCCTTAGCAACTTCCCTGCATACGGCAATAGAGCCGACGTTAAGCACTCCGCATTCCATTTCGAACGGAAAGTTTTCGCCCTTTATCGGAAGCTTAAAAATTCCGTCCAGCGCAGGGAAAGACAGAACGTCCGTAACCTTGTCCGTAGCGCGGAATTCGGCGTTGAGCTTTTTTATCTCTTCTTTGCCGACGATAACGACTTCAACCGCCGCGGGCACGTCGCATTCGAACTCGTCCGAAAACGCCGCCGCAAGCGGTGAAAAATCGTATTCTTCGCATAATATCTGCAATGCTATCATATTCAGCTTTATTTCTTTTTGCCGATTTTGATTTTCGGGTAGGAAATTCTCGAATGGTATACGCCCGTAAGCGCCTGCGTAATAGTGCTGGTTATAATCGTCAGGTCGCGCATCGTTATTGCGCAGTCCGCAAACTGGTCGAGGTTGATACGCTCTTCGATAATGCTTCCGACGAGCGCTTCGATTTTTGCCGGCGTACGGTTGGCAAGCGAACGCGATGCTGCTTCCGAAGCGTCCGCAATCATAATGATAGCGGCTATACGCGACTGGGGCGTAGGACCTGCGTAAGAATAGTTCGCCATATCTATTTCGCCGTCCGTCATTCTCAGCGCCTTTGCATAGAAATACTTGATGGGAAGCGTTCCGTGGTGCTGAACCGCTACGTCCGAAAGGAATTCGGGAAGGTGGCTTTTCTTTATCAGTTTCGCGCCGTACGTTGCGTGCGAACGGATTATTTCGACGGAAAGCTCGGGAGTGAGCTCGTTGTGAAGATTGTATTCCGACTGGTTTTCCGTGAACATTTCGGGGCTCTTTAACTTACCCATATCGTGGTAATAAGCCGCCGCCCTTGCAAGCTCGCCGTCCTCGCCTATCGCTATCGCGCACGCTTCGGTAAGCTGTGCCACGACAACCGAGTGGTTATACGTGCCTGGCGCTTCGTTTTTGAGTTTTTTGATAAGCTTGGCGCTGGGCGAGGTTATCTCCCTCAGTCTGAAAACGGTTATTTCCGAGAATATAAGCTCGAACACGGGCAACAGCACGATATACAGCAGAATACTGAACAGCGCGCCGAGAGAACCGTAAGCGAGAAGTATTACCTTATCCGCAGATTCGCCTATCGAGAAGAAAATTTCCATTACGGCGATTATCAGCTCTATGGGAATGAGGAGCAATATTACGAGCAATATGCTTTGCAGCCTCGTTTTGACTTTGTGCGAGAAGAAGATTACAACCGTGCCCGCACAGAAGGATATGAGCAAGCCCGCGCAGTACTGCCAGATTTCCACGGCGTTTGCCGCAACCGTGATATCCATATTGATATTCAAGTCGATTACGAATATCAAAAGCGCGTTTATAACGTTGCAGAAAAGTGCGAGTCTTCTGCCCAAAAGGGTTGCGCACATAACCGCAAAGAACGCGAAAGGACGCGCGTTCGGGTCAAGGTATTTACCCAGCAGGAAAGAAGCGATAACCGATAAGTCGAGAAGTATGAAAAGCTCGATAAGCCTTACGATATCGCAGATGATATCCTTGCATTCGAAGAACAGGAACCCGTACGTCAACGCCGACAGGAATATTACGGCGGACGCAACGAAAATTACGTTGTAAGGGTTGTTTCGTATAAAGTCGATTGCCCTGAATTTCTGATTTAATTCAATCATGAAAAACGTTAGCGCCAGAAGCAGAATTACGTTCAGAACGAACATCATTATTCCCAGCCACAGCGTTTTTCTACTCAGTTTTGTTTGCACTGTTTTTACTCCCTACGTCTTCCTTTTCGTACGCGCGCACTATGCGCATTACGAGAGGATTTCTGACGACGTCTTTGTCTGTAAGATTTATAACGGATATACCGTCTACGTTTTTCAATAAATTTGTTGCGTGGATAAGACCGCTGCGCTTGCCTTCGGGCAAATCAATCTGCGATACGTCGCCCGTTATGACCATTCGGCTGTTATCGCCTAAACGCGTTAAAAACATTTTCATCTGCTCGCGCGTGGTGTTCTGCGCTTCGTCCAATATTATGAATGCATTGGAAAGTGTTCGTCCGCGCATATACGCAAGCGGAGCAATTTCTATCGCGCCGCGCTCCATCAGTTTTACGTAGCTTTCAACGCCCAGCATTTCCTGCAACGCATCGTACAACGGGCGCAGATACGGGTCTACCTTCGTCTGCAAATCACCGGGGAGAAAGCCCAGCTTTTCGCCTGCTTCCACCGCAGGGCGCGTCAAGATTATCTTTTCCACGAGCTTCTGCTTCATAGCCTGAACGGCAAAGCATACCGCAAGATAGGTTTTACCCGTGCCGGCAGGTCCTACGCCGAAAACTATCGCGTTGCGCTTAATCGCCTCCGCATACGCTTTCTGCCCGACCGTCTTGCACTTTATGGGTTTGCCGCGGAACGTTACGCCGACAGTACCCGACGAGAGCTTGGTTATATCGCCCGCCCTGCCCTCTTTGGCAAGCTCGATACAATATATAACCCTGCCGCCGTCCACGCGCTCTCCGTTTCTTGCAAGCGCGAGCAGATTGACTACTACGTCAACGGCAATGCGCACGCTGTCCTCTTCGCCGCGGACGACTATGTCCAGTCCGTCCACACGGCAGATTACCGACAGCTCGCGCGCGATTGCGTTTAAATTTTCGTCGAACGTGCCTAAGACCTTGGCTAAATCGTCAACGCTGTCCGCAGACGCCCTTCTTTCGATTTCCAATAAAAATTACCTCTGTAAATTTAAGTTTGTCCACCCTGTTAACGTCGGGTGTTCTTATTCCATATTTATTGTCAGGGTGGTTAAATATGTGAAAGTCACGTCGTAGTTCACGCCGCCCTCGCAAGGGCTGACCTTATACGATTTTTCAAGCACCCTGTCAGAATAGAGCTCCGTTGCGGCGAGCGCTAAAGCTGCGTTTTGTTCGCTTTCGCTTTCGTAAAACACAACGATTGTAGCCGTGCGTTTTATTTCCGCAAACCCGACCGCAAGAGCCGGCTGTCTTTCTTCGCTTTCCGTAAGCCTGTAAGCGCCGATGAGCGTTTCTCCGTTTTTAACGGCTTCGCCCTCAGCTTTTTCCGCCGTACCGCTTAAGACAACTATGCGGTAGACCTCTCCGTCGCAATCCGACACGAGCGCGTCTTCGTTTGTAACGGCTGAATGCTCTTCGTCCGTGCGCACCTCTATCACGAGATAACTGCCCATTCTCTGCACCGAACAGAACGTTACGGAAGGCAGAGCGAGTATGCGCGAGGTCAGCAAAGGCTTATCGAGCTTGGAACAAGGCAAACCGCAACGCGCGCCGCAGTCGTTTGCCGCTGCGATAACCTGCGGACTTAAATAACTGCCGTTACCCGTAACTTTGATTCTGAGCACCAGCGAGTTGGAAACCATGCACGCCGCAAAAAATACGATTGCGCCCGCAACCAGACCGAAGCGCCGCTCGAGAAAATCCTTTAACCGCATTTTAACGCTTTTACGCCTTATACTGACATTATAACACCTATGTGCGAAAATTGCAAAAACTTTTTGCGAGTATTCTTCTTCAACCGAAAAGTAAACGTTTACGCCCCGCTTTTTCAGCTTATAAACGGCAATATTGACTTTATTTAATTTCTTTAACGCCGTTTCGACGGTGCAAGTTACTTTAAATGCTACTAAGTTATTCATAACTTACCCCTTTTATATCGCCAATAATAAGCAAATCCTGCTCGAAATACTTGTCTATCGCAAGCTTTTCGCCAACTAACGTCCAACGCTTTTTGTTAGCTATGATAACGATTTTTTCTTCCGAATATTCTTCCACACGCTTAACGCCTTTAAAGTAACCGCCGAAAGAGGGGATTAAAGTTATAGCGCCGTCGGTGTCCGCACCCGCTTCCTTTAAAATCTGCTGCAAAAGTTTCATACGTTAGTTTATGCTTTTACCGCGTTAAATATTAAAGGGCACGGCGTTTGCCGTACCCTTTTTGTTAAGTTAAGTATTTCAGTAGCTGAGCGTTATAGTTTTGTCTTCGTTTATCTTAACCGTACCGTTTATATCCGACTTTAAGTTGCGCTTAGTACCTTTGTCTTTACCGAATACGGACGCTTCGTTTACGTAAATAGTATACGTTACACCGCCCGTTACGATAGTGAGTACTTTGTCGCTTACGGTAAACGTTGCTTCGCCGCCGTAAATCTTAATTGTCGTAACGTCTGCCGTACCCTTTGAACCGCTGCCGTTCACCCTATGGGTTGAGCCGTCGATATGTACGATATTAGTATCCGTGCCGCCTCTCGTAAGACGGATTTTAAGGTTAAATTCCTTAGCTCTCCAGCCCGCGGTGTATACCATAGCGCCGTCTTCTCCGCCCGTTGTCCAGCCGGTGAAATCGTGAGTATCGAGCTCGGGATTTTCCATATTTACCGTTTCGCCTTCCACGGGGATAGTTACCTGCGTTAACGTATTCGCGTTTATCTGCACGCCGTAGTACGTGAACGCGACGGGGCTGTATACATTGACCGTGCAAGCCGCCGTATACGTTACGGCGTAGGTTATCACAACGTTGTTGCCCGTCGTTTCCGCGCTAACCGTGAACACGCATTTGAACAGTATGCCGTTTCGCGTTATATCGAACTGAGTGCAAGCCGCTTCCAATGCATTGCGTACGGCTGCTTCTTCCGCACTGCCCATAAATTCGCCCGTATTTATCGCGGGGAAGTAAGGCGCGAGTATCTCTTCAACCGCTTCCTGCGTTAAAGTACTGCCCGAAACGCCGTTGAGGTCTACCGTTACTTTATAGTCGGCTTTCTGCCAGTTTCCGTTCGAATAAATAGCGCCGCCGCCGTTTTTATTGTAATTTACCCACTCGGACGTGTTGGGGTCATTGCCTATGTACATATAATAAACAATTGCGGGGGACGGTTCCGAAATTCTGAAATTAGTCCAGTCCGTATTGCCGCCGTTTATCTGATTATAGTAAACCTTAAGCTCCGTCTTTTCGTCGTCGGAGGATACCGAACATCCGTAGAAAGGATAGGATTTTTCCGACTTGTTTTTACTGCCTTCCAGCGTTACCGCGTCAGCAAGGAACACAACGCTCTGCATATCCACGTTATCAAGGAACGCCTGCTTGCCGACCTTAGTAATATTGGAAGGAACTACAACGTTCTTTATCGGCTTGCCTTCCGTATTGGCAAACGCAAGTTCGCCGATAGCGGTTACGGGATAACCTCCTATCTCGTTTTCGAGTACGAGCGTATTGCCTTTAACCGAATAATAATCGTTGAAGCCTGCCGCTTTGCCGCTTGCCGTGTAGCTCATTGTCTGCGAACTGAACGTGTACTTGACGAAATTTACAACCACTTCGGTATTTACAAACACACCGTATATATCCAGCGTTGTAACGCCTTCGGGAATAATATCGTTTTCTCCGACCACATCGCCGTTTTCGTATACGGGAGTATTTATCGTTTGCAGTCCTTCCACCGTTACGGGCACTTTATCGCCCGTGAAAGATGAAAGCGTTATAACCTCTTCGCCGTTATGCACGATAATGTTTACCGCTTTTACCGCAAGCGCGTAAACCGTCAAATCACCGTTCATCACAACCTGAGTTGCGCCGACCTTATCAGGTGATGCGGAATAGATAAGCCTGAACGCTTTGCTTCCGTCCGTATATACGGGTGAATAGTTATCGTACAGATAAACCGTAGAACCGTGACGGACGTCGCGGCGCTCTATCTCGCCGTTGAGCCCGACTACCGTCAACACGTGAGAATACAATATGTTGGAGTTTTCCGTCGTGAACGTATAGCCTTCTCCGCTTGCCGTAACGGTAAAGCAGCCGAACTTTTCGTCGTAACCCGCTTCGGGCTTTTTAACGAAGTAACCGGTGTCTATAACCTGCTCCGCCGCTTCCGCTATCGCTTTCGCATTTTCGTAGAAGCTGGGCGCAGTTAAATCCGATTTAAGCGAATTGCCTATCGCATATTCTTCGCTACAGCCTTCGACATAATTAAGACTGACTGCGAACGTTACGTAGCTGTCTATTGCGCCGTAAGCCTTTAAGCCGCTTATACCTTCGTCGCCGCGGACGAGCGCCGCATACAGTTCGGTGAGCGTTCCGCCGCTTATTGTTTTTGCGTTGAGCGAGAAGCCGTAGTAATTATCGTAAACGCCGAGCGCTTTTTCCAGAGCGGCAGGATTGCCTACGTTTGCGGTGCGGTTGCCGTTTATAATAACTTTTATCGCGTCAACGTAATCGTACATCGAAATCTCGCGTTCGTCGCTTGCGGAATTGTTTACGTACAGATATACGTTCTCCGTAGTCGTCAAACCCGAGCTGACGTTCAAATCTCCCGCAGCCGATTTAATAATGCCGAGCATCGTTTTCCAACCGCTGATATCGAGCAGCCACTGGATTGACGAATTGCTTTCCGTCAGCATATGGTCCACAAAGAAATCTAGCGTCATTATCTTATATTCGGGAGCGGACGTATTCAAGCCCCTTGCAAGAGTGAGAAGTCCGTTCTGATACGTCAAGCCGAAAGTGCTTTCGGGTATGGTAACGAGTCCGAGTGCGCTGACCTTGTTTACGTGGGCGGCGACGGAAACGGTTAAACCTTTTTCCGCGTCTATGCCGACCGTTACGTTGCACTTGTCTATATTGAGCGTGAACAGGTTTACTATCTTCGCGGAAATCGAACCGCTGAATGTGAATTTGTTGTAAAGCCTGCCGTTGCCGTCGGTGGCGAACCTGACCAGATCGTTTATAAGTTCGGGCAGGAATTCGATTGAGATATAGTCTTCTTTATTGAGTGCTGAATAGTCGCGCACCGCCGTCTTTTCGGATGAAAGCGATATCCATTCTTTAAGCTCGGTAACGCCCGCGGCGTCGGTAACCAAAGCCTTGCCGCTCGTCTTCATCGAATGACAGTCGTGGTTTATTGCAATTTCAACCGTTCCGAGAGGCTTGCATTTCAAACCGAACTGACGAGCCACGTTGTCCAAATCGAGAACCGCCGTCGTAGCGCCGTTAGCCTTTGTCGCAACGACCGCTTCGCCGAAATCGAAGTTGATAATCTTTTCGATTATTTCCGCAATTTTATCAACCGTTTCGTCCGATATCTTCTCGCCTGCTTCCTGTCGGGTATTATTCGCTACTTCCTCGCCGTCGGTGTTGAAAAGTCCGCCGATTACATCCATAACGTTAGTATCGTTGATTGTTGAGATAAGCACCGAGAGCGTGTCGAACAGACTGCTCTGCGTCGCCATAACCTTCAAATCGGGAAGCCTGAAATTGACAACCTGTTTCAGATTTATGTAGAAGTAAGTCTGATTGCCGGCTCTTTCGGAAATCACATTCAAGTCAACGACAACGCCTTTAACGTCGAGAGTCAGATTCGCTTCCGCAAGTTTACCTCTATCGTTGCTTGCTCCCGTGAAATACAGCGACGCGTCGATTTTTACGTTCTCGAGCGCCTGAATATTGCAGTTGTTTCCGTCCAAAAGGAACTTGACCGTGTAGGTGTCTGCGCCGAGAATATTTTTTACGGAAACGCTTGCAAGCGCTTCGAACAGATAATCGTAAGCAAGTCTTACAAATCCCGCCGAGCCCTCTTCTTTCGACGAGGACATGTTCGCTTCTTTAAACTGTGCGCCCAGTGATTGAACGAGCGCTCCGTTCGCCGCGCAAGCTCTTACTTCACCGCCGAAAGTGAAGCGGCTGCCGATGTTCGCGTCATAGTACAGCGCGATATTTCCGTCGGTGGAAACGCGCACTTCCGCAGCGTTTTCCGCGGCATATGTAAGGGTCAACGAGCGTTTTACCGTCTGAACTTTGCCGTTTTCAACAACTTGCTTATCGACGGTTAACGTCATATCGTTCAGCACGTCTATCCAGCCGCCGTCCGAAAGCATTCCGAACAGCATAGCCATAAGTTTATCGTTTGATTTTAACGAAGAGAAGTCGAACTCGGGTTGCTTTTCCTCGACGCCGTTATCGCTTGCTTCTAAGCTCAAACCGAGGGCGGAAGCTATCTTTTGGTAAATGCGGTTAAAGCCGTCCGTAACCGTTTGAATGTCTTCCTGATAAATATCTATGCCAACGCCGTTAAGAGCAAGCCGCACGAGAGGCGCACCCTTCGCGTTCTTATTGTAAAGAAGCTTTAAGTACGATACGTCCGAACCGTTTTCCTCTATCACCATAGCGAGGTCAAGCGCAACGTATTCGCCGCCGTTCTTCCAGCTAACTTCGACGTTACCCCACAAGCCTACGGTAATTCCGTCCAGATTGAGGTAGGTCTGACCCTGGACAATTTCGAAGCTGACCGCTTCGTTATTTATTATGTCTTTAACCTGTGCCGCCACGCTGTTGACAAGAGCAACGAGTTCCGCCAAATCCAAGCAGTTGCTTCTGTCGGGTTGAGGTATTTCGCCGTTCAGTCCGCTTATTATTACGCCAAGTCCAAGGGCAGGTACGTTCGCTACCAAATTACAGTTACTGTGCGAATATGCGAGGTTTACTGTGCCTATTGTAAGCGGAATATCAACGTTGAACAGCTTCAGCACTTCGTCTGCGTTTACGCCAAGCTTTAATCCGTCCGTTGTAGTCGCAAGCTCAGGTATAAGCGTTTTGAGGTCTGCAGTGAGTACGGAAGTTAACACTTCTTCAAGGTTTACATCTCCGCCGACCGAGGGCATTTCCAACTGTATGTTGCAATAAGCGAGAAGTTCTTTTACCGCTTCAACTGTCTTGCTTATTTCGGCACTGACAGTAACGTTTACTTCGCTGCCGTTCAGTTTTTCCAGCGCAAGCACTACTTCGTTGTTTTCGTACCATGCTTTAAGCTCAGCACTTACAGGCAAGCCGTTATATTCATAGCTAACCTTTACTTCTGCGTATACCGCAAGTCCTTTGAGGTTTGCGTACGCTGTTACTTCCGCTTTTATCTTTCCGTCATATACGATATTTAATTCGTACAAATCTGACTTGGCAAGTGCTGTGATATCTTCCACTAAGTACACAAGGTCCAAGCAGTTGCTTCTGTCAGGTTGCTCTATCTCGCCGTTCAGTCCGCTTATTGTTACGCCAAGTCCAAGGGCAGGTACGTTCGCTACCAAATTACAGTTACTATGCGAATATGCGAGGTTTACTGTGCCTATTGTAAGCGAAATATCAACGTTGAACAGCTTCAACACTTCGTCCGCATTTACTCCAAGCTTTAACCCGTCCGTCGTTGTTGCTAGCTCGGGTATAAGCGTTTTCAGGTCTGCAGT
>CAZACR010000008.1:0-22199 GCA_964483715.1 uncultured Clostridia bacterium
CCGCGGCGTGTCCCGAAGTAGACTTTGCGTAATAGCAGGTTATATCCTTGCCGGTAAACGCGTTCACCTGCGCGCCGATAGCGTCCATTTCGTCGGAAATTTGGAATGCGTCGCGCGTCTTCGTGCCCTTGAACATCATATGCTCGATAAAGTGCGAAATTCCGTCCTCTTCGGCGGTTTCCACGCAAGCGCCCGTGCCCACTATTATACCCATAGTTACGGACATAAGTCCGCTCATTTGCTTTACAATCAGCCTTACGCCGTTTTCCAGTTGTTTAAAATGAACCATTATTCTCCTAAGTTGTAAGATACCGTGACGGCGGTCAAGCCGCTTTCTCTTACGTATTTTAATATATCGGGCAGAGTTTTTACCGTTACGTCCATAGGATGCATTAGTATAAACTCTCCGTTTTCCAGATTTTTCGTTGCGCGCGAATAGCACAAAGCCATGTCGTTATCGCGCCAGTCTATCGTGTCCCTGCTCCACATTATAGTTTTTAAACCCAGCGAGGCGCTCGCCGTGACCGTGTGGTCGTTGAACGCGCCCGAAGGCGGAGCGAACAGGGAAATTTCATAGCCTAAAATGGCGTTTAGAAGCTTTACGCTGGTGCGTATTTCCGCCAAATTCTGCTCGTAATTCATTTTGTCGTGACTCTTGTGGAAATAGCCGTGAGAACCCACCTCGTGTCCCCTGTTTGCTATCGCTCGCACGCAATCGACGTTGTCGTCAGCCCAGCTTCCTCCCAAAAAGAAAGTGGCTTTTGCGTTGTTCTCGTCCAGGATATCCAAAATATCGTACACGTTCTGCGTGTTCTGGTACACGTTGAACATCAGACTTACGCCCCTGGGATTTTCTTTTACGTTATAGAAAAGATTTTCCCCGTCGGACGATACCGCCGCCGCATTGCCGCCGACAAAGCCTACCACGCAGGTGAGTGTTACGATTAAACATAGCGCCACGTTTACAATTACGGAAATTAACTTGTTTTTCAATAGTTTACCCCTAAATTAAAATAGTATTTATCTTTATTTTATGAAAGGGGTTTTCCGTGAATGTCTTTTTTTGACTTATAAAACTATTTTAACGTAACTATAGTTACGCCGATTTCGCCTTCGCCGTACTTTCCCGAGCGGTATTCGGCAACACCGCGGCAGCGCTTGAGATGAGCCGCTATCGCATTCCTCAGCTTGCCAGTGCCTACGCCGTGGATTATTTTGACCTGTTCGAGGTTGTCCGTCATAGCTTTATCGAGGAAGTTATCCACTTCTATCAAAGCTTCTTCCACGGTAAGTCCTATTACGTTGATTTCAAAAATCGGCTGCGTAGGCGAAAACTTGCGCACTACCTTTACGTTGTCCGCCTTTTGCTTTTTTGTCTGCGTAGGCTTGGGCGAATTTATAAACTGCAAATCGGAAAGTTTTACGCGCAGTTTTATACTGCCGCAGGCAACCTCCGCTTCGCCGTTCTTGCTATTGAACGAAAGCACAACTCCGCGCGTTTGCAAGCTTTTAACGTACACTTCCGCGTTGACTGCTATATTCTGAGGCGTTACGTCTTTGAAATTGCTGATAGAAAGAGTCGAGCCCTCTTCGCCGTAGGCTTCGTCCGCGATTTTATTTTTGAGCGTACGCGCTTTTATCAAATCGGTCTGGGAAATTTCTTCCTGCGCGAAAATGCTTTCAAGCTCGGAAAGAAGCTCTTCCGCGTGCGCGGTGCGCTCGTTTATGATGCGGCGGCTTTCGGCTTTTGCGGAAGCGCCCAGTCTTTCCCGCTCCTTTTGCAACGCGTTTTCCGCGGCTTTGACTTCCGCAAGCTTTTTCTCCCACTCGCGCTGTAATACGGCAACCTCGTCAAGCTTCCTCTGCGCCTCTATCCTGCTCTCCTCCGCGCGGCGGACTATGTTTTCGAAATTTCTGCCGCCTTCGGATAAAAAGCTTTCCGCACTTTCCAGAATGCTTTTATTCATACCCAGCCTGCGCGAAATGGCGAGAGCGTTGCTCGCACCGGGCAGACCTATCTTTATGCTGTACAGCGGTTTAAGCGTGTCGTTGTCGAATTCCATTGCCGCGTTTTCTATGCCGCTCATTTGGTACACGCTTTCTTTAAGCGCGGTGAAGTGCGTGGTGATAACGCCCCTGCACCCAACGCCGAGCAAGTGCTCCGTTACAGCGCGTGCGAGAGCCTGACCTTCGTCGGGATTAGTGCCGCCGCCGAGCTCGTCGATAAGCACGAGGCTGTCGCACGAGGCTTCGTCGCAAATGGATATGACGTTGGTTATATGGCTTGAAAAGGTTGAAAGGCTGTCCTCTATGCTCTGACTGTCGCCGACGTCGCAGAACACGTCCTCGAACGCGCAGACGTGACTGCCCTGCGCCGCAGGAATAAAAAGTCCGCATTCCGCCATAAGACAGAACAGCCCTATCATTTTGAGCGTTACGGTTTTACCGCCCGTATTCGCGCCGCTGAGCAACAGAAAATTATAGTCCTTGCCGAGCTCCACGGAAACGGGTACGACTTTTTTGCCGTCAATCAGCGGATGTCTGCCCTTGATAATGTTTATATATCCGCGCTTGTTTACCTGCGGACATACCGCCTTTTTCGTGTATGCGTATTCCGCTCTCGCATAGTAACTGTCGATAACTGCGAGTGCCTCCCCGTCCGCTATAAGATTTTGTGCAAGCTTGCCGACGCGAGCGGAAAGCTCCTTTAAAATGCGCTCCACTTCCAGTTTTTCGTCTATCGTGAGAGCGATTAGTTCGTTGTTGAGATTGAGCACGTATTCTGGCTCGATAAAGAAAGTTGCGCCCGACTGGGAGCGGTCGTGAACCAAGCCTTTGACGCGGCTTTTATACTCCGCTTTTACCGGCACGACGTATCTGTCGTTGCGGATAGTGACTATTCCGTCCTGCAAATACTGAGCGTCCTTGCCCGAAGCGTATTCGGCAAGCGAGGCTCTTATTCTCTCGTTAAGATTTTTTATCTTGCTGCGTATGGAATAGAGCGCGTCGCTGGCGTAATCCGAAACCTGCTCGGAGGAAATTATCTTTTCGGTAATGTCGTCTTCCAGCCGTTTATCGAAATAAATTTCGGAAGCGATTTTCCGCACGTTGACTATTTCGTTATCTTCAACTCCGCTTATCTGTTCGTAAGCGGTGCGCGCGGAAATAAGCAGACTGTTTACGTCCAGTAGCTCCGCGCAGGAAAGAGCCGAACCTTTGGAAGCGCGGACTACTACTTCCGTCAAGTCGGGAAAGTACGCGACCTTGCTTAAACCGTAGCGGTACAAAAGCTTGTCGCACTCCGCGGTGGTTGCAAGGCGGTATCTTACCTCTTCTAATTCTCCGCTCGGTAAAAGACTGACAAGCGCTTTTTTCGCTCCGTCGGTAACGGCAAAAGAGGCACAGCTTTCCAGAATTTTATTCAGTTCGAGTTTTTCCAGACTTTTTGCGTTCATAGTTAAAGTACGGGGGTTTCCGTGTGACCTTTAGTATAGTTCTTATATTGCTTTTTTAACTTTTCCGTATCGTTGATAATCGTAGAAATTTCTGCGTGGTTTTGTTCCGTCGTTAGGTCCGCAAGCGTGCCGCAACCGAAATTTTTGCCGACAAGCGGATTGCAGTTATAGAGTTCAAACCGACATTCGCCTACGGAGTATCTGCGCAACGGAAACGCTCTGTTTTCTTCGTCCGTGAGCGTGTAGAAACCGCGTTTGTCACACTTGGAGCAACTGCGCGAAAACGGACAGTAAATCAGGTCCATAACCTTTATTCCGCCTGAGCAAAGCGCGAAAGTGTTTTTGCGGTTAAGCGGCTGAATTTCGCGGAAAGTAAGCTCTTTTGAAAGAGCGATATAATCCGCAGGAATTAAGGATAGCGAAACGCTGTTAGAAAGGTTGAAGCCCGTGCCGGCAAACAGCTTTATATTTAACTTGCTTGCAAGCGGAATGGCGTAATTGCCTTCGCAATATATTCCGTCAAACATTGCGAGTGCGCTTTCCAGTTTATCGATTTCCGCGCCCGTAAGATAGGGCGGCAGATATATGAATTTTTCGCCGTCGAAATTATTGCAAAAATGTCCTAAATCGGCAAAGTAATCGTCGGGCTTGAGTATTCCGATATCGGCTTTGACGCCGTTTAAATTGCGGCAGATAACCGCGGTTTTATTATTGATTTCCTGCTTTTCACAATGCGGCAAAGGAAGGATATTTTCTATTTTTCCGTTGGGGTTTTCCGTGAGTGCGGAATATAATTCCCGATAGCAATTTCTGCGGAACTCGTTGAGTTCGGAAAGCGGTATAAAAACGTCTTCAATACAAATTTCCGAATACTCCACCTCGAACGGGTAAGTATCAACCTTGTTAAAACACTTCTTTATATCGTCCTCAGAAAGTGGTTTATTGCTTGCTTTTTCCGCAATAAAATGCGCCGAAAATTGCTTGCCGTTTATAGTAACTTTCGGGGCTTCCCCCGCCCTTGCGCAAAACGAGATTTTTACGGGTATCGTCGCGCTTTGCAAAGCAAGTCTTTTATTCAGTTCCGCGTCCGTCGTGATAAAAACTTTGTCGCCGTTTTTAAGCCGCGTTGCGCTTTGCAGATAAAATCCGCCTTTTGCTTCGCCTGCGAAAGTCGCACCGCAAACCTCTACGCCGCCGCGTAAAATTTTAAATCCGTCGCCAGCCGAGCGCTTCTCTCTGCCCGAACAAAAGGATTTTCCGTTTGTTACGGTTACGGTGCCCAGATATTCGCCTATATGCCCCTGAACGGCGGACGAGATAAAGCTTTTATCCTGACCGAAAGCCAGCCCTTTTGTGTAATTGCCCCTGTTATACGTGCGCTTTAATGCGGATAAATCACCGTTTGACGCACGGGAAGAAAGCAAATTTTTGTAATATGTCACTGCGGCTGTAACGTACTCCGCACGACGCATTCTTCCTTCGATTTTGAAAGACGCAACGCCTGCCCCCGCCAGAGTTTTTATATCTTCTCCCACGCTTAAATCGGAAAGGGAAATTCTGTAAGCCGAAGTATCGAAGCCTTCGCGGTCTATGCGGTAGCGCTTGCGGCAGGGCTGTTTGCATTTACCGCGGTTGCCGCTGTTGCCGCCGGCAAACGAGGACAGATAGCACTGACCCGAAAAGCACGTGCAAAGAGCGCCCTGCACGAAAACCTCGGTTTCTATTATTTTCGCAATTTCGCGGATATCTTCCAGCTTTGTTTCGCGCGCAAGTATCACGCGTGAAAAACCGCACTCCTTTGCAAGCTCGGCTCCGTAAACGTTGCATACTCCCGCCTGAGTGGAAAGATGCAACGTCATTTGCGGATATGTCTGTTTTAAGTATTTACCCAAAAACAAGTCCTGAATAATGATTGCGTCCGCTCCTGCGTTCCATGCGGCGACCGCGTTTTGCACAAAGATTTCCAGCTCGTCCTCTTTGACGAGCGTGTTCATAGCCACGTACAGCTTTACGCCGAAAAGACGGGCGTGCGCCGATAATTTTTCAAACGCTTCCAAATCGAAATTGCGTGCGCTCGAACGTGCGGAAAAACTCGTAAGTCCAAGATATATTGCGTCCGCCCCCGCGTTGATTGCGGCGAGCGCGCTTTCGTTATCCCCCGCAGGGGCTAATATTTCCGTCATCAATGCGCGTACCCGTACTCTCTTATTACTTTAGCCACGGCGTTTTCGTCGTTGGTAACCGTAACTGTTTTCGCCCTTTCTTTAAGCGCGGGGGAAGCGTTGCCCACCGCCACGCCGCAGCCTGCCGCCTCTATCATAGGTAAGTCGTTGAGATTGTCGCCAACCGCGCAGGTACATTCCCGGGGAATGCCGTAATGCGAGGATAAAAATTCGAGCGCCGTGCCTTTGTTTTCGCCCACGGGCGTGATTTCTATAAGCACTTTGGCACTGCACGTCACTTCAAACTGCCCGCCGAAAATAGCTTTGAGTTTTTCAAACAGCTCCGCCTGCTCTTCGTAAGCGACAAGCGAAGCGACCTTCTGGCTGGAAATATTGTGCTGTAAAACATAGCTTGAAACGGACATATCCGTGTGTCTGGCGTTAATTCCCGTAATTTGTTCGTACAGTTTGAGATGTTCGCTTTCGGCGGGGATATCTGTGTAAAACCCCTCGTCCGTGAACGCCTGGACGTTTGCACCGATTGCTTCGAGCTGCGCGCAGATATACGATGTCTGCTTGCTGTCAAGCTTGATATTGCGGAGTATCTTTCCGCTTTCGATATCGGCAACGACCGAGCCCTGGCACGCGATAACAAGCCCTTTCAATCCCATTTGACGAACCCTCGGAAGAATGGACGGAAGTATTCTGCCCGTGCATACGGCAAAAATTCCGCCGTCCGAAACGAATTGATTTATAGCCGAAATATTTTCTTCGCTTACCTCGTTTTGCGAGTTAGCAAGCGTTCCGTCGAAGTCCGAAACGATTAGTTTACAGTTGAGTTCGGGATGATTTTTCATAAGTTTTCTTGTAAATACGTCTTAATTTTTTTTGCTAAAACAGGGCCTATGCCAGGAGTTGATGCGAGTTCTTCCTCGCTCGCCGCCATAATATTCTGCAGGTTTGAAAATTTATCCATAAGCGCAAGCCGCTTTTGCTTGCCGACGCCCTCTATTTCGTCCAGCACGCTCGAAAGATTGCGCTTGGAGTGAATGTTGCGGAAATACGTTATAGCAAAGCGGTGTGATTCGTCGCGGATACGCTGAACCATTCTGAGCGAATAATCGCTGCGCGGTATTTTTACGCTTTCGTCGGAATGAAGCGTGAAAATTTCTTCTTCCTGCTTGGCTATGGAAACGAGGTCGATATTCGTTATTCCCAGTTCGTCGAATATTGCTTTGACCGACGATAATTGTCCCTTGCCGCCGTCGATAACTATCAGGTCGGGCTTGGGAAAATGCTCCTCTTCGTCGCTGCCGAGCTTGGAAAGCCTGCGGAGTAGTACTTCCTTTAACGAAGCGAAATCGTCCGCGCCTTCCACCGTCTTTATCCTGAATCTGCGGTATGACGATTTGTCCGCTTCGCCGTCAATGAACACCACCATTGAGCCCACCTTATCCACGCCGGAAACGTTGGAAATATCGTAGCACTCCATTCGGCGCGGATAGCGCGAAAGCGAAAGCTGTTCCTGCAGGCGCTTGCACGCGTTCACCGTCATATCGTCCTTGTGCTGAATTTTATCGACTGATTTTTCAAGGTAGTCGCGGGCGTTCTCTTTCGCCATTTTCAAAAGGTCAGCCTTAATGCCCTGTTTGGCGAGCGTTATGGTTACGCTCTTATTCAGCTTCTGCTTAAAAAAGTTTTCTACAAGCTCCTTTTCGCAGTATTCGTCCGCTATGATTTCCGCGGGCGGTTCGTGAACCGTATAATACTGCGTAATAAACGACGTGAGGGCTTCCGCGTCCGTCGTATGCGCCTCGTCTAAGGCAAATGACGAGCCGCCCTGCATTATGCCCTTGCGCGTTATAAGAACGTTTACCGCCGAGTACAAGCCGTTCGTTGCGTATGAAATAATATCCGCGTCAATAGCCTTGTTTATAGAGGTTATGCGCTTGCCCTCCAGCTTGGAAAGCATCTGCATTTTCGTCTTATAGTCGATAGCGAGTTCGAACATTTCGTTTCCCGCGGCGGCAAGCATTTTTTCCTGCAATACGGAATACGCCTGCTTATAGTTGCCTTCCAGAAATTCGAGCGCCTGTTTAACTCTTGCCGCGTATTCCTCTTCGGTTATTTTATGGGCGCAGGGAGCGCAACATCTGCTGATATGATAATTCAAGCACTCTCTTTTGGGCTTTTCGCCTATCGCCGTACGGCATAAACGCACGTTGAACAGAAGCTGACACGTTTCCAGAATATCTTTATAATTTATACCGCCCATAAACGGTCCGAAATATTTACAGCCGTCCTTTTTTATCTTGCGCGTTACGTAGAAATTGGGAAATTTCTCACGCATATCGACTTTGATATACGGATAAGTTTTGTCGTCTTTTAAAAGAATGTTGTACTTGGGTTTGTATTTTTTAATGAGGTTGTTTTCGAGCGCCAATGCATCGATTTCCGAACCCGTGATAATGTAGTTGAAGTCCGCGATATTCGCGACCATCTGCATAACTTTTTCGGGCTTGGGCGAGGAATGGAAATACTGGCGCACTCTGTTTTTGAGTACGCGCGCTTTGCCTACGTAAATTACGTTGGAATATTTATCCAGCATTATATATACGCCCGGACTGTCGGGCAAAAGGCGAAGTTTTTCCTTAATTACGTCCATATTCCACCAAATTTAATTATACCACTTTTCTATACCTTTTGCAATATTAAAGCGCAAAAAAAGAGCAACGTATGTTGCTCTTTTGGAATTAATTTAATTCAACAGCCCAAAAACTCCACGCCTTTGAGCATAACGTCGTTCACCGTGTCGTTTACGAGCGAATATGTAATGACTTTTCCGAACCTCTCACACTTGACTATGCCGAGATTTTTAAGTAGCCGCAGCTGGTGCGAAACCGTTGTCTGGTTTATTTCCAGCACGCGAGATAAATCGGTTACGCACATTTCCGATATGGCGAGGGCGGACAGCATTCTCACCCTTGTCGGGTCTGCGAAAATTGAAAAAAAGCAAGTTATACTGTCCAAAACGTCCCCTTCGGGGACGTACTCTTTAACTAAATCTTTCGTACGTCTGTCCAACAACATAGTGTCCTGCACGGCAAAACCTCCGAATCTATTATTTTCACTCATAATTATAAAGGTTGATATGTCCGTGCGTCAATATGAAATTTTGGCTTATATTGTCATAAAAGCGTAGCCTTTGTCACTTGCTTTCGATAGCCGTTACCTTGTATCCCGCTTCTTCGACTACGCGCTTGATTTCCTCGTCCGAAACCTCTTCTCTGCTCCTTATAACAGCAAGATTTTTCTTGAGTTTTACGTCTGCGGAAACCACTCCGCCGACTGCTGAAAGAGCCTTTTCCACGCGTGCCGCGCAGTGGTCGCAACACATACCTTCGATGCTTACAAGTTTTTTCATATAATCGTTCTCCTTATTTGTTTCATTTATTTCTTCCGACGGAGCGGAAACAACAATTTTCTTATTTTTATAACGCAGAAGTCTGAGCGCGTTACACACAACGAACAGCGAGCTTAAACTCATACAAGCCGCGGCTATCATAGGGTTGAATACAAACCCTACCGCAGACAATGCGCCTGCCGCAACGGGAATCATAATCACGTTGTAGAAAAACGCCCAGAACAGATTTTGTTTGATATTGCGCACCGTTGCGCGGCTTAAATCTATAGCCGTGTCCAAAGCACGTAAATCGCCGCTTGCGAGCACTACCCCCGCGCTGTCGATTGCAACGTCCGTGCCGTTTCCTATCGCGATACCGACGTCCGCCTGCTTTAATGCCGGCGAATCGTTTATGCCGTCGCCGACCATTGCCACAACGCCGCCTATCGACTGCATATTTTCCACTGCGCGCAATTTATCTTCGGGCATAACCTCCGCGATAAAATCGTCTATACCCACGCTGTCGGCAACGGCTTTTGCGGTTGCTTCGCTGTCGCCAGTGAGCATTGCGACTCGCATACCGCGCGCTTTAAGCAAGGATATAGCTTCTTTACTGCCCTCTTTTAAGCTGTCAGCAACGGCGAAAAGCGCTATCACGCGCTTATCCTCCGCAAGATACATAACCGTTTTGCCCTGCGTTGAGAGTTCGTCCGCGGCGGCTTTTACTTCCTTTTCTATCTTAATATCTTCGAGTAATGCCGCATTGCCGAGGCGGTATTCATTACCGCCGTACGTCGCTTTTGCGCCGCGACCTACGACGTATTCGAAATTTTCCACCGCATAGCCGCTGCCGCAGTATTCGCTTATGCACTTTGCAAGCGGATGGTTTGAGTTCGCCTCTATTCCGCCCGCAATACACAGCACTTTTTCTTTATCCGCGCCGTAGCACTTAACGTCGCAGACTTCTGGTTTTCCGCGAGTTATCGTAGCGGTTTTATCGAGCAGAACGCAGTTAAGCTCCCTTGTCTTTTGCAGGTTTTCCGCATCCTTATACAGAACACCGAGCGAGGCGGCTTTGCCTGTCGCCGTCATTATCGCCACGGGCGTTGCAAGCCCCAATGCGCACGGACAGGAAACGACGAGCACCGATATTGCGTACGTTACGCAGTGTTCGGGCTTGAACCCTCCGTCTACAAGCAGCCATATTACGAAAGTCAACAGCGCAATTGCGGTAACCGCGGGCACGAAAATTCCCGCAACCTTATCCGCAAATTTCTGTATGGGCGCTTTGGAAGCACCTGCCTCCCTGACCATTTTTATAATCTTGCTCAGCGTGGTTTCCGCACCGACCCTTTCCGCGCGCACTCTTATAACGCCGCCCACGTTTACCGAAGCAGTCGTGACCGCGTCGCCTGCGGAAAGCTCTACGGGCATACTCTCGCCGGTTATCGCCGACTTATCTACAAAAGTGTGTCCTTCTACTATCACGCCGTCCACGGGGATATAATCGCCCTGACGGACCACAGCTATATCGCCGACCTTTACCGCAGCCGTCGGAACGGTTTTAAGCTCGCCGTCCTTTTCGATAGTTACTTCGTCGGGCGCGAGGCGGAGCAGTTTTTCAATCTCGCTGCCCGTCCTTTTTTTCGATTTTTCCTCCAGCCATTTACCCAAAGTTACGAGTGCTAAAATCATCGCCGCACTTTCGAAGTGCAAATTCATTGCGTTGGCTTCGGGGTTGTTACCCGTAAAAATGAACACGGTCAGCACCGCCGAATAGATAAACGAAACGCCCGAACCGAGCGCAACCAGCGTATCCATATTGGGCACTCTTCTTATAAGCGCCATAAATCCGCGGGCAAAAAAGGCATAGTTGACGCCGATTATAACCGCGGATAGCACCGCCTGATAGAGCGCGAACCACTGCGAATAGCCCTTATGCGGGTCTAAAAAGAACGGCAACGGAAAATGAAACATATGCCCCATCGAAACGTACATTAGAGGCACTAAAACGCATACGGAAATCAAAAACCTTATAAACAGCTTTTTGTCTTCTCCGCTTTTTTTAGGCGCGGGAGCTTGCCCTTCGTCGTAAATTCCGTAACCGAGCGCAGTCACCGCGTTTTGAATAGAGGCAACGTCGCACGTCTCTTCGTCGAAGTCCACGCGCATACTCTTGCCCATCAGACTTACTTCTACCGAGCGCACCCCCTCTAACTTTCCGACGGTGCGTTCTATGCCCGACGAGCACGCCGAACAAGTCATTCCCGTTACGTCAAAATTTGCAACCATACTTATATTTTTCCCGATTAAACTGCAGTTTATTATTCAAATAGAGTATAACACTTAATTCCTACCTTGTCAATAGGAATTAAACATAAATTGAAGTCCTGCATTTTATTTGCAGGACTTTAATTTACACCTTATCCGATTTATAACGCCTTACCGACATAATTACCGATGCGGCGATTGCGGCTACGTTAAAGATACACAAGAAAAGTATCGGCAGCCAGGGCAGCGATAAACATGTTATCAGCCTGCGCACGTCCGCATACGCACTGAAACTCGATGCTGAATTATACATCATAGGGTGAACCTCGGGAACAGCGTTGATGCAAAGGTTGGTCATAACGAGAGCAAAAACTTCCATCAACACAAAGAAAATAACAGAGGTAATTACTACATTGCGCTTACGCTCCAAGTGGAAAATCGCGTAAGCGGCAAAGAAAAACAGCGTAAACACAAGCACGCCGAATGCGTTACCGTATGCGGAGTAAGGTACCGACGAAGGAAAAGTCGAAAACATATTCTCGCCGTAAATACAGAAATCTATAAACGCTATTATCAAAAGGAATACGGCGGATATCGCCACTATGAACAAAAATGCAATCAGCGCCGCAAGCAGAGTTGACAGAAACGAAAAAACCATTCTCTGTTTAGGAGAAAAGGGCGCAACCGAAAGCGCCGAAGGTTTTATCGCCGTCGAGATGCCTATGCCCATTGCCGCACCCATCAGTACGCCTGCAAATAACGGCAAATCCAACCCCATTTGCGCAAACAAAACGATTACCGCGAAAATCATTATTAAAAGCGAAGGTATATAACCACGAAAGCGCTTACCCGTTTCCGAAGTGCCCGCTCCGCGCTCAACCAACTTAAAATACTGCCAAAAATCTTTGAACTGTTTTTTTATTTTATCCATCTTTCCGCCCTCTTAAATGCCGAACACCGATTGCGAGGAATTGTACGTAACGCTCTTCTGTTCGCCGAGTAAATGTACGAACAGCTCCTCTACCGTCGGGATTTTTACCTGCACGCCCTCGCCCGAAACGTTTTTGTTTCTGGTTACGAAAGTATAACCGAACATATCCTTGACCAAACCTATAGCGCCTGCGCGCATTTCGTCGGTTAGCTCTGCTGTGCGCACAAGGCGGTAATTTTGGGTAAGACTTTCTTTGTCCTCGTCTAAAATAACTCTGCCTCTGTCCAGCATTACGATATAGTCCGCTATTTTGTCTAAATCCTCGGTTATGTGCGTAGAGAAAAGCACGGTGTGCTCTTCGTCTATCATATACTCTTGTATGAGCGTCATAAGCTCGTTTCTGTCGTAGGGGTCAATGCCCGAAGTGGGTTCGTCTAAAATCAGCAGCTGCGCACCAATACACAGCGCGATTACGAACGAAAGCTTTTTCTTCATACCGAACGAATATTTCCCGACTCTTAAATTCTGCGGCAAGCTGAACTTAGTCGTCAGCTGCACGTATTTTTCCATATCGAAATTGGGATACAGCGCAGCATAAATTTTTACAAGTCTTTTGGGTTTGGCGTACTGGCTGAAAATAATATCGTCGAACACGCACGCGACTGACGAGAGAATTTCAACCTCGTTGCCCGCGAACTGCTTGCCGTTATATAAAATTTTACCGCCGCTAGCTCGTTGACAGCGCATTATCGTTTTTATGAGCGTGGATTTGCCCGCGCCGTTCGCGCCGATTAAACCCGTTATTGCACCCTTTTTTATATTAAGATTGAGATTTTCTATTTTAAAATTACCGAGGTCAACGCTCAGATTGCTTATTTCCAAGGCGTTCATCATTTACCCTCCCAAATTTCGTCTATCAGTTTATTTACCGTCTGTTTTTCCACACCGTTTGCCTTTGCATACGTTACGCAGAGCGTAAGCTTTTGTTTGAGCTCTTCCTCCGCCGCCGCGGTGATAACCTCCACATCTTTGTATGCGACGAAAACGCCCTTGCCCGCAACAGACTGGGTATACCCCTCCGCCGTTAAATCGTCGTAGGCGCGTTTTGCGGTTATTATGCCGATTTTCAGCTCTTTTGCGAGCGTGCGGATAGAGGGCAGCATTGTGCCCGAAACGAGTTCGCCGCTCGTTATCTGCTGTTTTATCTGCAGTTTGATTTGTTCGTAGATAGGCTGTTCGCCGTCCGGATTGGTAATAAGCTTCATTACAACTGTTATTATAATGTAGATACAGTTATTTGTCAACTGTTTTTATGAAAAAATTAAGCGGCGCTTTTTTAAGCGCCGCTTATAGGTCAAAGTTTATTTAAAAAAATTCGTGATAGATTGCTGCTATGCACTTTTCCATATCTTCGTTCTTTACGCCGACGATGATGTTAAGCTCGCTCGAGCCCTGGTCTATCATCTTTGCGTTGACATTCGCCGCCGCCATTGCTTTGAACAATCGCGCGGAAGTACCTATCGAGGACGACATTCCGTGACCAACCGTCGCGATAAGCGCAACGTTTTCCATAACGCGTATAACGTCGGGTTCGGCTTCGTCCTTAATGCCCTCTAAAATGCGCTCTAACTTGTAGCCCTCCGCCTGCTCCGCTTCCAAAACTACGGACATAGTATCTATGCCGGAGGGAATATGTTCAACAGAAACGCCCTCGCGCTCCAACACCGTGAGCACTTTGCGAACAAAACCGACTTCGTTATTCATATGGCTCTTCTCGATAAGAATAACCACGAAATTCTTTTTGCCGGCAATGCCCGTTACGACGTTGCCGTCGGGCTTATACTGCGAGATGGGCAATATTGTCGTGCCCTCGTCGTCGGGGCGGAACGTGTTTTTGATTACTATGGGAATATTCGCCTTGCGCACGGGGAAAATGCTTTCAGAATGAAGCACGTTTGCGCCCATATACGAAAGCTCGCGCAATTCCTTGTAGGAAAGCGCTTTTATGCGCTTGGGACTATCCACGATACGGGGGTCGCAAGCGAGGAAGCCGGAAACGTCAGTCCAGTTTTCGTAAACGCTCGCCTTTACCGCACGCGCAACGATTGCACCCGATATATCCGAGCCGCCGCGCGAGAAGGTTTTTACCTTGCCGTCCTCTCCGACGCCGTAGAAACCGGGGAAAACCGCAGTCTTTACGCCGGAAACGGCTTTTGCTATCGCTTTATAGGTTTTGTCTGCGTCGAGCGCGCCTTTTTCGTCAAAGAAAACGACGTCCTCGCTGTCGATAAACTTTGCACCCAGCAGCTCAGCCATTACCCTTGCGGAGAGATACTCACCACGCGAAGCCGTGAAATCGCGGCTGCGTTCTTTATCCAGTCTTTTTTCCGTTTCGTCAAGCACGGAAGAGATATCCATGCTTATATTGAGTTCTTTTACTATACTTTCGAAGCGCGCGCGCACTTTTTCAAACGCTGTTGCGCACGTACCCGTCTTTTCTATCTCGTCGTAGCAGGCGTATAAAAGGTCGGTTACCTTTGTGTCGCCGCTGAACCTCTTCCCCGGTGCCGAAACGACGACAAACCGCCGCGCCTCGTCCGAAGAAATTATATTTTTTACGACGTTCATTACGTTGCCGTCCGCCATGGACGTGCCGCCGAATTTACATACTTTTAAAGCCATAATTACCTTTATTTTACTATTTTCTTCGCTTCGATATAATACCGCTTTTCGTTGCCTTCACCCATTGAAAAAGTCTTTCTGGGTAGGTTGCCGCCGGTTACTATCAGCCGGAAGAAATCGTCCTTGCTTATAGGGGGAAGCAGTACGCCCGCACCCTGCGACGAAAAATTTTTAAGCTCTTCTTCGCCGTGGATATAGTCAACCTCGCCGCCGTTTTGCGCTATAAAGTCCGATATGTATTCGTCTAATTGTCTTATCCCCTGCGGAATATCGCTCGGGAAAGGAATGTTTTTCACTTCGCCGTTTATCACGATTTGCGCAGTTTTTTCGCCGCTAAGGTGCAAACCGTTTGCAAACTTTTCGCCTTTATCCGTTTTTATAAGCCTGTGAATGGGCTCGAACGAAAGCGCAGGGTCGTAAATGTTTACAGCCTCCACTAAAGCGAACCTTGCGGGGTGGGTTTTTCTCTCTTCTTCCGTAAGTGTGTTCTTCAAGTTTTCCCAACAGGTTTTAGCCGTTGCAAGCGAATGGTTTCCGTCGCCTACCGCAAACATAATGCGCTGATTATTGCCGTATCTGTCGCCCTGCGCGAGGTTTTCGAAAGCGGAAATAATTTCGTCCGTATTCGTTATTTCCGTACCCTTTACTTTACCGCCGCCCATATTGAGCTCGAAATCGTACAGCACTTTGCCGCGTTTGATTGCTTTAAGCACGGAATTTTGCTTATCGTCGAACAAAAGCATTACGTGCGGAAGCTCGATTTCCGCATTCTTGCGTATCTCCACGCGGGGCGGAATTCTTTCTAAAATCGTCGCTTCCGTCGAGCGTATGAGCGCCTGACTGCCCTTTTTGAACGAATAATCTTCCAAGTCGATTGCAAG
This sequence comes from uncultured Clostridia bacterium, assembly GCA_964483715.1. Taxonomy (GTDB): domain Bacteria; phylum Bacillota; class Clostridia; order Christensenellales; family Borkfalkiaceae; genus Coproplasma. The sequence goes on from CAZACR010000008.1 coordinate 15,786, forward strand.
CACTATTCCCGTACGCGTGCCCGACTGCGTGGTGCGCTCGACAAGCACGAACCTGCCCTGCACTTCATAGAACACGCCGCCGCTTAAATACTTTTTCATATTTGCATTTATCGTATTTATGCGGCTAACCGTGTTGTCTTTCAGATAAATTTCGGGATAAATCAAATGCAACGCCGAGGGTTTTTCGCCAACGAACTCTTGCAAATCACTCCAATATTTATAGTCCGAAGTGAACTGGTCGCAAGCGTTTACTGCCCAGGCGGTCATATCCGCGTCTTTAGGCAACAATATTGCGGGAACGGTTACGGTTGACATTGCTTAACCCCTCCGCGCTTTAAATGTTGATAAGCACTACGACCACTGCGGCAAGCGCTACCGCAAGAAGCTTCAAGCCTATGTTTTTTGTGAATAAATCTTTGAGAAACTTTTTCATTTTACTTCACCTGCGCCGTTAAGTCTGACCAATAGTAATCACTGAGAGCGTTTTTGATATCCACGTCGGAAGCGTAACGCTTTTTGATTTCACCGTTCCTTACGATGGATATAATGCCCGTTTCCTCCGAAACAACTAAGGAAGTAACCGAAGCTACCGTCGTTACGCCGAGCGCGGCGCGGTGGCGCGAACCAACTTCCTGAGGGATATCGTCGTCCTGAATGAGCGGAAGGAAACAGCCTGCGGCGTGAATTTTGTTGCCTTCTATTATCATAGCGCCGTCATGCAGGGGCGCTTTGGGATAGAACACCGCCTCTATCATCTGCGAATTGATATCCGCGTTTATTACCGTACCGCTCGAAATTATGCCGTCGGGAAGATTTTCATTGGAGAGAACTATAAGCGCGCCTATGTCGTTTTTGGACATATGTTGAAGCGCACGGACAATTTCCTCTATGGTATATTCTATGTCGCTGACGGTGAGAGCGTCCTTTTTCGAGTCCTTTTTCGCGTGCTTTTTTGAACCCGTGTCGAGAAGTCCCCTCTTGATTTCGGTATTGAACATAAAGAGTATGAACATATCGAAGAATACGACTAAAATCACGAGTAAATGCGAATCTATCTTGTCGGATAACGAGAACGCGAAGCCCACGAACACGATTATAGACACGAACATAGGAACGAGCCGCATACCCTTATTGTCCTTTATCATCTTAAGGACAACGTAGAAGGTTACGGCAAATATCAAAAATTCCATTATATAGCTGTAATCGAACGACTGCGCCATTATCGTGATTTTATCCCAATAATGCTTCCAGAAATCCGCTCCTAACTGCACTCCCAAATTCATAGGCTATAAACCCCTCTTTATTATTATAAATCTTTATACGTATTTAATTATATTATTTTATGCAAAAAAAATAAAGCGTTTTAACGCGCTTTATAATTTATAGTATATTTTTTTGTGAAATTTATTATGTTTTTGCCGTTTTTACGCGAACAAAATATTGCTTACGGCACTTTCGAGCGCTCCGTCCTTTGTGATTAGCCCCCCCTTAAACGAGGAAACGAGCGAAAATAACGAGTTAATCAGTTTGCTAAGCCGCTCCTTGCCGAAGAGCCGGGCCTCCTCCCCGTTCTTTTTTACAGCCCATTCGCTCATTTTAAGTTGCGAGGCAAGCTCGTCCGCGGATTTGTTCAGCGTTAAAATAGCAAGCAGGTTTTTGAAATAATTGATAAGCGACGCGAGCAGTGCGTTTTCGTCGTAGCCTTTGGAAAGCAAATCGTTGCAAATAAGCGTGAACGAAGTGTAATCGCGGCGGGCTACGGCTTTGGTCATTTCGTACACCCTGTATTCCGCGTCCTTATATACGAGATTGTCGACGTCCGCTTTGGTTACGTTGCCGCCCTTGCCCCATTCGATAAGCTTTTCCACTTCCATACTTACTCTTGCCATATCGCGCAGGCAATAGCTTGCGATAGCTTCGCACGCTTCCACGGTAGACGACACCCCCGCGCGCTTCATCGTAAGGTACGCCCAGCGAGCGACAATCTCTTCGTCGGCACGGTTGCAATCGACGTAGGTCACGCATTTTTTGCGCTTTAAATCAACGCCCTTTTTGCTCTGCGAATTTACGATTATAAGTATCGAGCTTGACGGAAAATCTTCGAAAAACGGTTGCAGATACTTGGTGTAGTCGCTCTCCGTCGGGTAAAATTCGGAAAGCTTTACAACCCGCTTTTCAGCCATAAACGGGAATGCGGAAAGCGCCGAAGTTATATCCGAAAGCGCCGCGCCTTTATACTGCGCGCCGTCGAACGAAGCGTAATTGAGTTCTGGCATTTCCAAAAACGCCGACTTAATCTGCTCTTCGGCTTTGCCGCGGAAATACGCGTCGTCGCCTTCCAGAAGATAAACTTGCCGCGCACCCTGCGCAACGTCGTCTTTAAGATCAGTAAATTTCATTTATACCTATACTCCGACTAACAGAAATAAAAGCCCTACCGAGGCCAGGGAACAAAGAGCTCCGCGCCGCGACAATTTTATTTTGAATTTATCAGAAACACCTACTAATAAGAGCAGGAAAGGAATATATATCCACGCGCCGAAAGTTTTGCTTATTACCGCGTTTTCAAATCCGCACTCCACTATCAGATTTATCAGCAGTTGAATAGGCGCGGCGGCAAACGGCACAAGAGCCGACGATAAAAAAGGCAACGCCGCCGAGAGCATTACGCATACGAAAAGCAGTAAATAAAAAACCGATACAATTGGCAATAATATCAGATTTAAAAACAGTCCGGCCCAGGAAACATAACCGAAATATTTAAACTGCGTGGGAATTGTCAATACGTTTGCCGACAACCCTGCGGCAAGCACGTTTCCGGGCTTTTCTGGCATGAAGCGCAAAAGTGAGCTCACGTCTCTTCTGAGAACGATTATGCCGAGAGCCGCTCCGAACGAAAGCAGAAAACCGACGCCGAACAAATACAGCGGATTGATAAGCAACAAGATAATTGCGGCGACGGAAAGCGAATTGAGCGCGTCGTATTTTTTATAAGCGAGCGACGCGGCAACCGCTACCGTACAGGCGACAGCCGCCCTTACCGACGACGGCGTAAAACCGCAAACGCCTACGTAAAAGAATACTATACCTAATCTTACTACGGCGGAAACATATCGGTTTACGGGTAATTTTTTAAAAACGAACGTTATTGCGCCGTAAATCACGCCTATATGTAAGCCTGAAACCGCGAAAATATGCGCAATTCCGCCGTTGCGGAAAGATATAAGAGTGCCTTCGGAAACAAGCGAACTGTCTCCCGTGAGCATTGCAAAGCAGACGGAAGCCGTTTCCGCGTCAAGATTATCGAAAAGCGCGTCACGCACGGCACTGTTGACTGCGCCGAACGGCGAAAAGCCCCATTTTGCGCTCAGCCCTTCATTTACCGTGCAGAAATATTTAATTCCGTTTATTGCGCGGTAGCTTACCTCGCCTTCATAGAAAAAACTCTGCATTGCGAGCGACGACGAGAAAGTTACGGTATATCCCCTTTCGCAGTAATCGCCGGCATTGTCCCCGAGATAGGCTATTATTTTACCGTCGAGCTTAATTCCGCCTGCCGAGGCATCGGAAATAACAATGTAATTTCTGTCGTACGAAGTTAATCCGACTTCGCTCACTTTTCCTTCGATAAGGCAAGTCTGATTGAGCGGCACTTCCGAAACGCCGTACGCGCAATAAATAAAATAAACGCAAAGCGCCCCGATAAGAAAGAACACCGTTATAAACGCTATGTTTACGGAAAGAGAAACCCGTTTGTAAACAGCCGTGCAAATTAAAAACGCGGCTGCGGCAATAACCGCAGGGATTAAAATATATACGCCGTCAACCGCGAAATACGTAAGCATAGTTGCGTACACTATGCCCGCGGCGAGCGAAAGCGCCATCGCTACGGGCAAGCGGAAGTTAAACGGTTTATTTATCTTGCGTAAATTTGTCATTCGTAGAAACTTTTCCGAACTTAACCGAGGGAAATTCTGTCCGAAACGCTGCGGATGAATATACCCGAAGATACTCCTTTATCTATGCATGCGCTGATATACGAAGTGAGTTTTTCAGTAACGCGTGAAGGCTTGAACTGCGTGCAAACTGCGTTTATAAGTTCGTCACGGTACAGACTGACGTTTTCCAAAAGTATTGCTTTTACGCAGGAAATGACGTCGAACGGTGAATAATCGGTCTCCGCAGTACGGACGGGATTGCCCCCTTCCACGCGGTATTTATCGAACGAAAGCGCCTTTTCCGAACGGTAATAATGCTTTTCGTCCATAAATTCCGTAATCTTGAAATTGCACGCGGGAATGAGCGAAACTATTTTGCCCTCCAGCCTTACGCCGTACTTGGTTAAGCCGTACTGCGCAAGCACGCGCTTGATTAAAAACTGTTCGGATATCGGTTCTTCCGCGCTTACCACGGCTTTGATTGTGCGGATAAGCTCCGCGTCCATATCTCCGCCGAGAAGCGCCGCGGAATCGGCTTTCGTAACGACGGGCTTCGCGTATTTATACGTGCGCTTGTAGTTCGTGGAAACGGTTGTCTGCACGCTCGTAAGCTTATCCAGATAATCTTTTATTTTCTTTATTTCGCGCTTGGGATTGTTGAAGAAATTAACCGAATACAGCTTGATAACGTTCCAGTTGTTGCGCTTTAAGGTGTTGACCTGCATTACGAATTTGTCTTTTATAGAGAAATTCTTGTCGCCGTCGCACAGCACCGCGAGAATAAAGTTCTTCTTGTTTTTAGGGTCTATAACGCCCACGTCTATCTTGAAATCGGAAACGCCGACGTCGCAGCGGCATTCGTAGCCGTAGGAAGCGAGCTCGTTTGCTATGTGCTTGCCTATGCCGTTTCTCTTGATAATTACCTCGTCGCTGGGTGAAGCTATGCCCGTTCTGCCCTTTTCCGCAAATTCGAGGAAGGCTCTCAATCCCGCAACCCCGCGCGAAGTCGTACGCGCCAAGTCTATCATAGAATATTTCATTGAAGCGAAAACAACCATCTCTTCCCTTGCACGCGATACCGCAACGTTGAGTCTGCGCCAGCCTCCGAGCTGGTTCAAAGGACCGAAGTTAAGGGATATTTTGCCCATATTGTCGGGTCCGTAGCAAACCGAAAAGAGTATAACGTCCCTCTCGTCGCCCTGAACGTTTTCAAGGTTTTTGACAAACAGCGGTTCGTCCCTGTCGTAAGCCGCTTCCTCCAAGCCCTTGCTTGCGATTTCCTTGGTGAGCAGCCTTTCGATATACACCTGCTGAGGAGTCGAGAACGTTACTACTCCTATCGACGAATTGCGCTTTACGGGGTCGGAAAGGCGCTTGATAACCTCCGCGACGAGCGCGTCCGCCTCCTCCTTGTTGCACTTTGCTCCGCCGCGCTGATAAATGCCGTCCACGTAGCGGAAATTCACTTTGGAATTGAGCGCGTCGGGCGAGGGGAACGTGCAGAGCTTGGACGAATAGTACATTATGTTCGAGAAAGCGATAAGGCTTTCGTGTTTGGAACGGTAGTGCCACGTCAAGTGTTTTTCGGGCAAGCCGAGAGCGAGGCAGTCGTCCAGAACGCTTTCCAAATCGTCCGTTTCGGGATTTTCCTCGTCAGCCCCCACCGACATAAAGAACGACGTGGGCGGCATCTGCTTGGGGTCGCCTACTACTATCGCGCTCTTTGCTCGCGCCAGCGACGGCACGGCTTCGCACGTGGGAAGCTGCGACGCTTCGTCGAATATTACCATATCGAACAAATCGGGCACGGCAGGCAGATACTGCGATACCGTGAACGGACTCATAAGCATACACGGCGCGACTACTTTCAAAAGCTCGGGGATATCCGCAAACAGATTGCGCATATTGAGCGTGCGTAAGTTTGCCTTTGTCTGGCGGCGGAAGGACATCAGTTCAAGCGCAAGCGGACCTTCCGTTGCGTCGTCCGACAAGCGGGAAATAAGGTCGTTCCTGATTTTTTCGCGCGTGAGAACGGAATACTCCTCCAGCACCTGCGAAAAACTGCTTGCCGTATCGTCCATAACCGTTGCGGAAAAACCGGCAAGTCTGGGGTCGGCGGGGATATTTTTCTGTACGAAATTTCTGTAAACGTTTTTGCGGAACGCCGAAAGTATCTTTTCACCGCTTATCTGTCCGCTTTCCAACGCGTCGGTTATGAAAGTAAGCCCTGCGTCGTTTAAATCCTGCGCCGTCTGCTTGTACATACACCATGCAGGGAGCATATCGATATTGTCTATAAGCGCGGAGCATTTAGAAGTATAATATGCGAATATATCCTCGTCCGCAATCTCCTGCTTATCCGCTTTTATAACGCTTACGAAATAATCGCTGCTGTCGTTGAACGACTTTGCCGCGCCTAAAATTCCCGTAAACAACGGCTTCAAGTGTCCGTCGCTCGCCTTTGCGCACACCGAGT
>CAZACR010000009.1:0-192 GCA_964483715.1 uncultured Clostridia bacterium
GATGTCCGTTTGCTCCGTCCGATACGTACTTATAATCGTGCTCGTGCGGAGTGGGAGTTTCCTGCTTTTCGTACTTGCAGTCCGCACAGATATTACCGCTGCCGAAGTTGTGAGCTACGGTCGCCTTTACGTCGTCACCGCTCTTGCATTCCTGGTGATGTCCGTTTGCTCCGTCCGATACGTACTTATAAT
>CAZACR010000009.1:292-21353 GCA_964483715.1 uncultured Clostridia bacterium
CGTGCTCGTGCGGAGTGGGCGGAGTTGTCTGCTTCGCCGTCCACTTAGCATATAACAAGGTATTTCCTTCGAACGTTTTAGTTGTGAAATCAACCGCCGCGCCGGTACAGTTTTTATCTTCGAACCAGCCGCCGAAATCGTAATCGTCATCCGTAGGGTCGACAGGTTTAACCGCTTTCCCGTCCGTTATCTTCGAAGGTTGTGCGGGGCTGCCGTGCCCGTTCATATCGAACATAACCCAGGTGCCGCCGGGAGGGGGCGCAAGCTCGGTAACAGTAACGGAGCATTCTGCCCTGAGCCCGTTGGAGGTTTTTACCTTGATTACCGCAGTGCCCGCCTTTACCGCGGTAACTGTGCCTGTTTGGGAAACGGTAACCACGTCGGCGTTCGAACTCGACCACGACACGGATTTATCCGTAGCGTTGTCGGGCAGAATATTAACCAGCAGAGTCGTTGTTTGCCCCTCTTCCAACGATATGTCGGATTCGCTTAAAGTAACGCTTGTTACCGCAACGGTTTTATTTCCGCCCGTTTCTTCCACTTTATTCTCGGTTTCGACGATACCGCAGCCCGCAAAAGCCGCGATAAATACCGCCGTGAGACAGAGAATGATAAGAGTCAAAAATGATTTTTTCTTCATAACTTACTCCATAGCCGCCGAAAAATTGTTAGCGGTTACAATTTTTTGTCAGTTCCTGACATTATTATATCATACAAAAAAATTAAATCAAATATTTCGCGAAAATTTTTTATTTAACCCGACAACACAAAAATTCCCTCCGAAAAGATTTTTCTTTTTTGCGGAGGGCGTTTACACACTGAATTAAATTTTTATTAAATATCCTTTCTCTCTCAGCCTGTTTTCTATTTCGTCGAGCGCCTGCTCGCTTTCTGCCGAAATTGTGTGGTAATGATAACCGTCCGTAACGCTCATAAGCGGTTTGGAAGCGCCCGAAACAAGCGAACGGTGCAGCTCCTCCACGTCGGTCATCGTAACAAGATTGAGCGCCGCGGAAATCTTGCCGTAAATTCTGTGATTGACGAAAATATTCTCCACCCTGCCGCCGAGGGATATAATAATCTCCCCTTCGTCGGTCAGTTCGTCGAGAGAATGTCTGCACTTTATCACGCGTTCCGTCCGGTTGCTCGCGTCCGCCATATAGCCGCGGCTGGTGGAAATAACCTCGTTTCCCTCCGCGCGTAAGATTGCTATATCCTGCACGATTACCTGACGGGAAACGCCGAATTTCCCGCTCAACGCGCACGCCGAAACGGGCTGCTTTGAACTACCCAGATAGGATAGTATTTCACTGCGCCTTTCGTTCGCTTTCATTATAACTCCTTTTCGGGTTTAAGCTCTTTTAACGATAAATCGAGTATGGGCGCGGAATGGGTGAGCGCACCCGAAGATACGAAGTCTACTCCCGTCTGTCTGATATTCGCTATATTTTCGAGCGTCACGTTTCCGCTGCATTCGGTGAGCGCTCTGCCGCCTATCATTTCCACGGCTTTTTTCATTTCTTCGACTGACATATTGTCGAGCATTATGATATCCGCGCCGGCTTCCAGCGCTTCTTTGCACATTGCAAGGTTTTCCACTTCGACCTCAATCTTTCTTACGAAAGGCGCGTACTCCCTTGCCATTTCCACAGCCTTTTTAACTCCGCCCGCCGCGCCGATATGGTTATCCTTTAACAGTACGCCGTCCGAAAGATTATATCTGTGGTTATTGCCGCCGCCCACGCGCACCGCATACTTTTCGAACACGCGCATATTGGGCGTGGTTTTTCTGGTGTCGAGAAGACGCGTTTTACAGCCTTTGAGCATTTCCGCAACACTGCGGGTATACGTAGCAATACCGCTCATTCTCTGCAGATAGTTGAGCGCCACTCTTTCGCCAGAAAGAAGCACGCGGATATCGCCCGAAACGATTGCAAGCTGCTGACCTTTTTTGACCGCGTCTCCGTCCTTGACGAAAATCTCGACGGACGTCTTTTCGTCCAGCAGTTTGAAAACACGCTCGAAAACGTTAAGACCGCATATCACGCCGTCCTGCTTGCAGATGAGCTTAACTCTGCCTTTTTTATATTCGCGCATAACCGAATTGGTGGTTACGTCCTCGTTGCCGATATCCTCTTCCAGCGCCTGCTGGATAAGTCTGTCCATAATAAGTTTTTCGGTTAAATAGTCGTTCATTTGCGCATCTCCTTGAATTTTTCGTTTACGTCTAAGCCGTCGTTTGCCATAGCAACCGCTAAGTTCACGTCTTTAATATATTTTTTCAAAAGCTTTTTCGGGTCGGCGTATTTTAAACTGTCGGTTGCGGCTGCCGCTTTCTCCGCCGTATCCGAAGGCACTGCGGAAATATTTTTCTTGATATCCTGCGCCGCACGCTTGGAAAAGAGCAGGCTTTCCAAAAGAGAGTTGGAAGCTAATCTGTTCTTTCCGTGCACGCCGTTACAGCACGTTTCGCCCACTGCGTACAGACGGGGCATAGTCGTTCTACCGTTCAAATCGCTGCGCACGCCGCCCATAAAATAATGTATTGCCGGAACGACGGGAATGCACTGCGTGAACACGTCGTACCCCTCTTCGGCGCACCTTCCTACTATTTGCGGAAAGTGCGACTCTATTTCCTCTTTCGGTATCGGGCGCATATCCAGCCAGACGAAATCAGTTGCGTCCTTCTTCATCTGTTCTAAAACTGCGTTTTTCACCACATCGCGCGGCTGAAGCTCGTCCGTAAATCTGTTGAAATTGCTATCCAGAAGGTGCGCGCCCTCGCCCCTTACCGATTCGGATATAAGAAAACGCTTGCCTTTCTTTTTGCTGTACAGCGTCGTAGGGTGCACCTGTATATAATTAATGTTGTCCACAGCAACACCGTGGTCGAGGCATATCGCAAGCGCGTCGCCCGTGAGCACGCTGAAATTAGTGGAATTTCCGAACGCTCCGCCTATACCGCCCGTAGCGAGAACAGTGCTGTCCGCGAAAACGTACTTGACCGTTTTTTCAGCGTTATCGTACGCGACTATGCCGAGGCATTCTCCGCCGCTTTCGATAATGTCGAGCATCGTAACGTTGGAAGCTATCTGAATATTGGAGCGTTTCTTAACCGCTTTCATAAGGTGCGTCGTTATCTCTTTGCCGGTGCAGTCCTTGTGATAGCAGATACGGGGTGCGGAATGTCCGCCCTCCAAAGTGTAGGCAAGCGAACCGTCCTTCTCCCTTTCAAAGCGTACGCCCAGCCCGATAAGGTCGTCTATTATTTCCTGCGAGCCGCGTATCATACATTCCACTGCGGCAGGGTTGTTTTCATAGTGCCCCGCCCTCATCGTATCCTCGTAGTACGCGTCATAGTCGCTCTCGTCGCGTAAGCGGCAGATACCGCCCTGTGCGAGATAGCTGTCGCTCTGCTTAGGGGTGCGCTTGCAAATTATCAGCACGGACTGCTCTTTCGGAAGGTTGAGAGCACAGTTAAGCCCCGCTACGCCCGCACCCACTATTACCGCGTCGTATTTTTTCTTTAATAAAGCCATAATTAAATCGCCTTGAAAATTGATAACCGTATTTAACGATTTCAAAGAGTATACACCTAAACTTTACACCTGTCAAGTCATATGTAAAGTTTTTGTAAACATCTCCGCTTAAAAATTACAATCGACATTATAAGTCAAATTTATGCGTGGTATAACGGACAATACGCAAATATATTAAAGCGTAAAGGAGATAACCAAAATGAATATTTCGGAATTATACGGCAAAACTATAACGGACGAATACGGCAAGCGGAAAGCGTTTATTATGGGCGTGACACGTTCGGGAAACATCGTTGACGGGCTGATATGCTGCGACGAAAGCGAAAAAACCTTTTACGTTTCGGGTAAAGACGCCGTTGCGCTCTGCGGCGAAACGAAGTTTGTAAAAACGGACAAAGCGCAGAAAAAAGCCGCTCCCCTTAAACTGGGAAAAGCGGTGTATTCTTCGCAGGGCAAATTTATAGGGCATCTCGAAGACTGCATTTTAAGCGGACTGAAAATAACCCACGCGGTAGTCGGCGGAAAGAAAATGCCGTTTAACAATCTCATTTTAGGCGACGTCTGCATAGTCAAACGCAAGACGAAAACCGCAGATTACAGCGCGGAGCTTGCGGCAAAGAATATGTTTATAGGCGCCGTCTGCGCGGACGGGCAAATCGCGGAATAAGTTTACGCGCCGACTGTTCCGTCGGCGCGTAAAAATTACAAATCGTATTTTGCCATAAGTTTTAACAGTGCGTTGAACGCTTCGTTCAAAGCCTCTCCGTCCTGAGGGGAAAGCTCTCCCTTCACTTTCAAAACGGTCAGGGAAGTTTTGATTTTTTCAAGCTCCTGCCTGTCCCCTCTGCCGAGAGTTTTCAAAAGAAGCTTGTCGGCGATGGAAAGCGCGTGGTCTAACCTTACCACGCTTTGCGCCGCGGGCGCGGCGTTAGGCACTGAGTTTTTAATTGCGGGTTGGGGCAAGACCACGGGAAGCGGAGTGCCGACAACCTGCGGCTCCATTACGGGTTTTTTCGAAAGCGCGCACAGCAGTCCGTACAGCAGATATCCGGCGCACCAGAACAACGCCGCCGCCACTATCGATTTGGTAGCGGAATAACGCGTGCAGAAGAGCGCAAAGGTTACTGCGGTAAACGCGTTCAATAAATGGAAAAACGCGCGCTTATCCGCGTACCTTATTTTTCTGGAGCATATGCAACCGAACAGCGTTAAAGCGAATACGCCGAGGAAAGCACACAGGTCGATAAGCGCAAGCGTATCGAAAGGGATAGAAGCAATGTAGTTAGTAAAATTGTTGAAATATAAAGAAATACCGTTCATACGGATTAGATTATACCCCGCTTAACAACGCGTTAAGCGGGGTATATTGCCTAATTAACCGAAAAAATGTCGAATAAAAAGCTATCGCTATAATTCGATTTTTACCGCACTGCAACCGCGGATATTAACAATTGTCGTTGAAACCCTGTCTGGCTGCAAGCCGTAAATTTTTGCCACGGCTTTTTTGTAAAGCGCAAGCTGCGGCGCGTATTTATTTTTAAGATATCCGTCCGACAGAGCAGAATACTTATAATCTATTATATCCGCGCTTACTACTTTTCCGCATTCGCGGTTGACGGCGAGCAGGTCGATTGCGCCCTGAATAATAACCGTACGCGTGTTTTCCGTCTGCCCACTTTCTATCGGCAGTTCGCCCCTCGACAGCGCCTGATATTCTTCCGCGGAAAGAGCGCACAAAAATTCGCGTTCGCGGTACGTTTCTCTCTGCCCTAGCGAAGCAAACTGCGGCATGGCGAGAATGTTTTCCAACTGCCCGACTTCCAGAATTTCCGCCTGTTCTCCCGTTATCAGTCCGCCGTCCAGCCAGCTTTCTATCTGCGCTTTTATTCCCTCGCCTTCTTTGATTGAAAAGTCGCAAAGCTGTAAAAATCTGTGGTACGCAATACCGCTATCCACGCCCGTGCCGCCGCCGGCGGCGCGCTCTTCGTCAAACATAACTGGATAAATTTCCTCTTCTCCCGCAAGGCTCAATATGCTTGTAGCAGAGCTTTTTACCGGCAGTTCCGCTCCTTCTCCGTACAAACTTACCCCGAACGTTTCGCGCAGATTTTCATACAAATCGCCGTCCGAAGCAAAGCCGGTCAAAACTCTTGCGGAATGTCCGTTTTCGCCGCTTTGTATGCGTTCACCCGCATATATGGAGCGTTTAACCGCGTTTTTCAGCGAATTTTCGTCGAAAAGGTCGGCGTAGCAGTCGGCAGTGAGCATACCCGCCCCGTCGAAAGCTTTGGTTTTGCCCGCCAAAATATATAAGTTATTTTTCGCGCGCGTGCACGCAACGTAGAACAGGTTGATTTCGTTCTTCAAATCTTCAGTTTCCGCACGGAGCTTGCAAAGCTTTCTGAGTACGGTACTACTGTAAACTCTCCGCTCGTGCCGGAAATATTTCGGCGCGAAACCGAACTCCTCGTCGTAAGGCATTTCCCCGCGCTCGTCGCCGCCGAAGCCCGACGCGATATCCGCGAGAATAACCACTGGGAATTCCAGACCCTTGGAAGCGTGCATAGTCATAATTTTAATGCTGTTCGATGAAAGAGGCAAGGGCGCGTTCACTTTGTAACCCGCAGTTTTGAGTTTAGTTAAGAACGCGTTGAGCGACAGTTCGCCCGTCGCCGAATATGCCTCCTTTTGAAATCTTCTGAGCGCCGAAATCTTATTGCCGTCGGCATATACCGCCACGAAACCGCCCTCTTCCGCAATTTTGTCTATAAGCCGCGCCGCGCCAATCCCTTCCGAAAGCCGCCTTAGATGTGCCGCCTTTTCGTAAAAAGCGTTGAGTTTTGCGGCAAGCGCGTCGCTCATTCCTCGAGCGTATTTTTCCGCGCATCTTCTGAACGGGGGCGCGTTCTTACCCGTGCCGCCGTACACCCTTATAGCCGCCAGTTCGTCCTCGCACAGTCCGCCGAGAGGGGAAAGAAGCGAAGCGGCAAAAGCTACGTCCTGTTCCGCGTTATCGATATACGCAAGAATATTTAAAAGCTGTTTTATCTCTGCTCTGTCGCAAACGTTCGCTTCCGTCGCGCCGTCCACGTTGTAGCCTTCGGCAAGCAGAGCGCGCTCAGCCTCCGCTATGCTTTTCTTGTTCTTCTTGCGCGTCAGCACGCATATATCACCCTGCTGGATACGCCTGAAACTTCCGCTTTCAGCGTCGAAGATATCCTTTTGCAAGAGTTCGTCTATAAGGTTTACTATGGCGTTGCTCTCCGCGCAAGGGGGCGTGCTTTCGGGCGATTGCTCGGTAATACTGTATATACCGTCCGCAACCGCACGCTCTTGTTCGGTGTTGTCGAAAGAGCATATCTCGGCCTCGCCGCGACCTTCGCTGTCCGCAATTCCGCTTATCATCGCGTGGTTTTCCGCCGCGTAACCGAAACCGCAAACCGACTTTGTCATTACCCTGGAAAACAGTTCGTTGACCAAGTTAACTACCGCACCCGAACTGCGGAAATTGTGGGGAAGGACAATGCAACTGCCGCTGTTTGCCGCCTCTTCCAGCTGCCCGGCAAAGAAATGCGAACGGCTGCCGCGGAAGCCGTAAATAGCCTGCTTGACGTCCCCGACCTTGAATACGTCGCCACGCGCAACCGCGTTTATTATCGCGTCCTGAATGGGGTTGACGTCCTGGTATTCGTCCACGAATACGTAAGCGTATTTCTCGTTTATCTGCGCTTTGACGTCGTTATCACAGCCCTCTTCCGAGCATACCAACGAATAGGCTAAATGCTCCAAATCGCCGTAGTCGAGCTTGCCTTCTTCACGTTTAACCGCCCCATATTCCCCGTCGAACTGCAAAAGAACGTAAACAAACGCCCGTGCGAGAGCGCCGCTTTCGTCAAACGCCGTCCGCTCTTCCGCTAAGCTCTTTATATCTTTGAACAGATTTTCGTACCGCTTTTTTATGCCCTTGATAAAGTCGGCAAACCTCGCGTCCTCTTCCGCGTTTTCGGGTTTTACCCTCGGCTTTGCCGTAACGTTCAGTTTTGCGGGCCGGTCGAAAATATCCTTCTTTAATGCAACGTAATTCAGGCTGTCGTACATCTCGCCGAGCACCGTCTGATATCCCTCGCCGCCCGAAGCAAACGTTAAAGTCTGCCCGAACTCTTTGACCTTATTCGCATAATATCCGCAACGCGCGCCTACTATTTCGCCGAAGCGCGCGCAGACAGCGGAAAACCCTTCGTCGGAAAACGTGCGCTCCGTTTTGTCCGCAATGCTCGAATATCCGGGTTCTATCCTCAGCCTCGCGTAAGCTTGCAAAAGCGCTTCGCGGACGGACTGGTCGCTGCGCTTCTTTTTAAGTCTGTCGACGAGGTATAAAAATGCTTCGTCCGCTTTGATTTCGCCCTTGCCGTAAAGCCTGTCGAACAGGTTGTCCATAGCCCTGTTTTGCATTTCCGCAACATCCGCGCCGTCGGCGGCAATCTCGAAAGACGCGTCCACTCCGTCGAACGCGTAGAAATACGTGCGGACGAGGCGTGCGCAGAATGAATGAATTGTGGAGATATCCGCCGAATTTATTTTGCCGAGCTGTACGCGGATATTTTCGCGCTTTTGCTCGGTCGCTTCGGATAATCGGGAAACGAGCTCGGCGCGCAATTTTTCTTTCATCTGCGCCGCCGCTTTTTTCGTGAAGGTTACGGCGAGCACGTTGTCCAAGCTTGCACCCTCTTCCAGAATATCGGCGAGCCTTTTTATCATTACCGTGGTTTTGCCCGCCCCTGCGGAAGCCGAAACGAGGACTTTTCCACGCGCTTTTATTGCGGCTTGCTGTTCGCTTGTAAACGCCATTTTACTTGTCCTCCCCGTTATCTTTCGCCGAGCGCGCAATGCGGGCAACCTCCGCGCAGTTCACGCTTTTTAACTGCCTTTCGCCGCTGACCGAACAGTCGTACGAACAACAGCCCGAAAACGCGCAGCGCTGGCACACTCCGCCGACGGGCGATGGCGTAACGTATCCGCCCAGCATTCCCTTAGCACCGCTCTCCGCAATATACTTCGAGTATTCGAGAAAAGAGGCAAACTCCGCCCTTTCCATAGCCCCCTCGATTTTTCTTCCATTGAGGTACGCGTCCACGAAAGCGCTTCTCTCCTTTTCGGCAACGGTATTGTCCGAAACTTTGACTACGTCGCCGCTGCCGTCCATAAACCCTTTAAGGCAGAACGCCCCTTCGGGCTTTGAGGAATACTCCACTTTTGCAGGGAAATAATAAGTGCCCGCAGGCCTTTTACCGTCCGCCGCCGCGCGCAGATAAAGGGGCAACTGCAACTTCAATCCCATATAATAGGACTCCGCTTTTCCGTCGTGATAACCCGTCTTATAATCGATTACACGCACCATATCCCCGCACGAATCCACTCTGTCTATCCTTCCGCCGACGGAAATTCCGCCTTCTAACGGTATCGAACACACCTTTTCCGTCGCTGATATTTCAAACGACGAATTGCTCAGCTGGTTATACATTCCCAGGCTGATTTGCGCGCTTTCTTCCACGAGCGAAGCCGCCGTGTATTCTCCGCGCCCGTCCTGTGTGAAAGTGTTATAAGGTGGTCTTGTAAGCTTGTCCTGCGCAATGCTTGTTGCGAGAGCCACGCACTCCTCGCCGCTGTTCACGCCGCTTAAATTTTTTGCGACCTCTTCCAGAACCGAGTGAATGAAGTTGCCGCTGTCGAGAGGTCGAAGCTCGCCCTCTTTTCTCTCTTCGAGGCGCAGCCCCTGCTGCATAAAGCACTTGTACGGACAGGCGAAAAACGTTTCCAGCGTTGTGGGTGAAATTCTATCGCCGTAAAGCTTTTCTGCGCCCGTGAAATTCTTACTTTGCTCTCCGCCCGAAACAACCGCGTTAAGAGCGCGGGAAAAATCTCCCTCACCTTTTTGCTCCGCAGTATCGCGCAACAACGCGTACACGGTTGAATTTTCCGTGCTGTCGCCGTTGCCGCCGGCAATGCGCCTGAGCGCCGCCGCAGGGCTTGCAAGGTAATACGGAAGATTTATTCTCTCATTCGCGATTTTATCCGCAGACACGGGTGCAAGCGCGCTTCCGCCGACCGTAAACAGTCTGCTTACATAATCTATAATTTCGCTCTTTGCGCACTCCTCGCCGCCGCACCTTAACGGATAGACGAGGTATAACCGCTTGGCAAACGCGCAGACGTTCAGCGCGGTAAGCTCCCTCACGCGCCTGTTCACCTGCGAAATTTTGGGCGATACGTTTTTAAGCCGTTCTAAAGAAGTCAGCTCTCCGTCGGTGAGTATGGAAGTATCCTGCGAGGCTTTGGGCACGGCGTCCGTAAGTCCCGCCGCGAATATCACGTCGCTACCCGTATTGGCGGTTGCGGAAATATCCCCCACGAACACCGCGTCCTGCTTTGGCGGTATAAGCGAAATTTCCGCCGCGGCAAGTCCGCTTTTGAGTATTTTGGAAAACTCGCCGACGCCTATTACTTCGCCGTCGGTGAGTTTTTCCGCTTCGTCGAGAACCTGACAGAGTGCGCCGAACGCACGCGCAGACATCGCCGCCACGGAGGGGTACTCCGAAAAGATTTTATCCTCCGCGTCCTTTTTGAGTTTTTCTTCCGCACCGAACAGCGAAAGCAGTTTGCGTATAGCGCCGCAGAAATCTGCGCCGTCTCCCTTTAACGGGATAAGCTTTTTGCCGTTTAAAAATTTTTCCCGCACAGCCGACACCGCATTGTACACAGCCTGACCGCCCGCACCGCCTTTGCCTAACTCTTCGCACACGCTCTCGTCAATGGCACGCGTAACGCCCCCGCGCGACGAAGCCGCACGAAGTAGATAATTAACGAATAAATCTTTGTCGGTTTGAACTGCGCCGAATAGCGGATTGCAGACTACCGCCGTAACGCTCTGCAACCGCATTCCGTCCGCCGCGCACGCAAGATAGTCGCACACGAACGAGCAGATAAAATGCGATAAAAGCGGATAGCGCCTGTCAGCGTAGAACGGTATTCCGTACTCCGAAAATGTCCGCTCGAGTATGGGCTGGTACTTGGGTAAATCGGGCAGCATTACGGAAATTTTGTGCGGTTTAATTCCCTCTTTTTTAACGCATTTTACGATATGTGCCGCAATGAAGCGGCACTCTTCCTCTTCGTCAACCGCCTCCGTAATGCTTACGGAATTGTCCGAAAAACCGTATTCGTCGGCACATATATCCATACTTGCGGTGTTTTTAATGTTTTTATTGAGGCTGTCGGGATTAAAAATGTTGCGCCGCAACAGCTCGGCTTCGGGCGGAAGATACGAAGGCACGTATTCTGGAATAACCCTCTCCCCCAGCTCCGAGGCAATACCTATAAAATCGGTAGACGCTTCGTTCTGATAAAGGCGCACGCCGCTTTTGTCGCCTATGAAAATCCCGTACGTTTGCCTTGCCGTTTTCATGCACGCGCGCACACACCCCCGCACGGAAGCCGTGAACGCGTTGAAGCCAAGGAACAGCACGTCAGCACCTTTTATTTTTTCGGAAGCTTCGATTACCGGCGGCAGCTGGCGTAAATACGCGTTCCTGTCCACCGCACCGCTTTCGTCAAGATATTCGCCGTAAGCGGAATAAAGCAGCGCGATATCGTGAAGCTTGCGCTTTAAAAGCTCGCTTCCCTCGTCCACGCCCGTTATGTCCTCCGCCGAGATTTCGGAAGAGTACAAAAGCGCAATCGTGTCGTAAACCTCCTGCGCGGCGTTCGCAGTCGACAACCTGCGGAAGAGCGATAACTTGTCCGCATTCTCCTCTATGAGTTTGCGGATAGCCATAGCCGAGCCCTGGCTTGTGAGCACGTTTTCCTGCTTGCCCTTTTCCACAGCTAAAAAGCGCGAAAGCGTGAACACGCTTACGGAGAACGTACCGCCTACCGCTTCGCAAACGGCGCGCTCGGCAACGAGCGAAAGCCTGTCCTCGCAGAATACGACTAGGCGTTTATCGCCGTCGCTTTCCCGGGCTTCGTGCTCTTTTACTATTTGCTTGAATTGCGTGAGCGCCGCGGAGAGAATGGGCGCTATATAAGCTTTTGCCATAACCAACTTTAATCCTTTTCTCCATTATATCACAAGGCGGCTAAAAATTTAATTATTTGGCGCGTAAAAGTTTGCACATTATAAAAAATATATGCTATAATCTTAGCTATGAAAGCATTTACCAAAATTTTAGCCGTAACGGTTGCAACGCTCGGCGTAATAAGCGCGGCGGGCTGTTCAAATTCCGCCAACACCGCGAAAACGGCGACAAGCGCGAATTGGAACGTGAGAACTTCCACTTCCGTTGAAAGCAATTTCAGCAACCGCTGGCTTAGCAATAAAGAGGTTGCGACCTATTCCGTAAGCCTTGAGAAAGGTTCTAACACCACATATTCCGTGGACTATAAGGACGGTAATTACAAAACCGAGTTCTATATGGATTATTACGACTGGAGTGCGGAAGCAGAAATCGGACAGCAAGTGAAATTGCCCGAAGGTTACGCGCCCGAGGAAAGCAAGAAAGAGCTCGTGTACGTTTACAAGACGGAATATACGGTTTCGGGCGAATACGTGCTGACGAAAAACGAAGAAAGTCATTCTTTTAAGGACAACATTGTAACGGAGTGCCGGTACCGCCTTGCGGGAGATAATCTTCAGCCCGTTTATTCGAAACAGGTAATTAAAAGTACCCCGCCCAACTCCTTAAACGCAACCACAAAAGAAAGCATGTACACGGAAGTTGACGGCACCTACACAACTTACTACAACTACGATTGTACAAAAGCCACAGTTTATCATACCTATCAAAAAAGCAAAGACCTAATTGCCAATGAAATAGAAGAAGTGTCCGTTACGGATAAGGTCGGATATTCCTTGTTCGAAAACAGCCAGCTTAGGGCGGCTGTGAGGGCGTTCAACCTTTCGGGCGGCGCTACGCACACGTTCAACGTATTCGTACCGCAGGACCGAGTTTTGCAGACATGCAACGCAGTTTGTACCTCCGCCGTTAAGCTCGACAAGGAAAACGAGGAACAGAAACAGATTATCAATGCGCTTAAATCTTGTCCCGACTATATCTTCTTCGACGATACGGTCGGCGAGGACGAAGAAGAAAGAAACTACCGTTTCAACGCAGTTTCGCTTTCCATAAACTCTGCTATGAGCGGTCCTGCATCTACTGTGTGGTATTCGACGGTAGAGAACAGCGAAGTGAACTATTCCAAAAGCGTACTTTTAAGAATAACCACTCCTATATCTTTCGGTTTGGGAACTGTTACCTACACGCTTAAAAGTTTAAATCTGGAAACGATAGAAAAGTAATTAAATCAAAATAGAAAAGAGGCGGGGATTACTCCCCGCCCCTAACTTTGCAACACAAATTAGTCTTTTAGAATCATAACTTGGTCATATTTTGGTGAATATAATATATTGATTTTTCTATCTGCATACTTTGTTAAATGAGCAAAATATCCTAAAGGTCTTCCTAAATCTAATTTACCTCGAAGTTCACTTTCCGTAGTGCGAATATAATGTATACCATATAAATTGAATTCTACTTGCAATTTAATTAAAGGTAAACCAATCCAATATTTAGTGTCAATTCTTTTTGCAATAGCTTCAACTTGAACAGCATCTTCAAGCCATAAATTTACTTGATTTCTTATTTTTTCATTCTTTATAATTAATATTAATAAAACGATAGGTATAGAACTACAAACTAAAGTACAACATAACAAAATAACTAAAAATTTAGCTATAGACATTGAACTCTCCTGTTGTTCCCAAGATATCATAATTATAAGTGAAACAATTATAAAGAAAATCATGACACAGAGCACTATATATTGTAATATGATTTTTCTTCGACTATCACTAAAAAATTTGCTATGATTTAGTAGAACCGCAATATGAGACATATCTTTATATTTTTCTTTTCCCATAACACCACCGAAATTTATGCGCCATAAAGTAACTTTATAAGACTTGCAACCCAAAGAGGAACGTTTTGATTTTGAATTCCAGAATCAGTAGCTAACCCGTTAATTATGCTACCACCTAAGAAACCACCTAACGCACCGCCTAACAAACCACCAGCTTCAACTAAAATTAAGCATGTTAACCAAAATTCTCCCGTCGGGTCTGAATACATTACAGGATTGTTGCCACAGTACGCATATAGGTTTAATCCGTTTGCCGTGCTCGGGTCGGCATAATTTGTGCTGTCCATATTAAGGAAACGGCCTACTTCGGGGTCGTAATACCTTGTCTGTAAGAAATAAAAACCTGTTTCGGTATCGTAGTAGTAACCACGGTAACGGAAAGGGTTAAGAATTCCTAACGTGGTATTGCTTCCGCTTACAATCTGGTTGCCCCACGCGTCGTAGTAGTATTTTACCACTGCGTTGCCGTTGCTGTCAAGGACAAAGAAAAAAGGCGGTTGTTTCCAACCGCCTTTTTTACTTTATATTATAAGTAAATCTTTTCGTATAATTCTTTTTTGAGAATACTTCAAAATTGATAAATATTTATTATTTGCATACTTTATTTATAGCTTCCTCATATTCTTTTAGACTAAAATATTCTTTATATATTGTTTCAGATGTTAAAGGCATTTGTTCAAATAAATTAGAATATCTTACTTGTTCGTTAATACATAATTCAAATCTTATATGATTAGATTTAATAAATACTTTTGCTTTATCTGTTAAACACATTTTGTCTTTAACAAATTTAATATATCCTTCACTCTCCAACCGACTTAAACCATTATTAATTTGTTCTAACGTAAAAATAGAATGATTTAATGTGTCTCCTATACTTAATATAATTGGCAATCTTAACGTTGTTTTTTTAATTAACTTTAAAGTTGCAAATAACCAGCCATCACTACCTTCAAAATATTTTGCTGACACAATATACTCTCCTTTAAAAAATTAAAACAACCACTTCATAATATAAAGAATTTCCATAAGATAGTTAGGGCTATTCTTTCCTATTGGTCCGATATCTATTATTCCAACACCCGATTTAGCAACCCATCTTATCCAACCTGCGTTATGCGCCAATCCCAATTGATTCACAATTGAACTAGGTAAAATATGAGATAATGCCTTAAATCCCGGCATACCACCATAAGTAGCTGCCCCAGTAGCCTGAGCTACCGTGTTTACACGATTCATCCCTTCGCCTATCACCACTGAGCCCGCGCGAGCTAATTGGCTTATTTTTATTTCTTTATAAATATTAGCCCCAATTATACTACCAGCTATACTTCCTATCATCGCACCTAATTCAAAGCTCTTACCAAATCCCTCACTAATAAATCCTCCAGCTAAACCACCAACACCTGAGCCTATAAAGCTAGCACCAAGACCCGCAAATGGAGTAAAACAAAGAGCAATACCCCCTATAATATCCAGACATGAGCTTACAATACTTGCTGTTTTCCCTGATGCCCCACAGGCTGTCATTATATTAGATGCCGTCATAGAAATGCCTGACACAAATAATGCAGCACCAAGCCCCTGCCCACCTGGAACAAAACTTAATGCAATACCACCAACTATCGAGCCAATACTAATTAGCCAATTCCACCAAGCATTGCCATTTGGATCGACGTTCATTACAGGGTTATTGCCACAGTATACATACAGGTTAAGTCCGTGTACTGTTTCAGGGTCAGCATAATTTGTACTGTCCATGTTAAGGAAACGCCCTACTTCGGGGTCGTAGTAACGCGTTTGTAAGAAATAAAAGCCTGTTTCGGTATCGTAGTAGTAACTGCGGTATCTGAACGGGTTGAGGTTGCCTAACGCGGTATTGCTTCCGCTTACAATCTGGTTACCCCATGCGTCGTAGTAGTATTTTACCACCGCGTTGCCGTTGCTGTCAAGTATGGCTATTATATTCCCTTGCGCGTCTTTGCGGTAGCAATATATATCATTATTGTACTCGAAACCGGTTACCCCCTGACAATCGTAGAAGAATTTTAAGCCGTTGCTTTGCTTTATCAGGTTGCCTTCGCAGTCGTATGTGAACGTTATGCCGCCCTTGCTTATTCTTCTGCCCCTGCCGTCGTAAGTGAACATTATGCCTTTGTAATTAGTAAGCTGTCTTCCATTCCACGTAGCTGTGTAACCGCGGTACAAGGTGGGATTGCCTATACTGTCATATACGCATTGCTGACCCTTAAAACTCGTCAATCTGTCTTTATTATACGTAATGGTGTATGAACCTACGTCTTCGTCGCTTTCAATGTCATATTCGGTTACTTTCGTTATATTGCCGTATTTGTCGTACTCGTATCCTCTTTTATACCCGAACTTACTGTTATACTCCTCCGTCAGTCTGCCGAACTTATCGTAACCGTAAATACACGAATAGTCGTTCGCGTGTATACTCGATATATTACCTGCTGCGTTGTAATAATACGATACGTAATTTCCGCCCGAATACGTCAGTCTGGACGGACGGTTCGTTGCATTGTTTCCGTAAATGCTATACGTTATATATTGCGTATCTATTCCAGTACAGTCCTCCGCGGTCTGGAAAGCCTTTTCGCTTATCCTGCCCTGCGTGTCGTATTTATAGAATATACTTACTTTGTCCTGTATAACCTCGCTGCTCAGACGCCTTGCGAAACTGTCCGTATAATAGTAATACTTACCTTCAAAACCATCTCCGCTGCGCTCTATGCTCGTAAGCTTTCCGTAATCGTCGTACGCGTATTGCGTTGTCTGCTTTAGAACGTTGTTTTTCTTCGTTTCCGCTTTTTTAATTCTGCCGAGATTATCGTAGGTATACGTTATTTCGTCCGTTACTTTGCCTGTTACTTTGTCCGTTTCTATTTCTTTGGATATGCTTCCGTCGGCGTTATACTCCGCGCGGTAATTGTCTGCCGTGATTACTTTTCCGTCCGTTGTTATGGAAGCATTGTATACCGCTCCGTTTTTGTACGTTAACTGCGCGCGTTTGGTCGTTATACCGTTTAACGTATTCTCGCTGTATACTACGCTTTCTATATCGTTGCCGCCTACTTTGGTTTTGCTTATCCTGCGCTTGTTATCGTACTCCGTCTCCACGCTCAAAGAACTGTTGTCCGCCAGCTTCGTTACCTCGCCGTAAGTATATTCTATGTTGTTCACAAGTTTACTTCCCGCGTCGCCTGTCGCCGTTACCGTTGTTACTCTGTCCGAGTTGTCGTAGCCGTAATTCAGCCTCTGACGTCTTGTTGATATTATCAGCTTAGGCTGTTCCGGTCCCGAAGTATAAAACTCTATTTCCGTATCATTCGCAGCGTTGTATAACCAAAGCGCTATATTTTTTTGTGCTTTCAGTTTTTCCGTTACATCTATGCGGTACGTATGATTCGGTATTGCTTCGTATATTTCGGTTCCTATGCTGAACTCGCCCTTTGCGTTCCCTTTCGAGTGCAGCTCCAGTTCCGCCGTCTGTACGTCTTCGTAGAAATATTTTCCACGCATGTTCACGTCTATTCTTGCAAAAAACGTTCTGCTGTCATACGGCTTACTCTGTATTTTAAGTATATTGTCGTAATAGTCCGACATATCTTCCTGGTCTTCCGTCGTCTCGAACGCCAAAACCCCGTTTTCTTTTGTATGTTCCGCATAGCCTGCCGTTTCCGTAACCGCTACGTGCGACACCTTGTCGCTATAACCTTTATACAAATACTCCACATAACTGTCGCCCGTTTCGTCGTACTCTTTTATAAGTCTGTCATAGCTGTCGTATTCCTTTTTAGTACGGAATTTCTGCGTTTCCGTCTTGCTGTTATACGCTACCGTTTCAGTAAGGTTACCGTGGCCGTCGTAGCTGTATTCTTCTATTACTTTTCCGTACTTTGCTTCTTCGCCGCTTACGTAGCTCGTTTTCTTTACAGGCATATACTTGTCGTTATATTCGTATTCCGTTATCTTTGTATAACTTTTCTTATTGTTGTATGAAAGATTGTACGTTATATTGCATTGTTCTTTCGTACACAATCCGTAATCATTATATGTATAATAAATTGTGTAATCGGAGGAAGTTCCATCTGATAGCGGAACGTTCGTTACCGTTGTTGTTTGCGGTAATTTCGTGTTATGTACATAATCGGTTTCCGATTTTTCGCCTTCCGCGAATATAAACTCTCTGAACGGTGTTGCGTTCAATTTCGAGGGGTCGGATTTTTTCGTGATCGATAATG
This sequence comes from uncultured Clostridia bacterium, assembly GCA_964483715.1. Classification (GTDB taxonomy): domain Bacteria; phylum Bacillota; class Clostridia; order Christensenellales; family Borkfalkiaceae; genus Coproplasma. Next base: position 18,069 of record CAZACR010000009.1, read on the forward strand.
ATGTGTTGTATTGTTCAGCTTTTACAACTTTGGAATTTTGCTCCAGCGTATACGAATATATCGAACCGTTTGCAGTGAATCCGTAATATTCTTCATCGTTTATTACCGTTACGAATCCCTCGCCGTTCTGTAATCTTAAATTCGCGTTATTCGCTATTGTGTATTTTTGCAACTCGCTTGCCGTTCCCGTTTGACCGTCAGGTATCTTATTCAGCGTGCTTTCCACTATGATATTAAGCGACTTCAAGTCGTATGTAAATCTGCTATTATACCCTTCCGACGATTTTACGGCGGAAATTTTATTCATTAAGTATGTTATTGTCAGTTTCAGTCCGCTTTGATATTTAATCTCTGTTAAATCGTTTCCTGTATAACTATATTCTACGCTACCTTTATTGTCCGAACTTATCTTACTTAAATTGCCGTTTGAATCATAAGTAAACGTGAACTTGTCTTTTTCGAATATGGTATGGTTTGTCTTATTCGCGCTGACAAGTTCCGTAATGCGGTATTTATCGTCATACGTTAATTTGCAGTAATTGCCGTACGTATCGCTGACTATCATTAAATATCCGTCATTATTAAAGCCTTTTGCTATTTTATTGTCCGTCAGCCATTGAGTAGGCCAACAATTTTCATCTTCCCACAAAAGTTCTGGTTCAAATTTTGGCTTAATTTTAGTGTGCTTGTAATTTCCGTTTGTGTTTTCCAGGTAGCCTGCATTTTTTATCCTGTAATAATCGCCAAGCGCGTCTACGTAGTATGAAATGTAATCTACCGTGGTAATGCGTTCGCTGAGGTTTAAAGCAAAACCTTTGCCGTAGCCTATATTCGCGCCGCCGCCTAAAAATATATGTGATATTCCCGAATTCAATAAACTTTTATCCGCCGAAAAATCGCAGAATGATAAAGCGGAATTGCCCCAAGCCAGTTCCGAATTGAACATTACGCCGTTAGGCAAATCAAAAGATTTATAATAACGCTTTACTTGCAATATCTTTCTGTCGGCGGCTATTTCGCTGCTGCTGACTGATTTTACAATAATTTTAGGCATATTATCGCCTGTAGTATAAAATTCCACGTTCGTTTCTTCGTCGTAAGCATGCTCGAAATTCAGCGTTACACTGTTTTTTACCCCGATAAACTGAGTTAAGTTTATCGTATACGTATGGTTGGGCAGCGAGTCGAAAATTTCCGAGTTGATTTTGAAACTTCCCTTAGCGTTTTCCTTTGATACAAGCTGCAGTTGCACCGATGCCGCGTTTGTCCCAAGGTTGAGTTTAGACAGGTATATCGTCAGCGTTGCCCAGAAATATCTGCTGTCAAGCGGCGTATGCTGAACTTTAAGCATAGTACTGTAATAATCCGTCATATCCTCTTGCTCTTCAACGGTTTCATACTGGAAAAGTCCGCTACAATTGGTATTGCTGAACTCCGTTTTAGTACCGTCCGCAGCCGATAAAGTGCTGATTCCCGATTCAACCGTATCTACATTTGTCTTGTTTGTTTCCATTTTTTGTTTCCTCTCCTGTTCAAATTTTTACAAACTTTTGTTTGCGGTTTTATAATAAACAGTTAATATGACAAAATTCGACATAATTAAAAAATGATTTAACTGATTTAATAGAAAAATGCGTGCCGTTTCCGCATTCGCACGCATTTAAAATTTTCCGTATTTATTTTCAATATTGCTCTGTACAAATAAAAAAAGTAATGATATAATAATATAAACAATTTTTGCTGTAAGGGGAAAAATAAATGGCAATTTCAGACGTTAAATTCATAACTATGGGCGAACTGCTTTTAAGGCTTTCGCCCCCCAATAACGAAAAAATAAGAAGCACGGACGAATTCCGCGTAACCTACGGCGGTGCGGAAGCCAACGTTGCAGCGTCCTTAGCTAACCTTGGCGTGGACAGCTCGTATTTCACCGTCGTGCCCGATTCCTCTATCGGCAAGGCGGCTATAAGATATTTAAGAAGTAACGACGTACACTGCTCACCCTGCATTTACGGCAACGGGCGTATGGGCATTTATTTCCTGGAAGAGGGCTTCGGCGTCCGCGCGAGCAAGGTAACCTACGACAGAAAGGACTCCGCTTTCTCTACGTACGACTATTCCACTATAGATTTCAAACAGAAGCTGAAAGGCTTTACCTGGCTGCATTTAAGCGGAATTACCCCCGCGCTTTCGCCCAACTGCCGCGAGCTCATTATGAGTGCGCTCAAAGCCGCTAAAGAGCTCAATATGACCGTTTCATTCGACTGCAACTACCGCTCGGCACTCTGGGGCTGGCAGGAAGCGCGCGACTGCATAACCTCGTTCCTGCCCTACGTTGACGTGCTTTTCGGCATAGAACCCATAAATCTTCCCGGTGCGGACGGCAAAGATATCAAAGACGGGCTTTCGATGAACCCCACCTACAAGGAGCAGGACAGAATTTTCCGCGCACTGCACGACAAGTACAACTTCAAGGCTATCGGCAGACATATCAGATACGTTCACAGCGGCAGCGAAAACAGCCTTAAAGCGTTTATGTGGTACGACGGCGAAACGTACGAAAGCAAGACGTTCCGTTTCAGCATTCTCGACAGAGTAGGCGGCGGCGACGCATTTGCAAGCGGTATGATTTACGCGCTTATGCGCGAGATGCAAGCGGAAGATATCGTCAACTTTGCGGTTGCTTCATCCGTTATAAAGCACACTATGCGCGGCGACTTCAATATCACCGACGACGAAGAAAGCATTATAAAGCTTATGAACCAGGATTACGAAATAAGAAGATAACGAATTTCAATAGCATAACAAAGCGGGCGCGGAAAAGTTTCCGCGCCCGCTGTATTTTAATTAGTTAATTTCTTCCGCTACGATACTGAACTTTTGCCCGTTAAGCAGGCTTATCTTCAGCGCATTGCCCTCGCGGATAACTTCGCCGATAAAATACTCGTTTAAAAGCGGCTCTATTTCTTGCAACAAGTTTTCCGCTGAAACCTGCCCTTCCTCTTTTGCCGCCTTATATGTGACGTTTAACTTTTCGTTAAGTTCATAATTATCTTTATCCATAATATCATTTCCTTTGTTTTAACTCTTTATAAATTATATCATTCAATATATTGAATGTCAAGCATTTTATTCAATATATAGAGTAAGATACAAATATGAAAATTTTTGCAGAAAGACTATTAGAATTGAGAAAGAGCAAAGGAATAAGCCAGGCGGTGTTGGCAAAGCAAATCGAAGTCAGCGTTTCCGTTATCTGTTATTGGGAAACGGACAGAAGCGAAC
>CAZACR010000010.1:0-20942 GCA_964483715.1 uncultured Clostridia bacterium
CGGGCTGCTTCCAGAAAGAGGGAGTTAAGGGCAGAGTACAGGTCGGCACGGCTTGGTGGTTCCTCGATCAGCAGGACGGTATGAAACAGAACCTCGAAACGCTTATGCAGGTAGGACTGGTTGCGCAGTCTGTAGGTATGCTTACGGACAGCCGTTCCTTCCTCGCATATCCCCGCCACGAATATTACAGAAGAATTCTCTGCAATATGCTCGGCAACTTGGTGGAAAGCGGTCAGTACCCTGCGTCGGAACTGGAAACGCTAGGCAAAATTGTCGAAGACGTTTGCTACAATAACGCGAAAGAGTATTTCGGCTTCTGACAAGGCAAGTTACAAAATAAGTGATAAAATAACATAAAGCGCCCGTGCAGGAAATGCACGGGCGCTTATAATATGTTTTGTTTTATTTTAATTTTGCAATGCGCTCTTTAAGTGCGTTCACGCGTTCGCCGCTCAAAAGCTTGCTCCAGCTGACAGGAAACAGGTCGCCCCTGCCGCTTAACCCCGAGTATGCAAACCTCGCCGTTTTGTCGCGGTAGGTGTCGTTCCATTTGTCGAACAGTTCGGCTCTTATGTGTCTGCCGAGCTTGCAGTCGATAAATTCGCATTTACCGAAATCTCTCCAGGGCCGCGCAAGAAAGACCGAGTTATCGTCCGCACCACCACAGGTGAAACGGCAGCTTGCAAATACGTAACCCGTTTCCTGAGTCAAAGGGTGGCAGGGTGCGGCGACAAACCCCGTTCCGCGCTTTTCGTTGAGCGAAATAAACTCACAGCCGATAAAATAGGCTTCAGCTCCGCCGAATACGTAGTCCACCGTTCCGTAAACGCGGCAGTTCACGAAAATATGCAGCGCGCCGCCCTCCATATATAGTTGGTCGCTCGGAATAAATCCTTCGTAATAAGTTTTATCGTCGGTCAGACCGGAGTATCTTATAATGAGGTCGTCGGGGAAGGGGGCGGTGAAAAGAGTGTCCTGCGTAGAGCGCAAATCCACGTTTTCGGCACGGAAAAAGCGGGCGTTTACGGAGAGCGCAACGCATTGACCGACTTTTTCGGGCCGGGTGTTGGAATTTTCTACCGTGAGATTCTCAAGACGTACGTTTTCACCCGTTATACACACTGTGAAAGTGCGGAATGTATTGTACTCCCTGCCGTCCGCGTGCGGCTTTTTTGCGTAATCCGCCCATGTTATAACGGTTGTTTCACGGCCTTCGCCGACCAGCCTTATACCGTTGCCGCGCACGCAAATTTTTTGGTTATAAATCCCTTTTTGCATATATATAGTGGTATTATCCGGGCAATTATCCAATATATTCTGTAAATTGTCCGCAGGAGAAACCATAACAGAAGACATAAAAAACCTCCGTGGAATTGCATTTATTATATCACAAATTTTTTTGTGAAACAATTAAAAAAAGTATTGATTTTTATTTTCACGCGTGATATAATGATTAAGCTAAGTGTGATATTATAACATTTTAGCGCACAATTTTTGTTTATTAGCAACGATATGAGTAACAAAAGCACGAACGGGCGCATTTCATACAGTCAATATAAAGTAGCGGATATATTCGTTTTTTTATTGATTATGTGCGTATGCGAGGTTGTAAACATTTTTGCAATTAAGCGCTGGTTTCCCGGAATGGCATTTACGATATCGGTAATGTTGCTCGTTTCGTTGACTGTGTTAATCCGCTGGAATTGGCTAGGTGTAATATTTCCTGTTATCGACGGAGCCATATATTGTTGGATGATGGGTGCGGAAGCCTGGCAATTCGCGGTATACGCCTTAGGTAATGCGTTTGTTGCATTGGTTTGGTTTTTGTTCTTGCTTGTTTCCAAGGAAAAAGTAGTGGGATCGTGGCTGTTGACGGCATTGTATTCCTTGCTTGCATTTATTTTGTTGGTGCTGGGCAGATCGGTTGTGTCGGTTTGTTTGGGCAAAGGTTTTCTGTCCCCCATGCTTCAAGTTCTGACGGCGGAAAGTTTAAATTTCGCGTTTGCGCTTTTAGGATTGCTGATTTTAAGAAAAATCGATGGAATGCTCGCTGACCAGAAGAAATATCTTTTCAAGGTCACAAAAGAGCGGGATACGGTAAAACACGCCGAAGAATATCATTGGGACGGATATACCGAGCTCAACGAAGAGGACTTGCAAGCGCTTGCCTCGATGGATGAATACGATAAGGCGATAAAATTTAATAAACGGTCGTTGAAAGAAATAAAAGACAACGACGGTGAAGACGAGGTGGAAGAGCAGTAAATATATTGCTTTCTGCCCAAAATTACGTTAGGTATCAAAATTCTATATTTTCTCCCATGATGGGAGTGTATAGGATAAAAGATAATGAAGGGGGTTTTAGATGTTCAAACTCAAGTATGACGATTTCCTTGAACGCAACGAAGCGGGTGAATATTATTTGCCCGACGAACAGCGTGTAAGGGATGAAGTTGAGAAAAAAAGCTGGTTGGAAATCGGCAGAACTATCTTAACCGACTGGCGACTTTACCTAATGTTAGTGCCGATGCTTTTTGTATACATTATGTGGAAGTACATGCCTATGTACGAACTCACCGGATGTTTCAAAAATCCCGACACGGCGGACAGGGTAAACGACCAATGGTGGGTAGGCTTGCATTTCTTCCAAAAACTGCTTGGCGCAGATGCAAGCATTTCGCCGCGCTTTTGGAATGCGTTCAGGAACACATTTATAACGGCGTTTTACGGATTGCTTTTTGGTTTTCCTACGCCTATAATTTTAGCATTGTTCTTCAATGAAGTGCGCTCCAATGTGACGCGTAGCATTTTGCAGGTTTGCGCGTATCTCCCCAAATTCCTTTCGACGGTTATCGTAACCACGCTTGCGATAATGTTATTCAGACCGGCGGCAACCGTTACCGGAGGTGTTGACCAGACGGCGGGCTTGCTGTCGCGTTTGTTCCAGATATTCGGGGCGCCGGCAGATATGGTTCAAAAAGGTCTTATAGAATCAACTAAATTTTACAGGGCTATATACATAATCACCGATTTGTGGGAACATGCGGGTTACGACTCGATAGTATTCTTTGCGGCGGTAATTGCCGTATCGCCTACTTCTTACGAAGCTGCTCAGATAGACGGCGCGGGCAAGATGGCGCAAATGAGATACGTTGTTGTCCCCAGCATTCTTTCTACGGTCGTAATAATGTTGATAATGAAGATAGGCTCTTTGCTTTCAGTAGGCTACGAGAAGATTTACCTGTTGCTTAAATCGGGGAACTACGAAGTGGCGCAAGTCGTTTCCACACTGTCGAATTCTTGGTCGGGCGGCGATAGTGGCAGCGGTGGCATCGATTACGGTAAAGCTTACGGTATGGCGGCGGAAATGCTGAATAACCTCATTGGTATGATTCTGGTTATCGGCGCGAATGCGATAGCTCGTAAGGCTTCCGACGTATCGCTTTACTAATAAGGGGGAATAAAGATTATGAAAAGGAAAATGGAAGTATCAGAGCTGATTTTCAAAATAGTCGCTTATTTCTTCCTTATAGTATTTGCAATAATGTGCGTTTACCCGTTAATCTACGCCCTCAGTTCTTCGTTGAGCGGTTCGGAAGCGTTGGACACAGGTAAAGTAGTGCTTTGGCCTGTAGATTTCCAGATCAACGCTTTCAAATTCGTTGTAATGGATTCCCGTTTCTGGATTAACTATTCCAATACGCTTTTCCTCACGGGTATCGGTACCGTTTGGTGCTTGATATATTCCGTGCTAGGGGCGTATGCGCTTTCCAAAAAACGTTTGCTTGGCAGACACGGCTGGAACTTCTTCCTTGTATTTACAATGTGGTTCTCTGCAGGTATCGTTCCCCAGTATCTCAACTATCAAAATACAGCGGCTGTATTCAGCAACATCGGTATAACCGATTTGAAGTGGACGGTAGTTATCGCTATGGGTATGAATGCGACGAACATCATCTTGCTCAGAAACTCATTCGAAGGCGTTCCTTCGGAAATCGAAGAAGCGGCAAGGATTGACGGCGCGACGGAAATGCAGGTTCTTACAAATGTATATCTGCCTATGAGTAAAGCGACAATAGCGACGGTTGCGTTGTTCTTCGGAATTTCGCGTTGGAACGGCTACTTCTGGGCACAGAGAGTTATGGGAACGGCGCAGGATTATTCGTGGCCAATTCAGGTTTACATCAGAAACTTCATTGATACGTATACGGAGCTTACGGGCAAAGGTGGCGGCGATACGGGTATGAGTGCAAGCGACGCTTGGTCAAGTTACATCAGTACGGTAACGGGCAAAGGTGGTCAATCATTCGCGGCTATAGCGGTTATTTACGCAATGGTTGTTTGCGCCGTAATACCTATTCTTATAATATATCCGTTCATTCAGAAGTATTTCGCTAAAGGTGTAAATATGGGCGGTGTTAAGGAATAAACTTTTGTAAAGTCAGTTAGGCTATACATAATAATGTTAAAATGGGTTAAACCCAAAAATATAAATAAATTTAAGGAGAAAAATAAATGAACAAGACAAAGAAGATTGCTATTGCTGCGGTTTCGCTCGTAATGGCAGGAACGATGGTTATGTCGATTGCGGGTTGTACGCCTTCGAGCGATAACAACATTACACCTCCTACGACTAACGTAGGCGGTGGCGCTTGGGACGCTCAGCCCAGTACAAATGCGACGAATTTCATCGCAATGCTTACCGATCAGTATGGTTTGAATAACAGAGTTACCAATAACGCCGGCGGTTGGACAACGGCGGCAAACTATTGGGAATATCTCAAGAACGAGCAGAAAACGGACACTTCCGCAGCTGCTAATCTTAGCTATACAGCCGGAACGGAAATCGGTATAGCAATCGGACACAATTCCGCCGACACGGGCGCATTCTACGGCAACGTTTCGGGCGAAGTTACGTTACCTGACGGCTCTACTGCAACTGCTAAGGGACTCAAGCCCGCGATGAAGGCTATGCAGGATAGACTCAATATTAAGTTCGTAGACGGCTATGAAGGCAAGTCCACCAGCGCTAACCTCGGTGATTTGGTAACAAACAATAAGTGGGGTAGCACCGTTCAGATAGCGACTTCCGACCTTTCAAAGGCAATTCAGTCGGCGAACAACGCGTCCAACATTCTTAACCTTGGTAACTACCTCGATAAAATGCCCAACTTTAAGGCATTCCTCGAAGCTAACCCCATCGTTTATCTCTCGCTGTTACAGGACGGCATGAACACGACGACGGGCGAGGGTAAGAAACTTTATGTTGCTCCTTACTTCGACGGTAACGACGATATAGAGAGATATTGCTTAATCCGTCAGGACTGGGTAGTAGACCTTCTTGATAAAGACGTAACGGTAGACGGCGACACATATAAGGCTGCATGCGGCGAAGCGACGGCGGTAAGCGGTTATATGGGAACTACAGGTAAGATAGTCGTTGCAACGACTGTAGAAGGCGACACGAGCGGCGCGACGTTCGATCTTGTAAAAGATTACGACGCGGCTTTGGCTGCGGCTAAATCGGAAAGCGCCGACCTTGGCGTTGCTTATAAGGCAATCGCGAATGAAGCATATGCTGGCTCGAGCGGCAACATTATAGACATAATGAATGCGGCTCTTGAAAAGAACAACGAGGCTACGGGCAAACAGCTCATTACTCTTTACAGAGCGTATATTGACGTAGCGTATAAGAAGGCAGACGGCTCGAAAGCATATGCTAAGAAATCTGACCTGTTCAACGGTTACAGTGCGGCTTGGGACGTAGACGACCTGGTGGCAATACTTCGTATAGTAAAGACTAGCTCGGCAGTGCTTGGACTTGACTCGCTCAGCACGACGGGTATCTTCCCCCGTGATAACTCCAACGACAGAACTCCCGATATCATTCGTCTTGCTTGCCAGCTTTACGGTGAGAGAGGTGCAGATTCCCGTTATGAGTACACTTATATTGACAAGACCGGCAAATTGCAGGATATGCGCGCAAGCGCCACATTCTATCAGGCTCTTGAGAACTTCGCTCTTATCGCAAAAGAAGGGCTTATTGCTGAATATGTAGGCGCAAACGGCGGACTCGGCACAATTTCTTCGGGCGATCTGAAGGGCGACTGCAAAAATAAACCCGGCACGGGCTTTATGATGTACGATTATTCTCAGACGCAGACCACGCAGATGTACGATTTGAGCGCAGGCGACGATTACCTGTTCGCGCCTGTCAATACACCCGTATCGCGTTGGGACGACAATGCTGACGGTAAGAAAGAAACTATTATGAGATTTACCGAGAGCTGGCGTTCGACTAAGACCGGTGGTCTTACGGTTGCAGCGTCTGTTGCAAACGATGAGAATAAACTCAACGCAGTTCTTACGTTTATCGACTTCCTGTACTCCAACGACGGACAGATTCTCTCTACGTTCGGCGCACAGTCCACGAACGGCAATACTAATCCCAACGGATTCTGGTACGGCACGGAAGTAACGGGCGTTGATATCGACACCGTAGCTACGAAAGTGGGCGGACAGTACGTAGTAAATGCTGAAAACCAGAGCAAATACTTCGCGTTCAACGGCAAGCTTTACACCGGCGAACTTTACAAAGGTAAAATGACCCCTAAGGTTACTACGGCGTTGTATGAAAGCTTCACTGGAACGACAGGCGTAAACGAGAAGTTCTCCGCACGCGGTAGCTTCACCAACTATGCACGTAAAGTAATGGGCGCGACTCTTCCTATGGGCGTAAAGGACCAGTCTTTCGAGAACCAGCTCACCGCAACCAAGGCGGCAGAACAGGCGTCCAAGGTTTCCGTAAGCTTGGCTAACGGCACGATTAAGCACCCCGAACTTCTTCCTACTGCTAACCTGTGGTACACGGTAGTTCCTACGGGCTTACCTCTATCCACCGACCAGAGCTCTGTAATCAACTCGAGTGCACAGAGCAACCTCAATTACATGACTGGTTCTAAGGCGGGCGATTCCAAGGCGTTCTACAGCATATTCCACTGGATTATCTTCAAGGGATATGAAGGCAAATACGACCAGCAGGGCGTTGTAGTTAACTTCTAATCAAACAGTAATACTTTAAAAGTATAAATATGGCAATTTTGTGCGCCCCCGCGCTTGCGGGCGCGGGGGCGGCACAATGTATTTGGGGGAGTAAATGAAAACTCAAATGAAATTTCAAAGGATAATGTGCCTAGTAACACTTATTCTCGGCGCATTGTCGGCAGTTTACTGCTTTATATTCTGTAGCGGAGGACTTGCTAATATAGGCATTAGTCTTGGTCCAAAGGAAGAAGGTAAGCCTAATTATGACCCTGTCTTTCGCCCTGCACAAGAGCTTTATGTAGATGCTCAAGGCTTTAATAACGCGCTTCTGATAATTTCTATAATAATGATTCTTGTAGCAGCTTTACTTTATATCACTTCTACTAATAAAAGAAGAAATTATTACATTTCAAATTATGTTGCCACGGGCATAGTCTGCACTTTCAATATTGTCGTTTCAATAGTACTTATGGTTATGATAGGTCAATATATGAGCAGATTTATGGGCATCATAAACGACCCCGTATTAAATGCGTTCTATGTTGCAAAGGCAGAGGCAAACGCCAATGTCGAATATGTTTCGTCAACGTGGAACTTTGCTTTAGGGTTTGTGGTTTACACGCTTGTGATTATCGGCTCTATTGGGCTTATACTCAACCTTATGTGGAAGGTTAAACTTATGAAGGGAGAAAAAGAACTCCTTGCAGGTAAAACCGTTCAAGAGGAGGTGGCGTAATGAAAGACCCTATTATTCAGAAGGACATAATGCGCTATAAAAAAAATAAGTTAGCTGGCAATCTTGCACTGCTTTCTATTGTTTTTATGTGCTTGTATTTTATGGTAATGTACGCGCAGGTTGCCGGTGATATTGAGGCTAAATTTACTAATAAGGAAAATGTTTACACCATATTAAACGGCGTATCTGTCGTGCTTAACCTTGTGTTATTGCTTGCGATTTTCCTCTCTTCGGAAGAATTGAAAGGCTATAACAAGAAATTCAGCTTTGTGGTTTGGGTTATCGCGGCAATACAGATTATACGTATTTTCGGATATCCCGTTTCTACGTTCTCTAAGAAGGTTCGCTCGGGCATGAGAGAAGTGGCTTTGTTTGACGGAGGCACTTTTGCCTTGTTGATTATTTTCCTAGCTGCATCTGCGGCGTGTCTTATCTTCGCAGGCGTTGTAGGATATATCCGTGCCATGCAGTTGGAAAAATTTAAAGCTCAGGTTGCGGACGGCACCGTTGATTTGAGCGGCGCGCTTGCCGAAGAGGAAAATGCCGCGCCCGTTGCCCCCAAGCCTGAAGTTAAAACGGCAAGCGAAGTACAGGAAGAATCTGTCACCGCCGTCCCCGAAGTCTTGAACGAAGAGGCGGAAGCGCCTTCTTTATCGGCGGCAGAAACAAAAACCGATAGCGAAGGGGAGGTGGAATAATGCCTCAGGTTAATTTACAGCATATTGAAAAAATATACGATGGCGGCGTTCAGGCAGTTTGGGATTTTAACCTTGATGTTGAAGACGGTGAGTTTATCGTATTAGTAGGTCCTTCCGGTTGCGGTAAGTCTACAACTCTTAGAATGGTTGCCGGATTGGAGGATATTACCAACGGCAAATTGATAATCGACGGTAAGGACTGTACGCGTCTTCCTCCTAAGGACAGAGATATTGCGATGGTTTTCCAAAACTATGCGCTTTACGGTCATATGACTATTTATGAAAATATGGCATTCTCGCTTGTTTTACGTAAAGAAGATAAGCAGGTAATCCATCGTAAAGTTATGGCGGCTGCAGAAATTCTTGATTTGAAGACACAGCTCAATAAGAAGCCCAAACAGCTCTCCGGCGGTCAGCGCCAGCGTGTTGCAATGGGACGTGCAATCGTTCGTAATCCCAAGGTGTTCCTTTTTGATGAACCTCTTTCCAACCTTGATGCAAAGCTTCGCGGTTCGATGAGAAGAGAAATTATGCTTCTTCATAAAAAAATGAACGCTACTATGATGTATGTTACCCACGACCAGACGGAAGCGTTGACGCTTGCTGATAGAATAGTTTGTATGTCTATGGGTCACGTTCAGCAGATTGGTAAACCTATTGAACTATATGAAAAGCCCAACAATATTTTCGTTGCGACATTTATAGGTCTCCCCCCTATGAATATGTTCGAAGGCAAGATAGAAGGCGGCAATTTTGTCGGTGAATTGTTCTCGTATCCTTTGACGGCGAAACAGAAGACGTTGCTTAAAGATTATGAGGGTAAAGCAGTTACTCTTGGTGTACGCCCCGAAAATATGGTGATGGAAGGGGATATCCCTTTTACCGTTACCAATAATGAAAATCTCGGAATGAATACGCTCGTTCACGGCAAAATCGCGGATAAACAATTAGTTGTTTGCAAAATAGCAAAGTGGGCTACGTACCAGTTCGGCGATAAGATAAACATCGGTTTCGACTCAGAGAAGATGCATTTCTTTGATAAAGAAACGACGTTGGTTATAAGATAAGGGGGTTGTTATGGCAGATAATGAAAATATAGTATTTGAGAATAACCAAGTTGTATCCGAACAGCCGCAATCTACTCCTCCCGCAACAGAAAAAAAGAGCTTCGGCGCTAAGGTTAAAGAGTTTTTCAGAAAGAAGGTAGTTGCCTTAAAGCGTAAGCCGCAAAAATTAGCTTTATTGTTTCTTGCGGTTGTCAGCATTTACAATCTTTTAACTTTAGGTACGTACTCACAAGCAATAATCACGTATGGAGAAAAAATCCAGTATGCGGGACTTATGGTGTTTATAAACACGCTGTTCTCAGTTCTGATTTTGGTAGCGTTCCTGAACACATTCCCTAAGTTAAAAAAGAAAAACAGCAAAGCTATATTCACTATGGAAGAGTCGGGCATAAAACTTCACGTAAACATACCTATGCTGGTAGTTATGGTGTTTATGGCGGCGGCGATGATAGTTTGTGAAATCGCGTATAACGGAATTATTAAGAGCTCGGAAGAGTATAAGAGTTTCAGCGCTGGAAATGAAGCTTTGGGGCTTTTCAATTCGACGTTTACTTTAAGTATTGTGCACGTTATACTATTGGGGATATTCCTGGTATTGTTGTTCACGCTTCCTCTGTACAGAAAGCTTATTATGAAGATTGATACGAGTGTTAAGGTTGAATCCGCTACGGAAAATATGAAAGAAATAGACCTTCAGGACTAATTCAACAGTTAAAATTGCAAGTAACCGGCAATATAAATTGTCGGTTACTTCTATATAAAGGACAACTAAATGTCTAAAAAGAAAAAGAAGAACAAAGAAACTACAATTGAAAATTATTATGACCTGAAGGCCGACAAGATGGATGAACTTGTTGCCGCCTTAAAAGGTGAAAACGATGAGAAGCAGGAGCCCGTCTCGTATAATATTAAGGAATGTATCGGCGAAGAGGCTGCTAAACACGGCGAAGAGAAAGAATATAAAAAGTCTTCCTCCAAGGAGTTTAATCCATACAAACTGGACAAGCTTTCGCGATTGCCTACGTTTATTAAGGCGTTTTTTATCAAATTTTGGTTTGCTGGTTGCGTTTACTATTTAATAGGAATGGGATTGGGGCAGTTTATTGCCAGCGACGAAAACAGAGTATTGCTAATTGGTATAGTTCTCGGAATAGTCACGGACGTATTGGTAAATCCCGCGCTTAGGTATTTTCAATCGCGCGAAAAGGAGTATGACCCTTACATTATGTTTCCATTTCCTTTCAAAAAATATTGGACTTTTTTGACCAACATAGTGTATTATTTGATTGTGGCATTTGCGGTTATGTATATGTATCAGGGATTGAATTTGCTGATAGGTTTGGCAAATCCCTCTTCGGAAAGCTTAATTTACGTAGGAGTAGAACCGCTGTTATTCGGTGTGTTCTGTCTGATAGCAGATATGGCGTTTATCGGCATAAAAGACCTGATAGTTTTTCTCGTCAAAAAGTGTAAGAAAAACAAAGAGGAGGAAATAGCAGATGTTTAAACAACTTTTCGTGTCCTGTTCTTCCGCGAGCTTCGAGTTGGAGAATACCAACCCCTATTACAGCCCGCAAAAATATAAGATTGTGATCAACGGTAAAACGTTAGGGGAGGAAAATGACAGCAACGTATTCTCGCTTTTCAACCTCGAACCCGACACCGAGTATGTTGTCGGTACTACCTTAAGTGATTTTACGGTTAAATTCCGCACGGACAAGGTTACGGCGACAATCAACGTCAAAGATTTAGGCGCAAAGGGCGACGGCGTTTCGGAAGATACTTATTACGTTCAGCGCGCTATAGACAGCTGCCCCAAGGGCGGCAGGGTGGTAATTCCCGAAGGAAGCTTCTACGTCCGTCCCATAGTGCTGACCTCCGATATAACTCTGGAAATACAAAAGGGTGGCGAACTGCTCGGCGATATCGTCGAGGAGCATTATCCTTTCGTGCCCGCAAAAATAAATTTGCCCGACGGCAGCGAGGAAGTGCTCGCCACGTGGGAGGGTAATCCCTATCCCTGCCACCAGTCGTTCGTTTCGGCGCGCAGGCAGAAAAATATAAAAATCGTCGGCGAGGGCGCTATCAACGGCAACGCCGACAAATCAACGTGGTGGGACAGACCTAAGGGCAGAGAGGTTGCCCGTCCCCGCTTAGTTACGCTTAACAAGTGCGAAAACGTGTATTTCCACGGCGTTACCTGCAAAAACTCCGCGGCGTGGAACCTGCATCCGTTCTTCTCCAAAAACCTCGGCTTTTACGATATAAGGGTGCAAAATCCCTATACCGGACCTAACACCGACGGTCTCGACCCCGAAAGCTGCGACAACGTTGAGATTGTGGGTTGTGTATTCTCGGTCGGCGACGACTGCGTAGCCCTTAAATCTGGCAAGCTGTATATGGGCTCGAAATACAAGACGCCCGCAAACCATCACACTATCCGCAACGACTTGTTCCAGGACGGTCACGGCGCTATCGTGCTTGGCAGTGAAATAAGCGGCGGCGTAAAAAATCTCACCGTATGCCAGTGCGTATTCAAGCACACGGACAGGGGACTGAGAATAAAATCGCGCAGAGGCAGGGGTAAGGACTGCATTATCGACGGCGTAGTATTCGAAAATATCAAAATGATAAACGTAATCACGCCGCTCGTAATCAATATGTACTATTTCTGCGACCCCGACGGACACACAGAATATGTGTATTCGCGTGAAAAACACCCCGTCGGCGACGATACGCCGTATATGGGCAAGTTTGTGTTCAGGGATATCGAGTGTACGGATTGCGAATGTATGTGCGCCTACTTCGACGGCCTCGTGGAACAGCCCGTAAAGGAAATTTTACTGGAAAACGTAAGCTTCTCGTTCAAGCAGGACGCTAAACCTAATAAGCCCGCAATGCTGGAATTCGTTCGCGAATACTGCAAAGAGGGCGTGTATATCGACAACGTGGAAAAGGTAACTCTCAAAAACGTTACGTTCGAAGGCGTCGAGGGTGAAAACATAATAAGGAAAAATTGCGGCGAGCTTAACATTGTTTAAGCCACGGAGAATATAGGAAATGAATTACGAAATAATAGACAAATACATTCAAAGACTGATTGAAGAAACCAAACCCGAAGCTCCCATCTGGAATATAGAAAATATACGTCAGGGTAAAAAACCCGCGTGGAATTACATAGACGGCTGTATGATGACCTCGCTGTATTCCATATACAAACTCACGGGCGATAAAAAGTACATTGATTTTATTGATAACTTTGTAGACTACTACGTATTCGAGGACGGCACTATCCGCGGCTATGATGTGGAAACGTACAATCTCGACAACCTCAACGAAGGCAGAATACTTTTCGATTTGTACGAAATTACGGGCAAGGAAAAGTACAATAAGGCGATAGAGCTTCTGTATACGCAGATAAAAGGACAGCCCCGTACAGAGTACGGCAACTTCTGGCACAAGAAGATTTATCCCAACCAGGTATGGCTGGACGGAATTTATATGTCCGAAGTGTTCTATACGCGCTATGTAGTAAACCGCGGCAACGGCGACTTTTCGGAGATAATCAAGCAGTTCAACGCAATTTACGACCATATGTACGACAAGAACAAACGCCTTTATTATCACGGCTGGGATTGCTCTAAGCAAGCGTTCTGGGCGGATAAGCAGACGGGACTTTCCAAAAACTTCTGGCTGCGCTCAATCGGCTGGTATACGGTAGGACTTATCGACGCGATTTCCTATCTTCCTGAAAGCGCAAAGGAAGAAAAGGCGGCGCTTTGCAATATTTTCAAAAACACGATAGAGGGGCTGGAGCAGTACATAGACAAGGATACGAATATGTTCTGGCAGGTTGTTGACCATATCGGCGAAAAGGGCAACTATGCGGAAACGAGCGGCTCTTCGATGATATCGTACGCGATGATGAAGGGCGCAAGATTAGGCGCTGTGGATAAGCGTTTTGCTTTAGTAGGCAAGCGCGTATTCGAAGGTATCTGCAATAAATACCTTACTGAGACGGACGGCAAGCTCAACCTCGGCGGCATTTGCCTTGTTGCGGGCTTAGGACCCGAAACCAACCGCAGGCGCGACGGCAGTTACGAATATTACATTTCCGAACCCGTAGTTGAAAACGACGCAAAGGGTACGGGTCCGTTCGTAATGGCGTATACCGAAGTTATGCAGATGAACTGAATATAAACTTTTGCCAAAAGATTTGCGGCGGTGCGTTTAGCAAAAACGCACCGCCGCGTTTGATTTTCGTCTAAATGAACGATTGGATAAAATTACTACGGCGTTTTATGTAAATTTGTTACAATATAAGTACTTTAATTTCATTTTTAACTTGACGGATTGACTTAAATATCTTATAATTGAATATGATAAATAATCGGTAGCAGTATGCCCGTAAACATGGAAACACCTGTTCCGATAAAAATATGGAGGGCTGAAAAGCAAATATGAAGAAATCAAGAATTCTTGTTTCGTCGATTTTTCTCGCAAGTGCTATCGCCGCGTCTATAGCAGCAGCGGGATGCTCGCATAAGCACGCTTATAGCGGCGATTGGTCGACTGACGAAACGAACCACTGGCATGCGGCTACTTGCGAACACACTGACGAAAAGGCTGACTTGGGCGCACACGATTACGATGCAAACTATAAGTGCACCGTATGCGACTACCAGCACGTGCATACGTATGACGCAAGCTATAAATGTACCGTTTGTAACTATCAGCACACGCATACATACAGCGCATACGAAAGCGATGTGGATAATCACTGGCAGAAGGATAATTGCGGACACGGCACTGCTACAGATCCGGAAAGTCATACGTTTGACTCCAACTTCACTTGTACGGTCTGCAACTATACCGTTGCTAACGTAGGTATAGTCATTGATAAAGGAACGACTAACTATACCCTCGATTCTTCTTTGACTATGGACGTCCCCATGGACGATTTTGCCGTTAAAATACATAAAGAGAACGGCATTGACGTAGAAGGCGACGTGCAGTATACCCTTAAATATTATAAAGGGGACGTAGAAATAACCGACCTCAACAACGTAGGCGAAGGCTCGTACAACGTTTGGGCTACGGCTACGCTTGACGGCAAACAGACGGAAACTTTTATAGTTATCGATATCTTTGACGAGGTTGAAAGCATTGCGTTTAAAACCGGTTCGGTTCAGCAGGAAGTCGGTGCAAACACGATGTCCAAGACCTGGAAGTATACCGTTACTTATAAGAGCGGCCGCCAGGTAGAAGTCGGCGCAGACGACGTTAAGGTTGACGGCGTAGCGACCAACCAGGCGACTAACGACGGAAAGGCAACCGTAAGCTATATTTATAAGAATTTCAGGGGCAAGGAAACTACTGTTCAGACGGAAGTTGCCTATACCGTAAAAGCGGCAGGCAGTTCCGCAGGTCAGGCACAAACGATAACAATCGGTTCTGACAAATTCACAAACGGAACGTTGACGGAAAAGACGGTAGTAGAAGACGGCGTGCTTAGCATAACGGCGTCGGCAGATGCAAGCGTAGTAATAGAAGATAATGCAAAGAGCTACACGGATGAAAGCGACTCGTCGAACAACAGAAGCTTCACGAAGAGAGTAAAACTCGGCGGCGAAGGCAAGGCAGTTCAGAGAAGTCTGGAAATAATGACGACGGGCAAAGCGAAGATAGTAGTATACGCAATGTCGAGTAGCGGTTCTGCGACGAGACAGGTAGCACTTTACGATTCTACGTTTGTAGACAAGACGGAGACGCCCGACGCAATAATCGGAACTGCACAGGAATGTCCCGGAGATAAGCTCTACAAGCTCGAATGGGAAGTAGAAGCTGCGGGAACGTACTATGTTGCGTGCCAGGCAAGCGGACTTAACGTTTACGGCGTTGAAATCACTACAGAGGCTGCGCCTTCTATGACTGAACAGACTATAACAATCGGTTCTGACAAATTCACGAACGGAACGTTGACGGAGAAGACGGTAGTAGAAGACGGCGTGCTTAGCATAACGGCGTCGGCAGATGCGAGCGTAGTAATAGAAGATAATGCAAAGAGCTACACGGACGCAAGCGACTCGTCGAACAACAGAAGCTTCACGAAGAGAGTAAAACTCGGCGGCGAAGGCAAGGCAGTTCAGAGAAGTCTGGAAATAATGACGACGGGCAAAGCGAAGATAGTAGTATACGCAATGTCGAGTAGCGGTTCTGCGACGAGACAGGTAGCACTTTACGATTCTACGTTTGTAGACAAGACGGAGACGCCCGACGCAATAATCGGAACTGCACAGGAATGTCCCGGAGATAAGCTCTACAAGCTCGAATGGGAAGTAGAAGCTGCAGGAACGTATTATGTTGCGTGCCAGGCAAGCGGACTTAACGTTTACGGCGTTGAAATTATTTATAACTGATTAAGGAGGTAGAGTACGATGAAAAGAATTAAAAGTAGAAAAGTAAATGCGGCGATAATCGCCGGTGCGTTGTCTGCCTCGATAGTTCTCGGCGGCGTGGCTACGGCACTCAGCTTCACAGCTGAAGACAAAACAACCCGTTTTGTAAACGCATTGGAAAGCAATTACAATATTCAGATAAACAATTCCGTAGGTAAAACGTATTACGTTGCACCTGACGTTGCAGAGGGCGAAGGTGACGGCTCTGAAGCAAATCCTTTCAATATTTATTCATTGTTGAATGACGGCGGCGCAAGTATGGAGACCGTGCTTGCGGCAGGTGATACTGTTTTGGTTAAGCCCGGCGTTTATAAATTGGATAAGCGTATCAGAATAGGCCGGAGCGCGCAATACAATAAGTATATAACTATCAAATGCACGGACGAAACGCAGGAAACGGTTATAGACTTCTACGCTATGACGTTCGACGGTAATAACCGCGGCGTTCAGATAGACGGCGATTTCTATTATTGGTACGGCGTCGATATCCGCGGCGCTGGCGATAACGGTATGTATATCGGCGGCAGCTATAACGTTGTGGAGAATTGCCAATTCTATAATAACCGCGACACGGGATTACAGCTCGGCAGAAGTTACAGCGAATACACAAACATCGAGGAATGGCCCAGCTACAACCTGATTAAAAACTGCACTTCATTCAATAACTATGATAACGAAACATACGGCGAGAACGCGGATGGTTTCGCGGCTAAGCTGACGGTAGGTTACAGCAACATTTTCGACGGCTGTATCGCATACCGTAACTCGGATGACGGCTGGGATTTGTTCGCAAAGGTAGACAGCGGTAACATCGGTGCGGTTATCCTTTACAACTGCGTAGCGTTTGAAAACGGCTATATTTGGGAAACGCAAAAGGAATACAACGCTCGTTTCCCATACTATAATGACAAGTTCGATGAAGTGAACACTAACAGCTACTTAACCCGCGACGGCGACGGCAACGGTTTCAAGCTCGGCGGTTCGGTAATGAAAGGCGATGTTTATCTTTACAACTGTCTTTCCTTCTATAACCGTATGCACGGCGTAACGGATAACTCCAACCCCGGCGTACTCAGCATCAAAAACGTAACGTCGTATAACAACTCCGCAGGTATCGACAACGAGCCTACAAGCTCTACGTTCGGTCAGATTACACTTAGCAGTACGGGTATTGCTGCTGACGGCAACAGCGGAAACATTAACCTTTCCAGACAGACATATAGCTACAACCTTATGTCCGGCATTGTTTCCGTAAACAAGGACATAACCACGGTTGCTCCCGACGAATACAGAGGCTCGGTTGAGTATTCCTATATGGATATGGGCAGCGGCAAGGCTAATAAGTTCACGGAATGCGTAGACGCTTCCGACAGAACCGAAGCTTATGCGCAGAAGGGCACAAGCGTAAACGCAATTACTGCCGATATATTCGAACAGCTTCCTTCCACCTGGACGCAAACAGGCACGGAGGCTAACAAACCCGTATACGCCTATGAATACAACCTCAGCGGCAAGGGCAATAACACCGTTCATGTAACGTACCGCAATGCCGACGGGTCAATCAATATGGGCAGTATGCTCAAAATCAAAGATTATTCCACACTATTCGGCGACAGCAACAAGATAGGTGCTGATTTGACAAAGGGAACGTGGGCAGAGTACGAGCATTACGGTTATTACAATGCGTCCAATGCGAGCAGTGCGGCTGATGCGGCAGTTAAATCCGCAGTAGCAGCGCTTGATCTTAACACCAATATAAACGCTACGTTCCAGGACTTCGATTTGATAATCGGCATGGAAGACGTTTCGATTGAATGGTCCAGCTCCGACAAAAATGTTATAGCTATTCAGCCCGGTGATGAGGTAAGCCCTTCCGGCACGAAAGATTCAAGGGCTATAGTATATCGCGCGGCTGAAGATAAGCAGGTTACGCTTACGGCTAAAGTTACGAGTAAGAAAGACGCTACCGTTACGCTGGAAAAGACTTTCGTTATTACCGTAAAGGCGGACGTCCCCACGCTCGGTGATGCAGTAATCGAAGGCGTAGAGGAAAACCTCGTTATCTTCGACCAGTTCGATAACGTTAAACAACCTACCATGGTAGTACAGAACGCGGCGGACTACAACGGCAAGCTTCTTAAAGAAAGCGCATATACCGTTGAAACTACGGTTATGTTTACTTCCGACAAGGAAATCACACCCGTACAAATCCATCACTTCACCCCTAACGTTGCGGGTATCTATCACATTACTTACACGGCTAAACTCGGGACTCAGAGCAAGGATTTCACTTACACTATTTACGTTGCAAGTCCCACTGCTAACGTAAACTTTAGCGATACGCCTTCCGTTTCCGTATACCGCGACGGTTACACCATTTCGGGTGCGGTTAACAGCGCTACCGGTAAGTTGTATGCATATTCCAGTAAGACCGCTGTCGACGATATAACTGCCGAGCAGGTTATTGCAAACGGCAAGGTCTATGAATTCCGTGCTGATAACATTTCCTTCAATTTTGAAAACGACAATTCTTCCGCTTACTACATCTATTACGTAATGTGCAATATCCACGGTGATGTAACCTCGCAGGTAGGAACGGTAGAAGTTAAGACGAAGGATATCACAAACATTTCCGAATTCAAGGATATGATGGTTAACAACAACTCTGCTACTATCTATCTCCTTAAATCCGACCTCGACCTTTCGGGCGAAACGAACTGGGCAGGCGACGTTACCAGCAAGAAGAAGAGCTTCAGCGGCTTGCTCAACGGCTTGGGACACACCGTAAGCAACTTCAAGGTTACGGCGGCTAACGACGAAGAAGGTGCTCTGTTCTATCGTTTGTCGGGCGGTACTGTTGAAAATATCAAGTTCGAAAACTTCGAAATTGTAAACGGCAGCAAAAATAAGGTAGGTATTTTCGCAACCACTTACGGCGGCTATATCTACAACGTAGCAATGAAGAATATCAAAGTTACCGGCGCACAGAGAGTCGGCGCACTCGTAGGTCAGATTATGGACGGCACGGTGTACATCGATCAGGTTTCGCTCGTAAACGACGTGGCTTATGTGGAAGCGACCGCAACCGAAGCTAACTTTGCTGAAGATATCTACTACACCAAGAACGGCGAAGTTTATACGGTAGCCGAAGAGTTTGCGGCAGGTACGCAGTACTATATCCGCAGAGAAGATTTAACCGGTACGAGAGTAGGCGGTATCGTAGGTGATATTCAGGCAAGCAGTGCTAACGGCGCTACGCAGAGCTATATTTCCAACTGCTATATGGACGCTTACTTCGGCGACGTCGGCAACCAGTTCAGAGGTTCTATAGTCGGTAGATACGACGACAGAAACGCAAAAGACGTCCTTAGTATCTCCAACTGCTACAGCATTTCGGTGCTCTGCGGCAGAACATACGTCGGCGGTATCCTCGGCAGCCAGAATACGGGTGCGGGCGTTCTCAGAATCACCAACTGTCTCTTCAACGGCAAACTCTTCTACACGCAGAAGGTTACCGCATCAACGGCAGCAGAAAAGAACTGCTCTGGTATCGTAGGCAGATATGCAGGTACTGCTGACGCGCAGGTTAAGAACTGCTACGCAAGATTCGAAGACCACAACTCCAACTTCGAAGTAAACAGTGACTCAATAATATTCGGCGAAGTAAGCAACCTCAGCTTCTGGAATACTAACCTTGGTTTGAGCGAAGAAAGATGGTCGTTCTTCCTCAAAGAAGGCGAAACAACCAAATTAGCGGAGCCTTACGCTATGCTTAAATTCCTCGGTAACTGGAACTAAGCTGAATAAACAAATTACGCCCCGCGGCTTGCCGCGGGGCGCTATTTTTTCAAAAGCAATTCAAAAGTTACACCGATAAACCCGCCGTTGTTGACTTTTTTACCGCGCGGCGGTATGCTTGATAATGTCAACAGGAGGAAATAAAGTATGACCACGGGCGAAAAAATTGCGGCAGAGAGGAAAAAACTCGGATTAACACAGCAACAGTTTGCGGATAAGCTCAACGTTACCCGCCAGGCGGTTTCGCGTTGGGAAAGCGATTTGGCATTCCCCGAAACGGATACGCTTATCGCAATGAGCGAATTGTTCGGCTGTTCTATCGACTACCTTATAAAATACAACGGCGGTAAAGCGCTGACCGACGCGGAAAGCAACGCGCAAAAGGAAGAGCACGCCGATACGCCGAAGTGGGGCTTAAACTTTTCGGGTGGACTGCCCTATTTCGAGTATAAAAGCAAAACTACGCTGTTCGGCTTGCCTCTCGTTCACGTCAATATCGGGCTCGGCAGGGTCGCAAAGGGCGTGTTTGCGTTCGGGCTCGTGTCGGTAGGTATCGTGTCGTTCGGGCTGGTTAGCTTAGGCGTACTTGCCTGGGGCATGATAGCTCTGGGGCTTGCTTCCCTCGGTGCGGTTTCAGTGGGAGTGTTTGCGGCTTTCGGCGGTTTAGCGATAAGCGCTTTGATAGCGTTCGGCGGCTGCGCGGTGGGTTGTTTCTCGTTCGGCGGCTGCGCAGTCGGGCTATTCACGTTCGGCGGTTATTCCAACGGTGCGTATATTGCGGTAGGCGGTCACGCCGTCGGCGGCATAACGTTCGGGGACACCTATTCGGGCGGTACGGTAATTGCGGTTTATAAGGACACATACGCACAGCAAAAGGACGAAGCGTTCGCCTTAATGGACGATATCCCGGCTTTCTGGCGAGGGTTCGTAAACTTAAGCAAAAACCTTGCGCATGCATGTATGACTTCAAAATAAATCAAAGCGGTAACTTGTTTACCGCTTTTTTTAATGCAACATAAACGCAAATTGCGGCAACTTAGGCGTTTTATATTCCGTAATTAAGGGGAAATATGCTATTATATTAAACGGAGAAAACAATGCGCATTATTTACGAAAAGGCAAAAGAGGGCGAAGAGGAAGT
>CAZACR010000011.1:0-19968 GCA_964483715.1 uncultured Clostridia bacterium
AGGAATTTGCCGAACTTGCCGCTCTTTACCACCATATTCGCGCCGCACTTGGGGCAGCGCACGTCCGAAATTTCCGCTTCCGTTTCGCTTACGATGTTGGAGCACTTGGGATAATTCGAGCAAGCCAGATATTTGCCGTACTTGCCTGTGCGCCTTATCATAGGGCTTCCGCACTTTTCGCAAACGACGTCCGTCTGCTCGTCGCCGTCGCACGCCGCCGTGCGCAGCTTTTCCGCAAACGAAGGGTAAAAGTCGGATATAATAGCGTGCCAATCCACGCCGCCGTCCTCGATTTTATCGAGGTCTTCTTCCATTTTTGCGGTGAAGCCGACGTCCATAATATCGTCGAAATAATGCACGAGCATATCCGTGATTTTATACGCGACGTCGGTAGGCTTCATATACTTGCCTTCCTTTTCCACGTACTTGCGTTTGGTGAGCACGGAGATTATCGAAGCGTAGGTCGAAGGTCTGCCTATACCCTTTTCGTCCATCGTCTTGACGAGCGAAGCGTCGGTATATCTGAGCGGAGGACGGGTGAATTTCTGCTCGGACGCGAGCGAAACGAGACCAAGCGCGTCGCCCTCTTCCAAAGGCGGTAAAAGCTTGCCGCTCTCCTCTTCTTCCGCTTCGCCGCTAACCGCCTGCTGATACGCCGCCGTATAGCCGGCGAACAGCATAGCCTTGCCGCTCGCCTTGAAAACGTAGCCCGAGTTGGTCACTTCCACCTGCAT
This sequence comes from uncultured Clostridia bacterium, assembly GCA_964483715.1. Lineage (GTDB taxonomy): Bacteria > Bacillota > Clostridia > Christensenellales > Borkfalkiaceae > Coproplasma. The sequence continues at coordinate 735 of CAZACR010000011.1, forward strand.
GGAATTGTACTGCGCTTCCGCCATCTGCGATGCGATAAATCTGTCGTAAATAAGCTTGTAAACGTTATAATGTTTTTTATCCAGATACTCTTTTACGCTTGCAGGCGTGACCGCAAGATTGATGGGTCGAATAGCTTCGTGCGCGTCCTGCGCACCCTTTTTCGTGGCGTAAAAATTGGGCTTCTCCGGTGCATATTCCGCGCCGAACGTGTTTTTAATGAACTCCAAGGCATTCTGCTGGGCTTCCGCCGCAATACGCACGGAGTCCGTTCTTATATAGGTTATAAGCGCGATATGGTCGCCGCCGACTTCCATACCTTCGTACAAATGCTGGGCAACCATCATCGTTTCGGGCGAGGACATTCCGAACTTGTTGGAAGCGTCCTGCTGAAGCGACGAAGTGGTAAAAGGCGCGGGGGCGTGCTGCTTGGTTACGCCGCTCTTTACTTTGGTTACGGAGAAAGCGCCCTTCTTTAAAATTTCTTCTGCTTCTTTAGCCGACCGGGCGTCTATGGACGAGCCGCTCTTTTTAAGATGATAAACCGCCTTAAAGGGAGCATGCTTGCCGTTCGTATCCGTCAGGTTCGCCGTAAAGGTGTAATATTCTTCGGGTATAAACGAGGTTATCTCCCTCTCTCTGTCAACGATTAAACGCAGAGCGACGGACTGCACGCGTCCTGCGGACAAACCGTCCTGTATGCGGTTGTTTAAAAGGGGCGAGAGCTTGTAACCCACAAGTCTGTCGAGCACCCTGCGCGCCTGCTGTGCGTCCACGAGATTATAGTTAATCTTGCGGGGATTTTTGAGCGCGTTTATAACGGCTTTGGGGGAAATTTCGTTGAACTCGACTCTGTTCAGTCCTTCTTCGTCCATTCCCAGAACGGTCTGCAAATGCCAGCTTATAGCTTCGCCCTCACGGTCGGGGTCGGTTGCAAGATAAACGCGGTCGGCTTTTTTCGCCTCGTCGGAAAGCCTTTTAATAACTTCCTTTTTGCTGGGAGTTATCTCGTAACGCGGTTCGAAATTGTCCGTGATTTTAACTCCGAGCGTGCGTTCGGGCAAGTCCCTTACGTGTCCGCCCGAAGCGTCCACGCGGTATTTTCCCTTTAAGTACTTGTAAATCGTTTTCGCCTTTGAAGGCGACTCCACAATTATTAAATCCATATTTAAAGTATCCTTTACGGGTGTAAACCCGTTTACATTTTCATTACAATGCGGCGAATTTGTTGCCGCCCGTCCTTACGAGTAAGCCCTTTATTTCCAGCGAAGAACATATTGCCGTGAGCTCGTACATACGCTTGCCCGAAGCTTTAGCGAGCTTTTCCGCGTGCATTTCGCCCTTTTCTTTCAGCGCGTTCAACACAGCTTTTTCGTCATCGTCAAGCTCGGGAACGCTCTCCTCCGTTTTGCGGCACTCGATACCCGTTACCGAATAGATATCCTCCGCGCAGTCGCACAGATACGCGCCGCTTTTAATAAGCTTGTTGCACCCTGCACCCGAAGCTACGCCTATACCGTACGGGAAAGCGAAAACGTCTTTTCCGTAGTCCGCCGCATAACCCGCGGTAGACAGCGCACCGCCGTGCTCGCCTGCCGAAACTACCAGCACTCCCTCGCATAGACCCGCCAATATGCGGTTGCGACGAGAAAACATAAACGATTGTGCGCGCACGCCGGGCGGAAATTCGCTTATCGACAAGCCGCATTCTTCCACCTTGCGTAAGGAGGCCGTTGCTCGTCCGTGACCGCACGGCAGAACGCAAATAACCTTACCCGAAGGAAGCGCGCCGACAGCCGCGGCAGTATCCGCTCCGTCCGCAATGCCGGTAGCAATTACGAAATGATTACTAAGTTCCGAGCAAATCTTTTTGCACTCTTCCAGCGCCTGAGCGGTTGATTTGCGCGAACCCACCACACAAAAACGTCTTTCCTTTAACAGTTCTACGTTGCCGCGTGTATACAGCACGAGCGGCGGCTCGGGAATGTTTTTAAGACTTTCGGGGAAATACGCGCTTTTATATGTTACGCACACTATCCGCTTTTTGTCAAGCTCCGCAAGATATTTATTTCGGTATGCTTCGTCTGAAAATTTTTCTTTTAATTTATTATATACTCCCGCACCGCAACTTTTAATCAGCGCTTCGGCATATTTTTGATTTTCCTCTCCGCCTTTGCACGCCGCGAGAAAACACTTCTTCGGTTTGTAGTTCAATTCCTTAAAGCTGTCCGCTATTATTAAATTGACCTCTTCATCTGTATATCGCATATTTTATCTTTACAGCACCGTACTGTCCAAATTGCGATAGGAAGTCGCTTCCAGTATGTGTCTGGGTTTAATCTCTTCCGACAAATCGAGGTCGGCTATAGTGCGCGCCACTTTGATAATGCGCGAACGCGCCCTCGCCGAAAGATTGAGTCTTTCGAAAGCGTTTTTAAGCACTTTTTCACATTCGGCAGAAAGCTGACAATACGTCTTAATCTGTCTTTCGCCCATATCCGCGTTCACCGTTATTCCGCTTTCGCCGGAAAATCTTTCGCGCTGAATAGCACGCGCACGCTCTACGCGCGCTTTGACCGCCGCGCTGGGCTCTTCCTCTATGCCGGAAGCCAAGTCGTCGTACCTGACCGAATCCACTTCCACCTGCAAATCTATTCTGTCGAGAAGCGGACCCGAAATCTTACCGCGGTATTTTCGTATCTGTGCGGAAGTGCATGTGCAGGGCTTATCCTCGGAGCCGAAGTTGCCGCAAGGGCAGGGGTTCATACTTGCGCAAAGTATAAAGTCCGCGGGGAAAGTAACCGCTCCGCCCGCTCTCGTTACGGTAATTTTTCCGTCCTCCAGCGGTTGACGCAGAGCCTCCAGCGCGCTTCTCGAATACTCGGGCAGTTCGTCCATAAACAGCACGCCGCGGTGCGCTTTGGAAATTTCGCCCGCCCTTATTTTTGCCGTACCGCCGCCGCAAAGCGAAACGGCGCTCGCCGTATGGTGAGGCGTTCGGAAAGGTCGCAAGGACACAATTCCCTCTTCGTTCAGCTCGCCCGATACGGAATGAATTTTAGTAACTTCCAGCGCTTCCTCAAAGGTTAAATCGGGCATAATCGTGGGTATACACCGCGCAAGCATGGTTTTACCCGTGCCGGGAGGGCCAGACAAAAGAATGTTGTGACCGCCCGCAACGGCTATTTCCAGCGCGCGCTTTGCAACCGCCTGACCGCGCACCAGACTCAAATCGCAGTTATATGACGAGCTATTTTTCGCCGCCTCGAAGCTGCGCACTTCCACGGGCGCAAACTCTTTCTCCCCCGACAGATATTCATACACGTCGCGGAGTGAGCGCATCGCGTAAACGCTTATACCCTCTATGTAACTCGCCTCGTTTGCATTTGCCTGGGGAACTATGAATTTTTTGTAGCCCTTGTTTTTCGCGGATATAAGCACGGGCAAAATACCCGTTACCGCACGCAATCCGCCGTCTAAGGCGAGCTCGCCCACAAGGACGTATCCGCTTAAATCCGCGCGAAGCTGCTCGCTTGCCACAAGCAGTGATACCGCAATCGGCAAATCGTACTGACTGCCTTCCTTTTTGATATCCGCAGGCGCAAGGTTCACGGTTATTTTATTAACGGGAAAGCGCAGCGAACTGTTGCGTATTGCCGAAAACACGCGCTCTTTGCTCTCCTTTACGGCGGCGTCGGGCAGACCTACCAGTTCGTAGGAAACCATACCTTTATTTATATCCGTTTCCACTTCTACTGGAACTCCGTCTAACCCCACGAGCGCGTAACTGTTTACTTTGGATAACATTCGTTTCTCTCTTTTGAATATTAAATATCGTCTAAGCCCTCTGCTTAGAAGCAAGCAAGACAAGGAAGCCGCGGCTTTTGCGACAGGAGTTTACTAAACGTAAATGACTGAGCAAAAACGCAAGGCTAACGCAGTATTGTGCAGCTTATAAACAGAGAAGCAAATTTAAAAGCTCCCCCTGCGCAGGGGGAGCTTATTTAATTTATCGTATTTCCTGTATCTTTGCCGCCTTACCGGTTAAGCCTCTCAGGTAGTAGAGCTTTGCTCTTCTTACCTTACCCTTCTTAACTACCGTAATCGATGCGATTTTAGGCGAATGAACGGGGAACGCTCTTTCCACGCCTACGCCGAAAGAAAGACGGCGAACGGTAAAGCTTTCGCGGATACCGCCGTGCTTTTTAGCTATTACAACGCCTTCGAAGTTCTGAATTCTTTCCTTCGTACCTTCTATAACCTTGAAGCCCACTCTTACGGTGTCGCCAACGTTGAACGCGGGAACACTCTCTTTCATACCTTCTTTTTCGATAGCTTCTATAAGCTTGCTCATGACTTGTCCTCCATTTACTAAGTATTCTTGCGCATTTTTTGCCGCAGAGGAATACCCGAAGTCTTAAATTTTTGTGATTGCTTTAATATCTTAACAAACGCTTTTGCAAAATGCAACTCATTTCAGGGGGTATATCGCAATTTTCACAAAAGAATTTTACCGCCGAAATTCCGCTTTGCATTATACTATAATATAGTATATAGGAAATCAAGCCGTAAACGCATTTTCAATGTGATTTACACCGTCTTTTGTAACTTCGATAATATCGAAGCGGACAGTGCAGTTAATTTCCCTGTTTGTGAAATAATACCTCGCGCTGTTGATATAGCGTTTCTGCCGGGTTTTATCCACCGCCTGGTTGGGAGCGCCGAAATAATCGCTCGAACGCGTTTTGACTTCCACAAAACAGACTGTATCGTCCTTTTGCGCTATGATGTCTATTTCCCCGAACGGGCACTTGAAATTGCGGTGCAAAACCGTGTAACCGCTCTTTTCCAAAAATTTTGCCGCACGGCTTTCTCCGAACAAACCCAGCCTGCGCTTTTCGCCGTTTACTGCCATTTTGTCGTAAAACTCCTGCGGTGAACGGGGCATAGTCCGTTACTCTTTATCGCCGCGATATGCGCCGCCGTACCGTAGCCCGCGTTGCGCTCGAACCCGTACTGAGGATACTGCTTTGCGTACTCATCCATAATCTTATCCCTGTAAACTTTGGCGATTATCGAAGCCGCGCCAATAGTGTAACTGAGCGCGTCGCCCTTGACGTAAGAGCGCTGGGGAAGCGCAATATCCAAAGTCATATTGCCGTCGGTGATTACCACGTCGGGCGTAATTTCCAGACTTTCAACCGCCTGTTTCATACACAGTTTGGTCGCCTCTAAAATGTTGATTTCGTCGATAATTTGCGGTTCGACGCGGCATATGCGGTAGGCAACGGCGTTTTTGAGTATTTCTTCGTTCAGCTTTTCACGCTTTTTCGCGGAAAGTTTTTTGGAATCGTCAACGCCCTCGATAACGTCTTCCAGCGGCATAATGACCGCCGCGCAGACAACAGGACCCGCAAGCGGACCTCTGCCCACTTCGTCCACTCCGCACACGTATTTGTACCCTTGGGCAATCAGTCCACGCTCAATTGTCAATTTATTTTGTACGTCGTATATCTTCATAATCAACACCCGAAAACCGACGAATCGGCAATATCGTCAAGCGTAATTTTACCTATTCTCCCTTTGCGGAAATCGTCGATAAGGGCGCGCTCGCCGCGCTCGTAATCGAAGTCGTTACCGCGCAGAACAAACCCTCTGCGCGCACAAACCGCGTTCAGCATCTCAAGAGGCGTGCCTCCTTTTATGCCGTAGCGTTCGGTTAAATTTTCGGGATATTTCTCCCAAAGCTCTTCCAAAAGCGCAAGCGCGATATCGTCCATATCCAGAATATCGTCGTTGAGACTGCCCACGTACGCAAGATGAACGGCAAGCTTTTGGTTTACAAAAGAAGGCGGCGTAGTGCCGGGAGTATCGAGGAGTTCGCAGGAGGGAAGCCTTATCCACTGCTTGCCTCGTGTAACGCCCGCCTTGTTGCCCGTCTGCGTTCTCGCGCTTCCCGCAAGCAGGTTTATAACCGTGCTCTTTCCCGTGTTCGGTACTCCGCAAACCATAAAGCGGAATGTTTTGGTAAAGCCCTTTGCGGCGTTCTTTTCGCGCTTTTCGCGCGTTAAATTGTCGATTGCACCCGTAATATGCCGTTTTGAACGGCTGTCCGCGGCGTTTATCTTAACGCATTCGCGCCCGTTGTCGCGTAAGATTTTCACAAACGCGTCCGCCCTTTCGTCCGCCAAATCGGCTTTATTTAAAACATATAAAACGGGCTTAGCCCCGAATATCTTTTTAAGTTTGGGGTTATAAGAGGCGGCGGGACAGCGCGCGTCCAGCACGTATATTATGCCGTCGCATACGGCGGAGTTTTCCTCCATCATACGCACGGCTTTGGTCATATGACCGGGAAACCATTGTAAAGTTTTCATGTTAAAACTCAATCACGCTAAACGTGAAATTACTTTTTCAATAAATCGGGACGGCGCTCCGCGGTTATCTTTTCGCTCTGTTCCCTGCGCCATTTGTCCACGTCCGCGTGGTTGCCCGAAAGCAATACTTGCGGAACCGCCAGACCGCGGTATTCCGCGGGGCGGGTGTATTGCGGATATTCCAGCAGTCCGTCGGCAAAACTTTCGTCCACAAGCGAGCCGCCCGAAATCACTCCGTCCACGTACCGCGCAACACAGTCGCAGATAACCATAGCGGGCAGTTCTCCGCCGGTCAGAACGTAATCGCCGATGGATATATCCTCGTCGAACTCCAAATCGAGCACGCGCTGGTCAACGCCTTCGTAGTGTCCGCAAAGAATGACTATATGTTCATAGTTAAGCAGTTCGAACGCTTTTTGCTGCGTGAACGTTGCGCCCTTGGGAGAAGTGTAAATTCTCCTCGCCTTTCTTTCGGGGTCTACGGCGTTCACCGCCGCGTCAATCGGCTGGGGCATCATCACCATACCCGCGCCGCCGCCGAAAGGATAGTCGTCGCATTTTTTGTGCTTGTTCTCCGCATAGTCGCGTATGTTCACGACCTCGATTTGCAGTTTGCCGTTTTCCGTCGCCCTGCCTATTATACTTTCTTTAAGCGGCGCGAACATTTCGGGAAAAAGCGTTAAAACGGTAATTTTCATCAGTCGTCTATCGCAACCTCCGCAAGCCGGGCCTTGTCGAGGACAAGCTTTTTTTCCACTACGTCGGTGGAAAGAATTACCCCGTCCACGGCGGCGAAAACTACAGCCTTTCCGTCGGGTTTTTCGTACTCGTAAATATCGGTACGCGCAGGGGTTATTTTCGTAATGACGCCAAGCTCTTCGCCGTCCTCTGTATACGCTTTACAGCCGATAACGTCGGCTATATAATACGTGCCTTCGGGCAGTTCGGGAGCGTCCTCCCTGTCGACCTCCACGTCGTATCCGCGAAGCGTTTCCGCTGCGTTTCTGTCCGCAATGCCCGAAAGAGTTATAAAGGCGCAATCGCCGTTCTGAGGGCGAACTTTAAGCATTTTATAGCAATTACCCCCCACATATACCCTTTCGAAAGCCTGTAAATCAGCCGGAGTGTCCGTGAAAGTCATAACTTTTATTTCACCGCGTATGCCCTGCGGTTTCAATATTTTTGCAACCGTTAAAAAGTTTTTCATATTAACACTTTAGTTTATCACTCCGCTTAGAAGCGAGCAGTTCAAGGCGTGAGAGCACCGACCGAAGGGAGTGTACACAGACGTATACGACCGAGGCGGCGCGGAGCACAACGCAGAAATGCGAAGCTTATAAACGGAGAGCGTATAAAAAGAAAAGGCGTTACGCCTTTTCCTTTATCTCTATAAAATATTTCTTGCTTTCGCGCGGGGTGTACGCATTTACGAGCGTTCTTAACGCCTTTGCGATTTTGCCCTGTTTGCCGATAACTTTGCCCATATCCGAAGCGTCGAGAAGCACGGTAACTTCCACCGCGTTTTCCTTCTCTTCCACCTGATATTCGACCTCTTCTTTCTTGTCGGCAAAGCGCTCGACTATATACTTGATAAGCTGTAAGGTATCCATAAATTACTTCTTCTTTTTCTTGTTATTGGTCTTGGGTGCGGAGGGCTTTTTGCTCTGTTCCATAGCGCCTACTTTAACGAGGTAATTTCTTACCGTCTCGGTGGGTTGAACGCCCTTGGAAAGCCAGTCCTTAGCCTTTTCGACGTCGATGTTTACTTCCGCGGGATTGGTAAGGGGGTTGATATAACCGATCTTATCGATGTATTCGCCGCTCTGTGCTTTTCTCGAGTCGATAACGACTACTCTGTAGAAAGGGCTCTTCTTGTCGCCCATTCTTGTAAGTCTCATTTTTACTGCCATAATCTTTTCTCCTTTCTCGCAAGCTTCTCGCGCTGGCGCCGCCGCGATAACCTTGCGACTTAGGGCGTTGCCCTCTTGCCGCATTGAGGTTATAGCCCTCAATTATCAGAAAATGCGGCAATTCACCTACTAAGGCGAAAGTATTCGCAAATTGGGTCGCGCTGCGGAAAAGCGTGGTTTTCCTTGCTACGTTTATTATTTTATAATTTTATTTTTATTTTTTGTTTAGAACGGAAGTCTGCGCTTTCCGTTTTTAAGCTGCTTCATAAGCATCTTTGTCTGTTCGAACTGCTTCAACAGCTGATTTATTTCCTGCACGGTCGTGCCCGAACCCGTCGCTATACGCTTTTTGCGCGACGAGTTTATAATTGAAGGGTCGGTGCGCTCCTTGGGAGTCATAGAAAGAATAATCGCCTTTGTGCGTTCTATCCTGCTCTCGTCGATATCCCCGTCCTTGACCTTGTTGCCGAGCCCCGGCATCATGGAAATCAACGCCTGCGCTCCGCCCATTTTCTTCATACTTTCGAACTGCGTCAAAAAATCTTCCAAAGTGAAAGAATTTTCGAGCATCTTCTTCTGCATTTTCTTGGCTTGCTCTTCGGTCACGGCTTCCTGCGCCTTTTCAATCAAAGTAAGCACGTCGCCCATACCCAGAATTCGTGAAGCCATTCTGTCGGGATAGAAGTATTCCAGATCGGAAAGTTTTTCGCCCACGCCGATAAATTTTATGGGCTTTCCCGTAACAGCCTTAATGGAGAGGCACGCACCGCCGCGCGTATCTCCGTCGAGCTTGGTAAGCACAACGCCCGTAACTTCCAGCCGCTCGTTGAAGGTCTTAGCGACGTTGACCGCAACCTGACCCATCATCGAATCGACGGTCAAAAGAATTTCGTGCACTTCCACCGCCGCTTTAATGCGCTCTAATTCCTGCATCAGCGCTTCGTCGATTTCAAGTCTGCCTGCGGTATCTATTATAACCGTGTCGTAACCCATAGAACGGGCGTATACTATGGCCTCTTTAGCCGTTTTAACGGGGTCTTGCGTGCCCTTTTCGAACACTTCCACCGCCGCGTTTTTGCCCACTACTTTAAGCTGGTTTATAGCCGCGGGGCGGTATATATCGCCCGCAACCAGCAAAGGCTTTTTGCCGCCCTTTTTCAAAAGACAAGCAAGCTTTCCGCAAAGCGTGGTCTTGCCCGCGCCCTGCAAACCGCACATCATAATGACTGTGGGCGGATTGGAAGCTACGGCAAGCTTGGAATTGGACGAGCCCATAAGCGCAATCAATTCCTCGTTTACAATCTTGATAACCTGCTGTGCGGGGTTTAAGCTTTGAAGAATTTCCTGTCCTACCGCTTTTTCCGAAACCTGAGCGCAGAACTCCTTAGCGACCTTGATATTGACGTCCGCTTCCAAAAGCGCCACGCGCACCTCGCGCATTGCCGTCTTTATTTCGAGCTCGGTCAACCTGCCCCTTTTGGTAAGCTTGGAGAATATATGATTTAACCGTTCTGACAACGATGCAAACAATGCCATAATTTATATACCCTCCTTTTAATCTTTACCTAATTTCTTTAAGCAGTCGTTAATTTCTTCCGTATAATCTTTATCCAAAATAGCCGTTAATTCCGCAATATCCGCGGCATATTCGGGGTGCAACTGTGCAAAACTTTCCGCCCACTTGTTAACGTCCGTCATCATAAGCGAAGTAAACAAATCGCTTTCGGTAAGCATTTTATCGTGCTTTAATTTATCGTCGTACTCTTGAAGTTGCTTTTTGCAGAGGTTCAGACATTCAGAAACGCCCTGACGGGAAATGCCCTTCTGCTCGGCGATTTCGGAAACGGTCAGATCGAGATTGAAATACATATCCGTCATTTCCTGCTGGGTGGGCGTGAGCAACTTTCCGTATAAATCCCACAACCGCATAAACGCGATTTTATCCATACCCTTACACCTCGATTCAAACCTGTATGGTTGATTATAAAGTAAGCAAAAAACTTTGTCAAGCATTTTTACTTGACATATTTCGCGGATTAAGTAATTTTTTGTAAAAACGGGTTGACGAAACGAAAGCAAAGTGATAAAATAAAGCACGCAAATAAATGACACGGCGGGATGAAGCGCTATGACAGTGAAAATAAACGGCTCTACTTACGACACGGCAAGAGCGACAATGGATAAAAAATTCACATACGGAACGCCGGGTGACCCTTACGGTTACGAGGAAACGCTGTACATAACCGCAGACGGCAAGTACTTTATTTACACCAACGGCGGCAAGCTTTCCCGCTATCCGCACGAAAACATTTCGCCTATCGAGCGCGAGCAGGTTAAAGACTGGGTGCTTTCCCACTAAGACTTAATTTACGGCGAGCCGTTAAAATCTAAACGGCTCGCCGCTATTTTACAAAATTTCACCTTATTTTCAAAAACAACGCTGTTGCATAAATTTTATCACTGTTGTATAATATCTCCCGTAACAAATAAAACATTATAAAAATTAATTCGAAAGGAGATAAATATGTTGTTCAACTTACTTGACGCTGCAACCGGAGGCGCAGAAAACGCGGCGGAAGCAACCGAACCTTTCTGGAAAAGCTTTCTCGATTCGACAACGGTACAGGGTCAAATCGCACTTGCGGTAATAAAGGTTATTATCGCACTGCTTGTAATGTTTATTACGTTTAAAATAGTAAACGCAATAACCAAGGGCATCTACAAAAAATTAAAGAAAAAGGGCAGGGACGAAACTCTTTCCCGCGTCGGCACGCAGGCGGCGCGCATTATATTGAAGATACTTATCTTCGTATGTCTTATAGGCTTCGTCGGCATCGAAACGTCGGCTATCGCGGGACTTATCGCTTCGCTCGGAGTCGGTATATCGCTCGCCGTACAGGGTACGCTTGCCAACTTTGCAGGCGGCGTTATCATAATTATTATGCGCCCTTTCAAGATTGGCGATTATATAACGTCTAACGGCGAATCGGGCACGGTCGAGGACATAAAGCTGTTCTACACCCACATAGTAACGCCCGACAATAAAGCCGTCGTTATTCCCAACGGCACGCTTGCGAACAACGTTATCGTCAACGCTTCCGCAAAGGAAACGAGGCGCGTGGATTTGGTCGCTTCCGTCGCTTACGGCTCGGACGTGACTAAGGTTAAACAGCTTATTATGCAGGTCTGCGCGGCTCACGAGCTCGTTTTCAAAGACCCCGCTCCCTTCGTTGAATTGAGCAATATGGGCGACAGCTCGCTCGACTTCACCGTGCGCGTATGGTGCAACCGCGGCGATTACTGGACGGTGAACTTCGCACTTTTGAACTCGATATTGGACACGCTGAAAGAAAACGGTATAGAAATACCCTTCAACCAGCTTGACGTCAATATTAAAAATCCGCCTAAAGAAGCGGCTTTAAAGGAGAAAAACTAATGGCAGAAAACAACGAAACGCCCGAAACACAGGAAGGCGAAAAGAAAGAAGGCAAAATCAGCGGCTTCTTCAAGAAGATGGGCAAGAAGCTCGACGACGCAACCTACTCTATGCGTTTGCAGAGCGAATTCGATAAAACGCACGCGAATTACACCGTTTACAGCGGAACGGGCATTTTAAGTATGACGCCCGAAATCGCGGCGGAAGAACACCTTGACGAAGGCTACATTGTGACTTTGGACGACGACGAACAGATTAAGGAAGGCAACCTTATCAAAACGCCCAACGGCGATGTGCTGCACATAGCCGCAACCGAAAAGACGACCTTGACGGTTGAGTTCGAAGGCAAGTCTAACGAAATGCCCGCAATCAAAATCGTGCTGGGCGATAAGGCTGAAGAAGTTAAAGTTATCAAAGTCGACGATAAATTCTATCGCGTATAACACAACAAAAAAGCGCTGTGCGAAGTAATTCGCACAGCGCTTTTATTTTATAACTTAATCGTCGGGGTCAACCGCAACCGCGTGTTCGAGCGTCGGCAACGGCATTCCCTTGTATAGAAGCTTTAAGAATATCGGCGTCAATATCGAAGAAACGAGTATCAAAAACACCGTCATAATCATAAATTCGGGCGGCAGCGCGTTTACGCCGAGTTCCGCGCTCATTGCGGTAGAGGTTACAATCAGCGCGACCTCTCCCCTCGCCATCATACCTACGCCGCAAATGCCGCTCTCGCGCCAGGAAGAGTGCGAAAGCTTTGCAACCGCACCGCATCCGAATACCTTGCCGATAAGTCCCATAAGCACCGCGAGGAACGCGAACAGCACGATTTTACCGTCCATTCCCGCGAACGTAATATAGCTTATGCCGATATTCGCAAAGAACACGGGTGCGAACAGCGTGTACGTGCTGACGTCCACAGCGTGGTCGACGAACGTGCTCGCACGGTGCGCGGTGGAAAGAATTACGCCCGCCAAAAACGCGCCCGTAATGTCCGCAACGCCGAAAATTTCCTCGGCAATCCAGGCATACCCGAAGCATACGGCAAGCGAAAACACGGGTATTCTGTGCGTGTTGGGCCAGCGTTTATCCATATAGCGGAACAGCTTGGAAATGACAAAACCCAGTCCTATCGCGAAAATGAAGAACGCGATTATCATAATAATAGTGCCGTAAGGGGTCGCTTTGAACGCTTCGAACCCGTTTGCGCTTTCGGTAGCGCCGCTCTTTGCAACGCCCGTTAAAATGGAAAGCACTACGATACCGATAACGTCGTCGATAATCGCCGCGGAAACTATAGTCGTGCCGAGCTTGGTCGAAATAACGCCCAGCTCCTTGAACACGGAAACGGTTATCGCAACCGACGTCGCAGTTAAAATCGCGCCGACGAATACGCACCTGTAAATGTTCTGCGGTCCGAGTCCTATCGAGCCGAACGGCAGGCAAATTAAGATGCCTAAGCACATAGGCACGGCTACGCCCACGCACGCAATCAGCGTTGCGGTAAGCCCCGTCTTTTTTAGCTTTCTTATATCCGTCTCCAAGCCCGTGGAGAACATTAAAAGCAGCACGCCTATTTTGGAGAATACCGAAACTCCGTCCTTGCCGAGCGTAAAGTTTTCGCCGTTTAAAACGAACAGCGCTTTATATCCGCTGCCCGAATAACCGATAAGGCAAACGCCGCAGAAGTCGCCGAATATCGCAGGGCCTATCAGTATTCCCGCAATTATAAAGCCCAGCACTTCGGGCAAGCCGAAATGCCTGAACGCAAGCCCGATAAACTTTGTAAAAAACAGTATGATAGCGAGAATTGCAACAAATCCCAACGCACTGTCAACCGTAAACATAATCTCTCTTTATCCGTAAAATTAATAAATTTTTGAACCGCTATATTATACCACTTGCATGCAAAAAAGGTTAACGATTTTACTATGTGAAAAAATTTCCATAAAAAATTTTTAAAAAAAGTATTGACAAATGTTAAATTGATGTTATACTGTAGTTGAAAAAAGAAAATAACTTACAAAAATTGTTAGCGCTTAACAAAAATCTATGAGGTAAGCTATATGAAGGAAAAGTAGCGGCGAAAGCCGGTCAATGTCAATCTTTCAAAATTAAAGTTTCTTTTTTACCTTTGAGCGGATAGCTTATAGCGACCGCCCCTAAACCTAAACTTAAAAGTCTTGCAAAAGGAGTGAATGTTATGAAACTATTTTGCAGAAAGAACGAAGATAAGGGAAGGTAAACTCCGATGTACTATTCATCAATCGGAAAATAAAACGCGAACACGGTTTTTATTGAAGTAGTTTCGGCTACGCGTGCCGAAGCTGCGCGGGATATGTCCCACCTTGCAAACAAAGCAACCGTAGGCGTTAAATTCCGTAATAAAACTTAATAAAAGCACCCCTGCTCCGACGTATTGGCGCAGGGGTTTAATATTATTCTTCTTCTATTCCCCCCTCCAGCTCGTCGAGAGTTAAAAGGAAGCTTTTGATGAATTTTTCGAAGAAGTACTCGACTTCGGGCATATTGCGAGAGTGGATGTCCTCTTCTATCGACTTCTTGGCTTTTTCGAATTCAGTATTGCCGCAGCGCTGTTCTTCGAGGCACTTTATATACGCGGCAAGCCTGTCCGCCGCCTTTACTAACTTGTACTCCTCGCTGTTTATATCGGGCTTGACGTACGCGCTCATCTCCTCCCTCAGCTCTTCGGGAAGCATTGCGAGAAGCTTGTCGCAAGCTTTGTCTTCCAGACTTTTATACGCACCGTGAATAGAATTGTTGAAATATTTGATAGGCGTGGGCAAGTCACCCGTCATAACCTCGCTGCACTCGTGATAAACGGCGTACAGCACGCATTTTTCCGCGTCAACGCTTCCGTTATATACCTTATTATTTATTACGGCGAGCGCGTGTGCGAGCATTGCGACCTGTTGGGAATGTTCCATAATGTTCTCATCCCTTACCGAGCGCATAAGCGACCAGCGCTTGATATATTTCATTCTGTCCATGAACGCATAAAAGTTATAGCTCATTTTTCACCTCACGGCGATATTATATAATATTTTTTTTAAAATTTCAATTGACTTTACGCGGTTACGGGAATATAATTGAAATATAATTTGAATAACCGTCGGGGGTGCTGTTGAAATTTGAGCAACGGCTGAGATTATACCCTTTGAATCGGCAACGTAATGGTTGAGCGATAGTACCAAAGATGTGTTTTCTTTGCGCCCCGAAAATTATTTTTCGGGGCGCTTTTTGAACTTTACGGCGGTTGGGAGGTTTTATGTTAAGTTTCTCTTTACTTGCCGCCGTTTCCGAAAAGACGACGGATATTGTAACCTGGGTTGCGATAGGCTGTATCGCCCTGCTTGCAATAGCGATTGCGCTGATGTGTATTTTCGTGAAGAAATACACCACTCACGAAATAGCTTTTGCCGGCGTTTGCCTTGCGCTTTCGTTCGCGCTTTCCTTTATTAAGGTGTCGCCCGTGCAGTACGGCGGTTCTATCACGCTTGCAAGCTTTGTGCCGCTGCTCATTTACTCTTATAAGTTCGGACCTTTAAAAGGTATGCTTGCGGGCATGATGTTAGGGCTTTTCAATTTCATTTCCGACCCCTTCATTTTAACGCCGCTGACCTTCTTCCTCGACTATATCTTTGCGTTTGCAAGCATAGGACTTATGGGCTTCGCACCCAAGTTCGGAAAACTTTCTCTCGCGGCAAAGGTAACGATAGGAACGGTTTTGGTTTACGTTGCACGTTTCATATTCCACCTGCTTTCGGGCTTTATCTACTTTGCGGAAAACTCGATATGGGTAGACTTGCCCACGCCCAATATGTTCGTGTACTCGTTCATTTACCAGTGCGTTTACCTGCCTGCGGACTGCTTTATCTGCGCAGCAGTGCTGTTTGCCACGGCAAAGACGCGCGCTCTCGAACGACTGCTAAAAATGATGGACGTTAAGCAAAAAGCAACCGCTTCACCCGAAGAAACAAGCGAAGAAAATTAAAAAAGAAAGAGCGCAAGCGTTTTCAACGCTTGCGCTCTTTTATTTTATCTTTAACACCTTGCGAATTGTAAAATATCCACGAGCAATGCAAAGCCCAAAATCAATATAAACCCTACTGCGTGAATTATCGCTTCCACTTTGCGCGGCACGGGCTTTTTAAATATCCACTCTATAAGGCAGAAAATCACTTTGCTGCCGTCCAGCGCGGGTATTGGCAACAGATTGAACACGGCGAGGTTGACGCCTATATACGCCGCCACCTGCAAAAAGCTCTGCACGCCCTGCACCGCCATTTGTCCCGTGACCTTAATGGTCGTAACCGGTCCGCCCATCGCGCTTAAACCTAGGTTGCCCGTGAGCAGTTCGCCCAGCACTTTGAATATCGAGCCCGCCATTCTGAACGAATAGCCGAACGACCTGCCCAGCGTTTCGCCGAAATTAAAGCGGCAGTTTTCCGCCGTGACGTCCCAGTACAGTCCGCCGTCCTCTTCTTTAGTGCCCGCGCCGAGCGCGCGCCAGATTTTGCTTACTTCCGAAGAATTTTTGAAATCGCAGTCAGAACGCAGAGCAACCTGAATATTTTCCGTCTTGCCGCCGCGAAGCACTTTAAAACCGACTATATCCCCCGCCGCCTTGCCGTTTAAAGCCGAAATCAGGTCGGTTGCAAGATACACCGTAGTGCCGTCCGCGGTGAGTATGACGTCGCCGCCGACAAAGCTGTATTCCGCGGAATATTCCGTGTTTTGCTCTACCGAACAGATTTTATACGACGGCTGACCGAACGCGAAAAACCCGACCATAATCAAAAACAGTGCGAGCAGATAATTCATCGTCGCACCCGCAACGAGAACGATTATACGCTTCCAAGGTGCTTGGTCGATAAAATTTTTGCCCTGCGGCTCGATTTTCTCTTCCGCTTGCTCCTCTGCCTTCGCTTCTTTTAGGTTTTGGTCGTCGAAAACTTCTAAATCCTTGCTTTCTTCCTCGCCGTCCTCGCCTGCAAAAGCGCAGTAGCCGCCCAAAGGAAAAACGCGTATCGAAAAGAGTCTGCCGCTCTTTTTGCTCCTGCGCTTGAATATCGCAGGTCCGAAGCCTATGGCAAACTCGTTTATCTTAAAGCCCAAAATTCTGCCTGCAATATAATGTCCGAATTCGTGGATGGTTATCATTGCAAGCAGGATTACAATAGCTAAAAATATGGAAAGTACCGCAGTACCTACGTTGGATGCAAGTATATTTGTCATTTAAACTCTTTAATAAATTTTTGTGCAAGACTGCGCGAAGTTGCGTCCACCTCTTTCAGCTGTGCGTACGAGCTAACCGCGCAATTTGCCGTTGTGGATACGACTTTATCCGAAACCGAGTATATATCCGTGTACCTGATAACTCCGCTTAAAAACGCGTTTACTGCAATTTCGCTTGCCGCATTTAATGCTGTGGGAAGTACGCCGCCCGCCTCGCCGCAGGAAAGCGCCAAATCGAACATAGGGTAATCTTTGCGCACAAGCGGCTGTAAATCGAGAGAAAACGGTTTTGTGAAATCGAGGTTTTCAAGCCCCAAGTCCAAACGGTCGGGGTATGTAAGCGCAAGCTGAATGGGAAGCTCCATTGTAGGGCGCGAAAGCTGGGCGAGTATCGCTCCGTCTTCGAACATAACCATAGAATGAATAACGCTCTGCGGCTGTATAACCGCCGTAATTTTATCGTAAGGTGCGGCATACAGGTGGTGCGCTTCTATTACCTCGTAGCCCTTATTTAAAAGCGTGGCGCTGTCTATCGTTATCTTTGCGCCCATTTTCCAGGTGGGGTGGTTGAGTGCCTCTGCGGGCGAAACATTGCTAAGCGTATTCCATTTTCTGCCGCGGAACGCGCCGCCGCTCGCCGTTATATAAAGTCGTGAGAAAGGTGCGTTTTTCTTGAAGTTAAGGCACTGCCAGAGCGCGGAATGCTCGCTGTCCACGGGCACGATTTTGTCCGTCGCAGGCATAAGCAAATCGCCGCCGCAGACCAGGCTTTCCTTATTCGCAAGCGCGATAACCGCGTTGAGCTCCGCCGCTTTAAGGCTGTATCTAAGCCCCTGAAAGCCGCCGCACGCGACGAACACAACGTCCGCACCGCAGCTCTCCAAAGCGTTCAGTCCGCCCTCGCTGCCGCCGAAAAACCGCGTTCCTTCGGGCACCTCGCAACGCTTTGCCGCGTTTTCGTCGGTTAAAGCGCAATATTTCGGCTTTATGCGGTTGACCTGTTTATTAAACGCTTCATGCGAACTGTTCGCAACCATTGCGACGAGCGAAAATTCGTCGGGATAGCGCTCTATAACGTTTATAACCTGTCTGCCGATAGAACCCGTGCAACCGACAAGCGCAACTTTCTTCATTGTTTATTATACCCTTTAAATTTTATTTAATGTCTGTTTTTATGCAAAAAGCCCCGCTTTCGCGGAGCTGAATTTTTCCTTTTTAAGCAATAATCATAAAGCATACGACGACTGCAACGGACGCGAAGAGCATAGAATCGAACCTGTCGAGTATGCCGCCGTGACCGAGCAGAAGTTTACCCATATCCTTGACGCCGCAGCCGCGCTTGACCGCACTTTCGAACAAATCGCCTATCTGAGCGAAAATCGAAGCGGGCAGAGCGAATATTATCAGCAACGCTATCTTGGGAATCGAACCGCTGTAGTTAAACGACGCACCGGGAAGATATTCGGTAACCAGCCATGCGAGCGTTGCCGCGAAGATGCCGCCGACAATACCGCCTATCGAGCCGATAACCGTTTTGTTCGGGCTCGTGTGGGGGGCGATTTTATAAGGCAGTTTTTTGCCTAAAAGTTTTCCGAAGAAGAACGCGAACGCGTCTACACCCGGCGTTAAGAAAAACAAAAACAGAATTGCCGTACGCGATATAGAGGGGTCTTGCCCTATGTGGTTTATATTAGGTCCTACGCAGGTTAAAATTCCGCAATAGAGTATGCACAACTCCGCCAAAGCCGTAGATTTAAGACTGCTCTTTTCGAAATCGAACACCATAAGCGAGGCGACGAACATCATTCCCACGCTTGCAACCGAGAGCAGCATAATAAGCGCAGCTTCCGAAGAATGACCGCTGCCGAACCCTCTGAAAAACATTTTTGTCAGAACGAACGCAGGAGTTATCAGTGTGCAGGTAATCATAGTCACCCACCACTGATTGGGGGAAACTTCCTTTACCGCACGCAAAAATTCGAATGCGCCTATTATCGAAATTGCCCAGAACAACAGGTCCACGCCGATATCGCCCAGCGTAAGCACGTTGTCGTTTCTTACGGTTATTGCGGGCACGTATATCTTCAACGCCAACAGTCCAAGCATTACTATGACGTATCCGACTCCTGTTATAAATCTTTTTTTCATTTAATAATCAGCTCCTTTAAACTCCGCCGAACCGCCTTTCGCGTGAAGAGTAATCGTAAATCGCCTTTTCGAATTTTTTATCGGTAAAATCGGGGAAAAGCGTATC
>CAZACR010000012.1:0-19036 GCA_964483715.1 uncultured Clostridia bacterium
ACGATAAAGTCATAAGAATAAACGAGGTTACACACTCGGTATTCTACACTCCTCTTTACTTAGCCGACGCGCTCGGATATTTTGCCGACGAAGGCTATACGATTGAGCTGACCAACGGCGGCGGCGCGGACGCGACTATGGCGGCGCTTTTATCGGGCTCTGCGGACGTTGCTTTCTGCGGTCCCGAAGCCGCTCTGTACGTTAACGTAGGCGGTTCTTCCGACAGTCCCAAGGTTTTCGGTCAGCTCACAAAGCGCGACGGCAGCTTTTTGGTAGGCAGAACTGAGCAGCCCGACTTTAAATGGACGGACTTACAGGGCAAGGAAATTCTTGCAGGGCGCAAAGGCGGTATGCCCGCTATGACGTTCGAATACACTCTGCACACCTTAGGCGTAACTTCAGATTTGAACTACGACGTTGCGTTCAATATGATGACTTCCGCGTTCGAGAGCGGCGTTGCGGACTACTGCACTATGTTCGAGCCTGCGGCAAGCGATTATCAGGCGGCTGGCAAGGGCTATATAGTTGCTTCCGTCGGCGAGCAGTCGGGCGAAGTTCCCTACACCTGCTTTGCCGCAAAGAGCAGCTTTATTGATAAACACCCCGAAAAGATTGACGCTGTGCTCCGTGCCGTAACAAAGGCTATCAAATACGCAAACGAAAACGACGATACGCTCGTTGCACAGAAAATAGCTTCTTACTTCGACGGCACGCCCGTATCCTCGCTTGCGGTTTCAATCAAAAACTACAAGGCAATCGACGCGTGGGTTACGGATATGGCTATGAAAGAGAGCGCGCTTGACAATCTTCAGAATATTATGGAGCACGCGGGCGAGCTTGAAAAGCGCGTATCGTTCAACGACTTGGTGCTTACCGAACGCGCTCACGCAATTTATAACGAGATTTATTTATGATACTTCGATTTAACGACGTAGGCTATACCTACCATTCAAAAAACGGCGAGACGCAGGCAATTAAGCATATGTCGTTCGGCATTGAAAAAGGTGAGTTTGCGGCGGTTATAGGACCTTCGGGTTGCGGAAAAACAACCATACTTTCGCTTGCTGCGGGGCTTATAAGGCCCTCCAGCGGTGCGATAGAGCGCGAAAACGTTGAGTTCGGATATATGCTTCAGCGCGACGCGCTCTTCCCCTGGCGGACGGTGGAGAAAAATATTTTCCTGCCCTTGGAAGTAAAAAAACGCAATACGCCCGAAATGCGCGAAAAGGCAATCGCTTTGGCGGAAAAGTACGGCTTGAAGGACTTTTTGCACAAGAAGCCCACACAGCTTTCGGGCGGTATGCGGCAGAGGGTCGCACTTATCCGCACCCTCGCCGCCCAACCCGACATTCTGCTGCTTGACGAGCCTTTTTCCGCGCTCGACTATCAGACAAGGCTGGAAGTCTGCGACGACGTGCAGGGTATAATCAAGAGCGAGCACAAGACCGCGATACTCGTAACGCACGATATCTCCGAAGCGATAGCGCTTTCGGATAAGGTGATTGTGCTCTCCTCCCGTCCTGCTACGGTAGTCGCCGTGCACGAAATTGACTTCGGCGGCGGCAGCCCCAAGGAGAGGCGCAACTGCGCGGAATTTGCCGCGACGTTCGAAAAACTCCGCGACGAACTGGGATTATAACAACGTAAGAAAAAGAAATTTACGAGAGATTTTAACTTATGAAAAACCTGAACTACTCCAAGGAGCATATTGCTTACTTGAAAAGGAAAAAAAGAAAAGTCGTTTTGATAAACGTTGCGCGTGTCGGCATACTGCTGCTTTTAATCGGGCTGTGGGAACTGTGCGCGCAATTCAATGTAATCGACCCGTTTATCACAAGCTCGCCCTCGCGCATAATTAAAACGATAGGCGATTTAAACGAAAACGGAAGCCTGTTCTACCACATAGGCATAACGCTAATGGAAACGCTTATAGGCTTTCTGATAGCCGCAGTTCTCGGCTACGGCATAGCCGTTCTGCTGTATATGAGCGACTGGGCGAGAAAGATTTTCGAGCCGTATATAGTCGTTCTGAACTCGCTGCCTAAAATAGCGCTCGGTCCGCTTATCATAATATGGATAGGCACGGGCTATTCCGCCATAATCTTTATGACGGTGCTGGTTGCGATTATCGTGTGCATTATGAACACGCTGACGGGCTTTTTATCGGTGGATAAAACTATGCTGACGCTTATGCGCGCAATGGGTGCGAACAAGCGTGCGCAGCTTACGAAACTGATTATCCCTGCGTCTATTCCCTCGCTCATCAACACGCTGAAAATTGCCGTGGGGCTGAGCTGGATAGGCTCGATTATGGGCGAATATATCGTATCCCGCGCAGGGCTCGGCTATCTTATCGTTTACGGCGGGCAGGTATTCAGGCTGGATTTGGTTATGACCGCGACGATAATTTTATGCGCGCTTGCCGGCGGTATGTACGGAATTATCGCTATGATAGAAAAACGGCTTAATAAATAAATTAAAGCGGCGGCGAATTGCAAATTCGCCGCCGCAATTATATGTTTGATTATATGTTTATATTTGATTTTTACATGGCACCGGCACCAGCAATTATTGTTAATATAATACAAAAAATAAAAAAGTATATTATAACTAATACTACAACAAGACTTATTATAACACCTGATATAATTATCCCCGCACGCGCTAAGCTCATCGACTTCTGACTGCCCGTCTTCTTCGCTTCGTTATACGCTACAATGCACAGGATAAGCCCTATCAGACTTTCAATAAATGACAGAACAAATCCCGCTATGCTTAAACCGGAATACCTGTCGGTATCTGCCTGAGGTTGTATTACACCACCGCTGCGGTTTACGCTGCAACCGCACTTGGGGCATATAACCGCTTCGTCCAACACTTCGTTTCCGCAATGTGTACAATACTTCATTTTTTTCTCCCTTTCATTTGTCTTCTTTTATATTGCCGTCGTCATCCACGTCGTGAAAGAGCGGCGGAGTAAGCCCTTTTCTGCCGCGCCTGCGATAGCGCACGCATTCGGTTAAAAGGTATTCGATTTCACCGTTGACCGAGCGGAAATCGTCCTCCGCCCAGCGTTCGAGCTCCGCGTACAGACTTTCCGAAATGCGCAAAGGAATTTGTTTTTTACCGTTCTTATCTTTTTCCATAAAGATATTCAGTCCTTAATATATCGAACCGCTGTTGACTATGGGCTGCGCGTCGCGGTTGCCGCAAAGCACTACCAACAGGTTGGAAACCATAGCCGCCTTGCGCTCGTCGTCGAGTTCGACGATGTTGTTATCGGAAAGCTTTTTAAGCGCCATATCAACCATTGAAACAGCACCGTCCACTATCTTCTGCCTTGCCGCAATAATCGCCGCCGCCTGCTGGCGCTGCAGCATAGCCGCCGCAATTTCGGGCGCGTAAGCAAGGTTGTTAATTCTCGCGTCCATAACTTCTATGCCCGCCATTTCGACTCTTGCCTGCAATTCCGCTTTAAGCACGTCCGCTATTTCCTGCGAAGAGCCGCGGAGCGATTTTTCGTCGCCGTTATCGGAAACGTCGTAAGGGAACTGACGCGCAACCTGTCTTATCGCCGAATCGCACTGCGTGGAAATGAACGTGATATAATTTTCCACCGCAAAAACCGCTTTTGCAGTGTCGCGGATACGCCATATAACGACTACGCTTATTTCTATAGGGTTGCCCTCTTCGTCGTTTACTTTCTGCTTGTCGTTGTTAAGCGTCATAGCTTTGAGGCTTACCTTTTTGCCGCCGAGCTTAACAAATCCTATCGCGGGATTGATTGCGTTACAGAAAGGATTTACGAAATAAAATCCGTCCTTCTTCAACGTGCCGTGGTACTTGCCGAACAAAGTGAAAACCAGCGCTTCGTTGGGTTGTAAAATTTTAAAGCCCGCAGAACAAATAACCGCCGCAATAAAAATCACCGCACCGACTGCCGACAAAGCGAAAAATTCGGGGTGCGCGGGCGCTTCGTCTCCGCCTACCATTGTAAAGCCCGAAATCATCAGGGCGCAGCCGCCTATTAACCCGACTATAACGGCAAGAAGCATACCCCAGCCGTTTAAAGCCTTCATCTGTCTTTCTTCGAGATTTTGCATAACAACTCCTTAATAAACCAATAGTTTTGATATCAAACTGATATCAAAACTATTATATGATACATCTATTAAGTTTGTCAATAGTTTAAACGGCGAAATTATTTTTACCAGAATACTTATTCTTGCGCGCGAAAAGTCCGCGGCCTGCGGTATTCAGACCTTTTAAGCTGTCTATCTCCTGCAAGATTACTTCCGCGGGGCGTTCTTCCAGCTTTACGGGCGCGTTTTTATCGCTTGTTCCCTGAAAGAAAAATACCTCGCCCGTATGCCTTTGCCTTATCTTCGCTTTCTGCTCCGCCATATATCTTAAAACCGTCATACTTTTTACCTCTCAAATTTATTTACAGTCATATTATATAATTTATACTTGACATATATTGTCATATATATTAAAATATTTTTGACTTTTTTAATAATTTATTGCGAGGCGGCTTATGAAATACCAAATAATGATAAAAATGCTGAGTTTATTGCTTTCGCGAAGAAAAGTAACCGCAAAGGAAATTGCGGAGAGGTTTGAAATTTCGATACGCAGCGTTTACCGCTACGCCGAAGAAATGAACGTTGCCGGCGTACCCATTGACGTTGTGCGCGGAAGGTACGGCGGAATTTACGTTTGCGATACTTTCAAGCTGCCGAGCGGTTATTTTACGCGCGGAGAATACGCCGCGGCGGTGAATGCGCTGACTGCTATGGCTTCGCAGATAAGCGACGCGGACACTCTTTCCGCACTGGACAAACTGCAACAGCGGCAAAAGACGGACAAGCGCGAGCTGAGCGTTTGCGGAAATCTTATCGTTGACGGCGGCGCCTGGGGCGATATGGGCAAATTCCCCGAAAAAATGCACGTTTGCGAACAGGCGGTGAACGAATGCCAAAGTTTAGAGATAGACTACCTCTCACGCGAGGGCGAGCACAGTAAGCGCGTAATAGACCCGCACGTGCTTATTTTCAAAGGCAACGTCTGGTACGTATACGCGTATTGCCATTCGCGCGCAGACTTCCGCACGTTCAAGATAGGCAGAATTAAATCGGCAAGGTTTACGGGGCGCACGTTTAAAAAACAGCCCGTCAACAAGGAAGATATTCCTTTAAATTTCGAATACACGCGCGAACAGCTTACCGACGTAACGCTGGAGATAGCGAAAGACGCTGCGCCAGACGTTGAAGAATGGCTGGGCGTGGACAACGTAGAGCCGCGCGGCAACGCGCTTGTAGCAAGCGTGAGCCTGCCCGACGACGAAATGCTCGTTTCCAAAATTCTGAGCTTCGGCGGCAAGGTAAAAGTGCTTGCGCCCGAAAGCCTTTGTAAAAGGGTAGCTGCCTCCGCCAAAGCAATTGCGCAAGCTTACAACTGATAAAAAAAGGAAGAGCCGTAAGCTCTTCCTTTTTTATATGCGTTTTTTAAAAATCGTTTAACGTTTCGCCGCCGAGAATATGGATATGCAGATGGAAAACCGTCTGCCCCGCGTCGTCGCCCTGGTTTATAACCAAACGGTAGCCGTTGCCGCATCCGTTTTCAGCAGCTATCTGCGGTATCTTTTTCATCATATAGGCGAGCGTTGCGCCCTCTTCCTCTCCCATTTCGCTAAGAAGCTTGAAATGCGTTTTAGGCACTGCAAGAAGATGCACTTTAGCCTTGGGAGATAAGTCCTTGAACACGCACATTTTATCGTCCTCGTACACCTTGGAAGCGGGTATATCCCCCTTTATTATTGCGCAGAAGACGCAGTTGTTGTCGAGCATAATTTTTTAACCCTCCTTGATTTGATTGCCAACGCGATATAGCAGATGAGCGAAGCTCCGAGCACGCCCGCAAACGTTGCAAACAGCGCAACGTACCGCGGTTCGCCCAAATCGCGGACGAAATTAGCGTCGTATATGAAAACGGTTATATCGCCGTTAGCCATAAAGTTGAAACCCGTTACGTCGTGGTTGATACGGAAGAACGAAGCGTACAGTTTACCTTCGTTGTACACATCTTCCTTGACATAGGTTATGTAAGCGCCTTCTTCGCTCCGAACCTGCACGGTTACGTCGGAAAGCAGGTAATGATACTTTTCGGATATTGCGTCGTAAACGGCGTTATACTTGTAATTATAAGTAACTTCTTCCTTTCTTACGGTCTGCGTTACGCTTGTTATAATGCCGTCTACGCTCGTCTTATCCTTATCGCCCGCGGTATCGTGGGAATTATATGCGCGGTCGTTATCTATTTCGAACTCGTAATTATCCTGCATAAACAGAACGAATTCGTTAGCGCTTGTAAACGTCTCCGTGCCGTACGTTTCGCGGAAGGGAATAGAACAGTAAATTACGGAAATTACCGCCATCAGAAAAGCGCCCAGGGCGAGAGCTATATGCCCCCAGTGTTGCCAATATCTATAACTGCGGACGCTGACCGAGGATTTATCCTGCCTGTAATAGCTGTCGTCCGCCTTTTTTATGCCTGCAGCGCGGAACACGGCTTTTCTTTCAAAGTAAATTACCAAAGCGCAGGCAATAACCGCAATAACTACGCAAGATAAGCACACAAGAATGTTGGGAACGTAAGCAAGCGGCAAGTCCCAGCAGATGTGCAATCCGCAAACGACCAACAGCACTAAATAACTGCAAACGTTATACAAATGCCTGTTGAAGTGGGAATATGCCCAGCCGATAAGCGCCGTCCACAGCGTATGCGTACAGAAAGCGGTAAAGCCGCGCGATACGGAAATATTTATTATCGTAGTCAGATTTATTACGGGCATTTCGTTTGCCTGAACGAATATGTAGCCCATATCCTCCACAACCGAGAAACCGCAGCCCACCGCCGCGCCGAATAAAAAGCCCGCGAGCGGCGAACGCTTACCCGATATGACGATAACGAGCACGGTAATTGCCGCTTTGGAAAGCTCTTCGAAAAACCCTGCGTATACGGCTTTGAGCCAAAGATTGGGCGAAGGGAACAAATTGAAAAGCGCCTGCGTTATAACGCACGCCGCCGTTCCGCCGATAAGCAGAGCGAACAGTACAGTGATAAAGCTTAAATCCCTTTGGGGGTACAGCTCGAACATAAGGCACAGAAACGGCAGATTGAACATTACCGAAGCAAGCAATGTTACCGAGGGTGCAAACAGCTCGTTACCCGTAAAGCGGATTATAAGCAGAAATACCGCATACAGAATAAAGAACATTGCAAACAGCCTGATATACGCCCAGGGGTACGTGCGGTTTACGCCCTTGCGCGAACGCAGTCCGCGCGACAACAGCTCGGAATACTCCGTGCCGGTATGTCCGCGGAAAGTCTGCAATAAAAAGTATTTAAATGGATGAAACGCCCTTTTCACGGGGAGCGTTTTGCTCCCGTCTTTTTCCTCTTCGGTCGGGAGCAGGTTTTCGTTGTTTTCCGTCATATCCTATTCACAAACCTCGCAATAAGCGCCGTCGCGGAAAAGCTTGCGGAGTGTAACCGTAGCTTCGCCTTTCCGTTCGCCCTTTGCGTAAACTCTTATATATCCGCCGGTGTAGCCTGCGGTATATTCGCCGTCGAAATCTTCGAAGATGACGGCATACTGCCGCCCCAGTCTTTCGTTAATATATTTTTCGCTTGCCGATTGCGCCGTTTCTATCAGAGTATGCAACCGACGTTTTTTTACATCTGCGGGCAAATCGGGAAGCTTAAACGCCGCCGTGCCCTCTCGCGGGGAAAAGGCAAACGCGTGCACGCGCGAAAATCCCGCCTGCTCTATTATCTTAACGCTGTCTGAAAAGTCCTGCTCGCTTTCGCCGCAAAAACCCACTATAATATCCGTCGTTATAGCCGCGTCCGGAAATACTGAATATATAAGTGCGCATTTGTCCAGATATTCATTACGCGTGTAGTGTCTGTTCATAGCGTGCAAAATTTTATCCGAACCGCTCTGCAACGAAAGATGGAACTGCGGTGCAAAATTTTTGAGCTGCCCGCAAGCCGACAAAAATTCGGGCGTGATAACGTTGCATTCGAGCGAGCCGAAACGCACACGCTTATCCGTAAACGCCAGCGCTTGAACAAGAGCGGTCAGACCGCCTTCTTCAACCTTGTACGCAGAAACGTTAATGCCCGTGAGAACTATTTCGGGCGCTTTTGTTGCCTTTACTTCTTCGACTATGCTTGAAATACTGCGCGAAGTCACCCTGCCGCGAAGGTATGGAATTACGCAGTACGAACAGAAATTGTTGCAACCGTCTTCTATCTTGATAAATGCGCGTGTGCGCACCGACTTCGGAAAGCCCAGCTGCTTGCACTCAGCATTTTGCTTGTAAACGTCGGACAAAACCGCCTGAACTATTCTCTCTTTATCCCTTGCGCCGCAAACGAATACAACGCCCTCGCGCGCGAACTGTTCCGCATTCTTCTGCGAGGCGCAGCCGCAGACGTATATAGAAGCGTCGGGGTTGAATGCACGTACGCGGGAAATGAGTTGTCGGCTCTTTCTCTCCGCTTCCGCCGTTACCGCGCAGGTGTTTAACACGTATATATCCGCAAACGAAAGTTTTTCGGAAGCGGTAATACCGCGTTCTTCGAGTGCGGACATAATCGCCGCGCTCTCAACCTCGTTTACCTTACAGCCGAGGGTAAAAACGACGGCTTTCATTTAAGTTCTCCCAGCGCGAACGCCGCCAACGCGCAAGCGGTTATTGCCGCCGTTTCCGCGCGCAGTATGCGCTTGCCGAGCGTTATTCCAGCAAAGCCGTATTTGTTTTTGGCAAGCGAAAACTCCTCTTCGGTAAATCCGCCTTCACTGCCGACTATCAAAGCCGCAGAGCCGCTCATTTGCGATATATCCTTATCCGAGGCGAAAGCGAATTCGCAGAAGAACAGTTTGTTTTCGCACCCCTCCGCGCTCGACAATGCGTCCTCAAACTTTTCGAAATATTCCACTTTTGGCGCGACGGAACGAAGACACTGTTTTGCCGCCTCCCTCGCCACCTTGTTCAGCCGCTCCAACTTGTTGCCGTTCATATACGCGGAGCAGTACTGTGAATTGAACACGCCGATTTTCGCGACCCCGAGCTCGGTAGCCTTCTGCACGACAAGCTCGGTTTTATCGCCTTTCAGCGCGCCGCAGAGCAGGTAAATCGGAGTGGCAGCTTCCCTGTCGCCCTTGTTTACCCCCGTGATATGCGCCGATAAAGAGTTTTTTTCTATTTTGTCGATTATTGCCGAATATTCGTTTCCGCTGTTATCGAGTAGCTTGATTTCCGTACCCACGGCTACGCGCAGTACGGAACGGGCGTGTACAAACTCCTCGCCCGCGAGTATGACGGAAGAACATTCGGGATAGTTGATTTCCTGTGTAAAGAACCTGTGCGGAGCGCTCATTTTCGGGTGAACGCCAAAGCGTTCCATTCTCCTTTCTTCATTTGCCTTTCAACTTTAAGCCCCTGCGCGCAGTATACGTCTATCACGCGCTGAAGCTTGCAATCTATTATACCGCTTAAAATAAGCACGCCGCCCTCTTTTAAGTTTTTGGGTATGGACGGAGCAAGATTTTCGAGTATGTCCGCGGTTATGTTCGCGAGCATAATATCGCCCTTTATATTGCTGTCGTCGAGAAGGTTTGCACGCGCAACCGTGATTTTATCCGACACGCCGTTCAATATGGCGTTATGCGTTGCACTTTCCACAGCAACCGCGTCTATATCAGTCAGATACGCATATTCCGCGCCCAGCTTAATTGCGGAAATACCCAAAATACCGCTTCCGCAACCGACGTCAATGCACACGCTTGTGGGCTGTAAATACCTTTGCAAAAGCTCTATGCACATAGAAGTCGTTTCGTGCTCACCCGTGCCGAACGCCATATTGTTGTCCAGCTTTACTATGTACTCGCCGTCCGCTTTTTCGTACTCTATCCATTCGGGAACGACTACGACCGAGCCTATATGTATGGGGCGGAAGTGCTTGCGCCAGATTTCAATCCAGTCGTCGCCTTCCACCTCGCGCTTAGTCATCTCCAGCGAGCCGAGCGGCAGAGCACCACCGCAGTCCGCGCTCATCTGTTCGATATCTTCCCTGATCTGCGGAATAACAGTCGGGCTGTCCGAAAGCGCGATAAACGCTTTGACGAGAACGTCGCCGCTCTCGTTCTGATTTATATCGTCGTCCATATAATCCCAGTACGTCGTCTTGTCGCTTTGAAGCGCGATGACGTCCTTTACGTCGGATATAGCCACGCCGTAGCCCGTATAGCGCCAGAAAATATCGGCTATAAGTTCGCTTCCCTCGCTCGTCGTATGCACGGTCAATTCGGTAAATTTCATAAATTTCGTTCCTTGTTTTATATAGCCCGCTCCGTACACGGAGAGGGCTATTACTTAGCTTATATTTAAGCTTTACTTCATTTTTGTAAGGCGTTCCGCGTATTCGAGCCATTCCTCTTCGGGAACTTGCTTCTCGCTGTTTTTGGAGAACGTCTCGACCAGAACTTTCGCCTTTTCGGGAGGAATAATCGTGCCGACGCCCGCAACGCAGCCGCCGGGGCAACCCATACCCTCGATAAGACAGCCCTTTATCTTGCCCGCTTTTGCAAGCGTGAGTATCTTTTTACAGTCCGCAAGCCCTTCCGCGTGGTAAATGCTTACTTCCGTGTCGGGGTAGTACTCTTTGACCGTACGCTCTATTGCGGCGGCAACTCCGCCTGCAACCGCGTATCCTCTGCCCGCGCCCGTCGTGTGCGTTATGCGCAAGGGGCTTTCTTCCAGAGTATCTACCTGAATATCTTTCGCGGCGAACATACCCGCAAGCTCTTCGAACGTGAGCACGAAGTCAACGAAGCTTCTCAAAGATTTCCTGGAAGCTTCCAGCTTTTTAGCCGCGCACGGACCTATAAATACGACGCGCGCTTCGGGGTCTTTTTCCTTGATTTTTCTCGCGGTTGCAACCATGGGAGTCAGCTCCTGAGAAACCTCCGCCACAAAATCGGGGAACTGCGTTTTTGCGAGCACCGCCCACGCGGGACAGCAGCTCGTCAGAAGGAAAGGCAGTTTGCCCGTCGTTACTTCGTTTACGTAGTGGTGAGCTTCCGCTATACAGCCGAGGTCTGCGCCTTCTGCAACCTCGAACATATCGTCGAAACCGAGCTTTAACAGTGCGGTTTTTATCTTGCCGAGCGTAGCCTTTGCGCCGTACTGACCGGCAATCGCGGGGGCAACGGCTGCGATTATCCTGTCGCCCTTCTTCAAAGCCTGTATGAGCTGGAATATCTGCGATTTATCCGCAATAGCGCCGAACGGACAAGCGGACATACACTGACCGCACGCAACGCATATATCGTTGTTTATATGCGCTCTGCCGTACTCGTCGGAAGATATTGCTTTAATTCCGCAAGCCTGGGCGCAAGGACGCACTTTATGGTTTATCGCGTCATACGGGCAAGCCGCTTTACATCTTCCGCACTTAATGCACTTCGACTTATCTATAAACGATTTGCCGTCCACAATGGATATTGCGCCCTTGGGACAGCTCTTTATGCACGAATGAGCCACGCAGTTGCGGCACATATTGGTAACTTCGTATTCATTGTCGGGGCACTTGTCGCACGCCGAGGGTATTACCTGCATAAGGGGCGGTTCGTAGTACTTATCCGAAATATTGCTTTCGTTTATTCCTGCGGTTATATGTACGGGTTTGTTTGCGGGTCTGAGCGAAAGTCCCATTGCAAGGCGCACGCGCTCAGCAGCTATCTGCCTTTCTCTGTAAATGCTTTCCCTGTATCTCGGCTCTTCCGACGGAGTAATTTTATAGGGAATTGCCTCTATATCGTCCGCTATATTGTCGGATTCGTAAGCAACCCTTGCTACTTCCGCAAATACCTTTCTTCTAAGGTCGGTTACAACACTTTGTTCTTTCATAATTTAACCTCTCGTATAAATTATATCATACGGCTTTGCTTTTATCAACCTGCTTTAAGCAGAAAATTTTACCGACCGTTCTTTTTATCCTTGCGGTATATTATCGCATCCGCGGCTATCAGTGCGGCGGAAAACGCAACCAGCCCTACGCCTATTATTATTGCGCAGTTCATAAAGAACTCCTCGGGCATTACCGTTATTATCTGGTCGTAGCGAGGGTCGAACGTCCAGTTGTCTTTACCGGGGAAGAATATGCCGTGGAATACTTCAAACGCTTTATCGAACCCTGCTATAGCGCACAGCAAGCCGATTATCACGGGCAGCGCAACGGCGATAACCGCCGAAAGAAAATACGCTCTGTGACCGAACGGTTTTAATATCGTAATTATCTTTAATTTGTGCAACACTGTCAGCGTTGCGGTTATTATTGCGGAAAACAAAAGTCCGTAAAAGTTTAAGTCAAACAGCACCTTACAGTCGGCGAAATGGCTTATTCCGCTTTCCGACATTTTGAATATGCCCGACTTGAACGGTTGGTTGGGAAGCGTACAGAAATTGAGTATTCCGTCGTACGCGGTTTTAATATCGTTATACCCCGCGTTTATCCCGTATTTCGCCGCCTCATCGGAAAGATGCAAGGTGTTTATCTGTATATAATAGAAAAACCTGCAATATATCGGCAACCCTATTGAAAAAGTAATCATCAATATTATAAGCGCCGTTATAAACACCGCCGTCAGCGTTATATTAAGCGGTTTGTACTGTTTGTATTCCTTCATCACTTTCCTCTTTATGTCCGTTCAGTCCGCCCGTTTTTGCGGAACAAGCTATGCACACCTGTGAAGGCAGATAGAACACCCACATTGCGTACTGTACGAAAAGTATGAGCCCTCGGGGGAGCGTTACGCCCAGCTCCGAGCCGAAATTGTGCAGACCTACGCAGACGTCGCAACCGATAAACAGCAACAGCCCGACTGCAAAAAGCACATTCTTGAAACCGCCTCGGCAAAGTATGAAAGCGTCTACGCAGTTTACAACCAGCATTGTAAAGTAAATCGATACGATTATAAGCAGATAATTTATTTGTGCGAAAACCGCCAATAAAGTTATGGTGATTGCCGCAAGCACCGCGCGAACGGCAAGCGTTACGTAAATGCGCTTGAACCTTCCCGTATAGAGCCTGTAAAGATAAATCGACTGCGCAACCGTGAAAGTGGTTACCCCTATCTCGTAATAGCTGTCTAAAACAAGAATAAAAAGGTCGGATATCGCGGTAAAGATAAGAGCGCATGTTAAGACAACCGCGTCCTTTTTATAAAAATACACGAATACCGCCGCTGCGGCAAGACAGAGCAGTACGCCGGTATATTTAACATAAATAGGGTCGCCTGGCTGTACGGCAACAAGGATATTGAAGGTAATAAATATCACTGCTTCCACTGCTATGAACGCCGCATATATACAATTTAACGGCGTTATTTTTTTGCGTAGACTTTCTTTCATCATTTATTATGAACTTAACTTTATTATTGTCGCAAACTCCCGACGGAAAGCTTTCCGTCGGGAGATAACTTTTGTTTTTACTTAAATATTACGGATTAAGCCTTTTCTTCGCTTTCGGACTGTTCGCCTTCTTCTTTAGGCGCTTCGGCTTCAGCAGCGAGTTTTGCACGCTTGTACTTGGGATAATCGATTATAAAAATTACTACCGCAGCAATTACGAAGCCGAGTACTGCACCAACCACAGCCGCGATAATTATACTAAATCCGCCGTCGACTACTATCTTGTTGTTGACGTAAATAGTCTGCGATTTTTCCTCGTAAGTCGCTATATTTACCTTTTTCATAGTTTGAGTAGCTTCTTTCAACTGATCGCGGATATCGTTCAGACGTTTGTCAAAAGATGCTTTTGCCTCTTTGTCTGCTCCTTCAGTATACTGCTTTATTCTTTCAAGTGTGGTTTGAGTTTTTTCTACTTCATTAAGTTTCTTTGCGTTCTCAACTGTTAATTCAGCTATACGCACTTCGTATGCTTCCGTAGCCTGAATGCTACCCGTCAGCATCAGATTTTTTCTTGCTTCCTGAAGCTCCGATATTATCCTGTTATTGTTAGCAATTTCTATATTAAGCGCTTCTATCTTGGCTTGTGCGTTGTCTATATACGGCTGTACATCACTTACGTAATACTTTGAGGAAACGATATTGCGCACCGCTTCCTGCTCTCTAACATCGAAAACGTCCGTCAAATCGCGGATATAATCGTCTATTGTCTTTTCGGAATTAAGTCCTGCGGGAACGTAATCGCCGCTGTACAAATCAGATATTTTTTCATACATTTCAACGATATAATTTTTCTGACCTATTAAAGCGTCTATTTTTTCGTCGTACGTTTTGTACTCAACGTATCTTAAAAGACGCTCGGTATAGTTCATACTATTAACTATATTCTTTGCGTTATCTACGGGAAATTCCACAACTGCTCTGATAAAATCAGTCGCCTGTTCCGAATCTTTAAAATACTTTTTGGAAATTTTAACGGTGCTGTAATATTCGTAAGTTTCGTCTTCTTTCTTTACCACCGTCTGCATGAATTTAATGTCGTCTTCTTCCACCATCTTTTCAATATTGACACCGGCAAATTTTCCCGTTCTTTTAGACTCGGGCAATAACGTCTCGTCTTTTATGATCTGAAGATTTTCAAGCAATACGGAATCCGCCAAACGCAAAGTAGTTCCATCGGGATATGCATCACCGCTCGGCAAACGAATTTCATAGGTTGCTGAATAAGACTGATTATTCGGGTTATACCAAAACTGTATAACGCACACAAACACTATCATAGCAGCAGCCGTTGCCGCAACTACCCACCAAATTCTTTTTAATATTACTTTAAAAATCTCTCCTAAGGAAATTCCCTTTTCTTCTTCCATTAAATTCCTCCGTAAATTTATATTAAACGCCGTTATTAAGCGGCGGCAATAACTTGTTCTTCCTGCTGTTTTACAGCTGTGCTCTTTTCTACCGTAGCCTTTTTCTCGGAAAGCGTTAAAACGCCGACGAGCATTGAGTATATTATCGTAGGGAAAAGATAGAATATATGGTTGTCCAGCAAGCTTACCATCAAGAGCGCCGCAATAGTTAAAGCTATAAATATCCTGTCATGCGTGATATTTTTCAAAAATGAAATAAACGTCTGCACTCTGTGCACCGCATAAGCCGCGATGCCGAATATTCCGCTACATGCGAAAAGCTGAACGACAGTATTATGATACATAACGGGAAGAATGTCCGCAAAACCGGACTGCCCCCAAACCCAACGCTTTCTGCTGAAAAATCCCGCACCGAACAGAGGATAATTCAAAAACTTATCGATTCCGTCTTTCCAGATAATCGTCCTGCCGCTGCCCGTTTCGATAGAGTAAGAAATTGTCGCAAATACGGCTGCAAGTTTTTCGTGCATCGAAGCCAAAACTATCAAAGTAACGACAGCACTACCGCCCAATATAGCCGCGTTTATTATGCGGGCTTTACCCTTTGCGCGTATTATCAGCCATATGGAGCAGACGACAAAAAG
The DNA here is from genome assembly GCA_964483715.1 of uncultured Clostridia bacterium. Classification (GTDB taxonomy): domain Bacteria; phylum Bacillota; class Clostridia; order Christensenellales; family Borkfalkiaceae; genus Coproplasma. The sequence goes on from CAZACR010000012.1 coordinate 15,556, forward strand.
TATCGCGCCCATTACTATCGCCTGTCTGGACATGCAAAAGTATACCAATACGATATTTGCAAGCGCGCATACCGTAAACGCCCAGCCGTGCTTATACCGCGCGGCGAGATAGAAGGGCGCAGGAATGCACATCGTAATATACAAACCGAAATTGTTATACGTGCCCCAGCCGAACGAAAGAAGTCCGCGGTTTATAACGCCGTCTACAATCAGATTATCGTACGTTGCATACGCGACAATCAGCTCGATAGCAAGCACCGCAAGCAACGCGATAAACGCAAACGCAATGCGTTCGAATGTTTGCCCGTTAACTTGAATATTCCCGTTTGCAAAAGAAAAAATACCGAGGAAAAGCACGGCTAAAAACAATGCGTATACCAAATTCATCTCGGTATAATACTCTGAAAAAATGCCGTTGAGCAACAGAGCCGTAACGAACACGCTCAGCCCGAAAAATACGGGCGTAATTTTGAACCTGTGATAAATAACGCTTTCTACTATGCGGGTCAAAACCAATCCTACCATAAGCGTTATCGCAATTATAACCTGCGTTATAATTGCGGGCCGTGTGAAATAATCAGAAGGATTTGGAATCAGAATGGACGGAGTATGCTGAACGGAAACCAAAGTTCCCATCAGTAAAAACACTGAAAATATCGGCGTTACGTCCTTGCACGTGAGCAATATACCTGCGGCGCATAAACAAAAATACCATATCGATACTATATCCCAGCCCAGATAATAGCAAGAAGTAACTACAACTGCGGAAACTATCGGTAAATATTTAGATGAAAAAAGCTTTCTCAGAAAAAGAACGGCTTTATTATTTTCCAAACACTCCAATTTTTCTTAACTCCACAGCATTTTAATACTTTTTTATTATACAACCCAAATATTGTCAAGTCAAGCATTATGTTACTTTTGGGGTAAAATGCACTCTATCTCACGGGTGCGGTTTACGGGAAACGGCGCCGTCTGTGCGGTTACCGTTTCCACGCGCAATACCTCCGCTTCCGCCGAGGAAAATTTACCGACGGGAACGATTACTCTATCCCCTGCCTTTATTGCGGGGAAAGGCGAGATATACCACCTCTTTACGCCTTCGTCTACACCGTTTTTTATTAAAGTAAAAACGTAAATGAGTTTATCGTATTGAGTTATAATGCCGCCGCTTAAAGAATGTATCATATAAACAGAATACCACACGCTTTAAATATTTGGAAGTGTTTTGCGTTGACTTTTTAAAAACGGCAATGTTATAATAACCACACAAAATTAATCGCGGAAAAGATTTTAAGACAAAAGATTTTTCGCGAAGAGGAGCTCAACGGAGCAAAGTTGCCGTTTCAGGTTACTGAAACAGCATAAAGCGAAGTTTGCAGCGACGAGCACTCATGGCGGAATTGGCAGACGCGCAGGACTTAGAATTTTTCACTGAACAGAATTAACACTCAATTTAACATTAAAACTGAAAACTTAACATTTTTATGCTGCTGTGGCGGAATTGGCAGACGCGCTGGACTTAGGATCCAGTGGAAAACCGTGCAGGTTCAACTCCTGTCAGCAGCACCAACACCTTAGAAACGGGAGAAATTCACAAAATTTCTCCCGTTTTGTTATCTTTGGGAAACGATTGGGAAATGATTTTTACCCGTTTTTAGCCCAAAGTCGGTGTTTTTGTTTGTAAATTACAGTTCATATTCAATTTTGTTAATTTCGCTCAGCACATACTCTTGTGAATAGTCGGTATAGCCTCTGTCAACCTTCGAGGTTTTAACGTCCGCGTCGTATTCGTGTCCAACCCACGCCATAACGAGTTCGGGGTTACAACCCATTTCTTTGGCTCTCGTTATAAACGTATAGCGTAGTTCGTGCGTGTGCCTGCCGGGAAAAATTCTCTTTACCGTATCGGGCATTGTATGGCGGCTTACCGTTCGCGCCTGCTCGAAATCGATTAAAGGCATTACTTTTTTCAGCATAGGTGAAATTGGTATTTGCCTAATTACGTCGGCATAGCCTTTTCGTGTCTTCTCTGACTTACAATAAATAAACTTATCGTCGTAAGTCATTGAAGCCAACTCACCCACGCGCATACCTGTGTAAAGTAAAACCAGAATAGCGGAATTGCCCACGTAATGGGGATTAGCTTTACAGAAGTCGATTATCGTCTTTTCGTCGGCTTTAGTAAACGCTTTGCCCTTTTTAATTTCGTAGTGGGGCAGTGTTACTTTCGCCATCGGCGACTTTATGCCGAAGTCCTCGCAAGCAACCGAAAATATCGCTTTAAGCATTGTGCAAAGCTTTTGCGCCGTTCTGTTTCTGCCGTCGTTTACAAGCGCAAACAAAAAGTCCTGTATATCCTTACGCGAGATTTCGTTTACGTGGTAATTACCGAATTGCGGTATCAGATGGGCATTAACCGATTGCACATAGCTATCGTAAGTCGATTGCTTTACAGTTTGCTTTTTTATGCTTAGCCAGTCTTCCGTGAAGCTACCGAACAGAGGGTATTGCGCGTTGCATTTATCTTTTTCGGCGGCAAGCAGTTTGTCTAAAAATTTCTGTTTCATCATATCGAAGTTCTTTGAAGCAACCTCGATATTGTAACCGTCGCGGCGAAATCTCGCTTGGTACACACCGTTTACATAGCGGTAGGTTACAATCTTATCGTCGACGGTAAATAGTTTCTTTAAGTAATCGGGCATAGAATTTATCTCCTTTTTAGTGAATTTGATAAATCCGTTTGTTTCCGTTTCCTTAAAATCCTTAGTTTCCTTTTGTGTAATTTTCTTGAGCGTTTCGAGAGTAATACTCTCCGAAGCCGCTTTTAATATGATTTGCGTTACTTCATCGCGTTCACTCTCGGAAGGCACATATTTGATTGCATTAAGTACTTTATGTAATTCGTTGTCTGTCAAAGTGTTTGTTTGACTTGCTTGGAACTTCGCGTGTTGCCGCGCTTTTTTTGTTTAATTTCCTATTTCCTAAAACCATAGCATTTCCTCCTTGTAAGTTTTTCTTGATATTAAGTTGTGGTATAAAAATGTTAATACGATTATACCGACCCTTTTCAAAAAGTCAAGACTCTATTCCATTATTTTTTACTTTCCGCCCTTGCCGCTGCCGTTCGAGTTCATTTTGAACGGAGTAGGGGGATTTTTCTTTGTCCTTGCTCTTTGTAAGAGTTCTTGGAATTCGTCGGGATAGACCGACATTATTTCCGTTGCCATTTCGTAGGTTGGTAGCATTTTGTCATTTTCTCGAGTTACTTTCTGCAACTGTCCGAATATGTAAGCTGAGTCTGCATTTTTTATTCTTAACCTTTCGGCATAAGTAGCGTTCGCGGTTCTGAGCATTTTGATTTCTTCTTCGGTCTGTTTTTTCTTTTTCGGTACGAATTTTGCACTTTCGGCTTCAACTGCCGAGTGAACGCCTTGCAGATAATCTTCCGCTTGCTGCCGAGCTTGTTTATTTGTTTCCG
>CAZACR010000013.1:0-18666 GCA_964483715.1 uncultured Clostridia bacterium
AGTACCGCATAAAAATCAACGCCGACGGCGAGGAGGAGTTGGTTATAAACGAGGAAGCGGAGGTGCAGGCGGAGAACGTTGAAGAAGTTGCGTTCGAAGCCCCCGAACAGGAGGAGAACGACGAAGAAGCCGCCGTTATGACTCCCGAGCAGTACGCCGCCAAGCGCGAGCAGGAAAGATTAAAGCGCGAAGAACAGCAAGCCAAGGCGCGCGAGCTGGTCGAAAAAGCCGAAGCCGACTGCAAGACGGAGAGGTACGCCACCGCCCTCGATTATCTCGAACAGGCGGAAGAGCTCGACGAAGAAAACGGCGATATCTATGCGTTGCGTATGCGCGTCTACACCCGAGATTTTACCGATTATTCCCAGATTGAAGAGGCGGCGGAAAGCGCAGAAGGCGTAAAGCAATACGCTTCCGCGCAAGTTAAGCAGGAAATTGCGAATAAAGCTTCCGCCGTGCTTGATGAAAATATTGCGGCACTCCGCAATAAAGTTACCGCGCTGAATAAGGAGAACGAAGAAAAGAAAGCCGAGCGCGCAGTACGCTTTAAAGCGGACAGAAAAAAGGCGGTAATAATTTTCTCGTTAGCGTTTATCGCGTTTGTTGCGGCAAGCTTGCTATGCGGATATTTTGCAAGCATAATTTACACCGTTTCCACGGGCAAATATCTTATTCTGACCTGCGTATTTGCTGGTATTGCGTTCCTTTTGTTGATAGTTCTCGCATTCACCGCTCGTTTTCTGAACATTGCGTGCCGCAGAGTGCGTCTTAACAACCGCAATACTTCCACAAGTTTAGGCAGAGAACTGCTTGAAAATCAGGCTAAATTGAAAGCGTTTATCGAAATACGCGACAGTTTAAAGGCGGAATAATGATATATCTCGACCATGCGGCGACAACGCCGTTGGATAAGCAAGTGCTAGAGGCTATGTCGCCCTATTTTTGCGAGGTATTCGGCAACCCGTCGAGCCAGCACGGCTACGGGCAAAAGGCGGCGAACGCGACAATCGCCGCACGCGATGAAATGGCAAACGTTTTGGGCGTTCTGCCGGCGGATATTTATTTTACGTCGGGCGGTACGGAAGCGGGCAACACCGCGCTCAAAGGCGTATGTTTGGCAAACGCCGATAAGGGCAGGCATATAGTCGTTTCCGCGATAGAACACCCCGCTCTAATCGAAAGCGCAAATGATATGGTTAAGCTCGGTTTTGAGGTTACGTTTGTAAAACCCGCGCAAAACGGCTTGATATCGCCTCGGGATATATCCTCGGCTATCCGCACGGACACGGTATTTGTTGCGGTTATGGCGGCTAATAACGAGGTCGGAACGGTTCAGCCTGTAAAGGAAATTTACGAAATTTGCAAAAGAGCAAACGTTTTCTTTTACTGCGACTGCGTACAGATAGCAGGCGTGCTTCCCTTCGGTAATTTTCCTGCGGACGGAATAGGTTTTTCCGCGCATAAGTTCTACGGGCCGAAGGGCTTCGGCGGACTGTATATGCGTTCGGGCAGTCCGTTTACGCGCCTTATCTCTGGCGGTAAGCAGGAGCGCGGACTGCGCGGCGGCACTACGTACGTTGCAGGCGCGGTAGGGTGCGCGGCGGCTTTGAAAAAGGCGAACGACGAAAGAGAGGTCAACTATAAAAAAGTTGCAACCTTGCGCGATTTATTTGTAAAATTGGTTGAAGAGGGCATAGACGGCGTTCAATTGAACGGCGACAGAACAAACAGACTTCCTTCAAACGCAAACTTTTCTTTTGAAGGTTGCGAAGGCGAGCAGATAGCCTTTTCTCTTGATTTGGCGGGTATAGCGGTATCAACCGGTTCGGCGTGCTCGTCCGGTGCTGTTACTCCCTCGCACGTGCTCCTCGCTATGGGATTAGGTGAGCCCCGCGCAAAATCTGCGGTGCGCTTCACTTTCGGCAAAGACAACACTGAAGAAGAAGTTTACAAAACTTACGAATGTCTGAAATCAATTGTAAAAAGAATAAGAGGTTAAAGAATAAGCCGTTCCGCAAATACGGAACGGCTTTTGTCCGTTATACAGACAAAAGCGACGCTGACCCGAAGCCAACGCCGCTTTCGTATGATAAGGGGGAAAATGAATGAACTGATTAAGATGTAAACGTAATGTTTATTTATGTCTACACTAATAATTATAGCTAACGCACGGCAAATGTAAAGCGTAGAAAAAAATTTTTTCCGAAAGTTTTTATATTTATTATTAACAACATTTTTTGAAAAAATATTACATTATTTTTGCATTTTATTTAATAAAATCTATCAAAACGTGTTTTTTTACATTATTCTGCATAAAAGACAGGAAATAACCGTTGTTAGGGCGGTAGCAAGAAGAATTATAATTATCGGCATAATACGCCTTTTGTCCTTGCATTTTACAAAGTAAACTGCGGAAATGTAGAACACTGTTTCGCTCGACCCGTACAGCACGCAGGCACAGCGCGAAATGTAGCTGTCCGCGCCGTATTCCGAGATAATTCCCGTGAGAAAGCTCAGCGAACCGCTCCCCGAAAAGGGCTTTATAAGCACGAGTTTTGCGAGCTCGGGCGGAACTCCCAAAAAACCGAAAACAGGTGATAAGAACGAAGACAGTGCGTCGGACAGGTGGGAGCGTTCGAACACCTCGCACATAATAAAAATGCAGACGATAAGGGGAATTAAATCGAGCGTGAATTTGAGCGCTTCGCTCACCCCGCGTGAAAAAGCGGCGTAAACGTGCACGCGCTTTAATACCGCGTAAATGATAACCGCTATGAACAGAACGGGAATTATATAACGCATTTCGCCCTCTTTTTGCCCTTTATTTTGTTTACGGCAAAGAATATCGCAACCGCACTGCCCGTCGAGATTATCGTTGCCAGCAGTGAGGGCAACACAATGTCGTAAGCCGCCGCGCTTCCGGCCGCCGCGCGCAGAGTTATTACTGTGGTGGGGATAAGCTGAATGGAAGTAGCGTTCACAATAAATAGCAGGTTTTGCGCGAAAGTGTTGCCGCTTTGCTCCAGCCTCTCTATCGCCTTGACCGCAAACGGAGTCGCCGCTCCGCCTATGCCGATTAGGTTACAGCTTATGTTCATAGCAATGTCTTCAACCGCCTGTTTATCGTCCGTGCGGAAAAATTTAGTGCACGCAGGCGAAAGCAGCTTTGCGGCTTTTTTGGTTATTCCGCACTCCTGAGCGACTGCCGAAAGCCCCATCCACACCGCGTAAATGCAGAAAAGCGTTAAACAGCATTTTGCTCCGTTCAGTCCGCCGTCGAGCAAAGCAGGCAGAAAGTCGGCTGGTGAGGTTATGCACAGAATTATTGCCGAAATAAGTAAAATCGCGGTAAAAATTGCGTTCATACGCTAATATTATTCGCGCGCGTGCGCGTTTATTCTTTAAATCAATTTACTTTTCGCGCAAAATATGGTAATATAAGACAACCTGTTAATCACGCATCACAAGGAGCGGTACTATGGAAAAATTTTATTTAACTTCCGCAATAACGTACACTTCGGGCAAGCCGCACATCGGCAACACCTACGAGGCGATTTTGTGCGACGCAATCGCGCGTCAGAAACGTTTAGAGGGCTACGACGTATTCTTCCAGACCGGCACGGACGAGCACGGTCAGAAGGTGGAACTTAAAGCGAAGGACAAAGGAGTTACTCCCAAGCAGTTCGTTGACGACGTCGCCGCGGAAATAAAGAGGATATGGGACGTGATGAACGTTTCGTACGACAAGTTTATCCGTACTACGGACGGATATCACGAAAAGCAGGTTGCCGCTATTTTTAAGAAATTTTACGAAAAGGGCGATATATACAAGTCCTCTTACGAAGGCTTGTACTGTTTGCCGTGCGAAAGCTTCTGGACGGAGAGCCAGCTTGTGGACGGCAAGTGTCCCGACTGTGGAAGAGAGGTTAAGCCCGCTAAGGAAGAAGCTTATTTTTTCAAAATGGGCAAGTATGCAAACAGGCTTGTAGAGCATATTTTAACCCACCCGAAATTTATTCAGCCGGTTGCCCGCAAGAACGAAATGATGAACAATTTCCTGCTTGACGACGAGTTTATCGGCAAAAGCGACGATGAGATTTTAGCTGCCGCGCAAAACGGCACGTTAAAGACCAAATTACAGGATTTATGCGTATCCCGTACGACTTTCAAGTGGGGCGTTCCCGTAGACTTCGATAGCGGTCACGTCGTTTACGTCTGGCTTGACGCGCTTACCAACTATATCACGGGCATAGGCTACGACGTGGAAAATCCCGCGCCCGAGTATAAAAAATACTGGCCCGCGGACGTGCACGTCGTCGGCAAGGATATAATCCGTTTCCACACGATTTACTGGCCGATATTTCTTATGTCGCTGGGAGAGCCTCTGCCTAATACTCTGTTCGGGCACACGTGGCTGTTGCAGGGCGGTGATAAAATGTCAAAGTCCAAGGGCAACGTTATGTACGCGGACGACCTTGCCAATATCTACGGCGTGGACGCTGTGCGCTACTTTGTGCTTCACGAAATGCCCTATTCTTCGGACGGAATTATCACTTGGGAGCTGATTACGGAAAGGGTTAACTCAGACTTAGCGAACACTCTCGGCAACCTTGTAAAGCGCACGGTTACTATGACGAACAAGTATTTCGGCGGCAAGGTGAATAGTAGCCGGGGAAGCGAAACGTTTGATAAAGAGCTCGAAGCCGTTGCCCGTTCCGTACGCGATAAAGTCACGGCGAAGATGAACGAGTACAAAATTTCCGACGCGCTTGACGAGCTGTGGACGCTATTCCGCAGGGCAAACAAATATATAGACGAAACGTGCCCCTGGGTACTTGCGAAGGACGAGGCTAAGCTTCCCCGTCTGGAGAGCGTGCTTTACTATCTTTTGGAAGCGATAAATATAGGCGCTAACCTGTTACAGCCCTTTATGCCTGACACGGCTGAAGAGATATTGAAAGAGATAGGCGCGAGCGCTAAATCGTACGGCGAACTCGATAAATTCGGATTAACCCCCGAATATAACGTGACGAGCGAGCCGAAAATACTTTTCGAGCGGTTAAATCACGCTGATTTACTGCCCGCGATAGAGGCAATTCAAGCCGCGCAGAAAGGCGAAGTGAAAGAGGAGAATTCGAAAGTGGAAGAAGAAGTTCAGATGATAACCATAGACGACTTTGCAAAAGTAAAAATGCAGGTAGGCTTGGTCGTTGCGTGCGAGGCGGTTAAAAAGAGCAAGCTTTTACATGAAACGGTAAAGATCGGCGATAAAACGCTTTCCATTTTAAGCGGAATAGGCAAGCACTATACTGCGGAAGAAATGGTCGGCAAAAAGGTAATCGTCGTTACAAACCTTCCTCCCCGCGAAATGAAGGGCATAATGAGCGAAGGTATGATTGTCTGCGCTGAAGCGCCCGACGGTACGCTGTCTATCGTTTCCCCCGAAAAGGACGTGCCCGACGGCAGCGAGTTAGCGTAAAGTTTATGTATATCGACGTTCACTGTCATTTGGACGAGCGCACGTACGGCAGTTTAGACGGGCTGATATCCGCCTGCGAAAACGCGGGCGTTGCGAAAATAATAACCGTGGGTTTCGACGTTAAATCGTCGCTTGCGGGAAAGGCGTACGCGGAAAAATTTCCGTCCGTATATTTTGCCGCAGGCTTTCATCCCACCGAACTTTCCAAGTACAAAGAGGGGGATTTGGATATAATAGCCGATTTGTGCGCGCACCCCAAATGCGTCGCTCTCGGCGAAATAGGTCTGGATTATCACTACCCCGATACGAATAAGCCGTTGCAAAAGGAAATTTTTATCAGGCAGATTGAGCTTGCTCAAAAGCTGTCAATTCCCGCGCAGATTCACTCGCGCGACTGCGCCGAGGATATGCTGGAAATTTTAAAAGCGAACAAAGCAAAGCTTGCAAACGGGGCGTTGCTTCACTGTTATTCGCATTCAAGCGAAATGGCGGAAGAGTTCGCAAAGCTGGGGCTGTATTTTTCTTTCGGCGGCGCTTCCACGTGGAAAGGCTCTAAAAAAGCCAAAAGGACTATAGCCGCCCTGCCGCTTGACCGTTTGCTCACGGAAACGGACAGCCCGTATATGCCGCCCGCAAGCCTTTACGGAACGTTTCCCAACACTCCGCAGTCAATTCCCGAAATTGCCAGAAGTATGGCGGTTTGCTGTGGCGTATCCGCGGACGAATGCGAAAAAAACGTGTGGGAGAACGCGCATAGGCTGTTTAGCAAACTCGGCTGAGAAATAAATGCCAAAGTCAAAAGCCGAAGCAAAAATTGCTTCGGCTTTATTCATCTTCGGTAAATTAAGACGCGTCTACATATGTTAGTATAAGCATATGCGCAGGTAAAATACAAGGAGTGCAGTATGGGAAATTCTTCCTTTAATTCCGCGTTGAAACAAAGCGGTTTTGCGTTCAAAAAAAAGTACGGACAGAACTTTATCGACGATAACGAGCTGCTCGGAAGAATAGTCGTCGGCGCAGGCGTCGAAAGCGGCGATACCGTAATAGAAATAGGCTGCGGCGCGGGCACTTTGACCAGGGCTATAGCAGGCAAGGCAAAGTACGTCTACGGTTACGAAATAGACACTTCTTTAAAACCCGTGCTTGCCAAAACTCTTTCGGGCGTTGAAAACGCTGAAATAATATTTAAAGATTTTATGCGCGTGCGTGTGGACGAGCTGGAAAAGACGCTTCCCGAATACAAGGTGGTGGCAAACCTTCCTTACTATATAACCACGCCACTAATAATGAAGTTTGTGGAAAACTCTCAAAAGTGCAAAAGCCTTACGGTAATGGTTCAGGAGGAAGTTGCTCTCCGTCTTTGCGCCGAATGCGGAACGGCGGACTACGGCGCGATAACGGCTTCGATTGCATTGCGCGGCACTTGCCAAATACTTGAAAAGGTTGGCAGGGAAAAATTTACTCCCAGCCCCAACGTAGACAGCGCGGTGGTGCGCATAGATTTGTGCGGCAAGCGCCTGGACGTTGAAGATATCGACTTTTATAAAAAGACGGTGCAGGCCGCTTTCTCTTCGCGCAGAAAGACGCTCGAAAACAATCTTATAAACGTATTCTCGCTTACGCGCGCGCAGGTGCGTGAAATAATAAGTGAATGCGGCATTGCGGAAAATGCACGCGGAGAAACGCTTTCGCCCGAAACTTTTGCCCGCCTTTCGGAAAAGTTGAAAAATTATATAATCAGCCGTTCTTAAAAGCTTGTCCCGTGCGTATATTATGGTGTAAACCAAAACGCAAGGAGCACGCAATTATGAATGAAGAATTAGATTATGCGCAGATGCTGGAAATTCCCGTCAGCACGGTAAACGTAGTGAAAAAGAAGTCTTTCTTTAAGAAAAAGACGAAGCCCTCCTCCGACCTTAAAGATATGGTTGTGGAGAGCGTGAACGAAAGGGTGGGCGACACCTACGTAACACCCGAAAATTTAGGCGGTTACACTTTCAATCAGGTTCAGCCCGCGGCAAAGAAAAAAGGCGGTGCTTTGGGCAAAATCGTTATGGCGGAAGCCGTTGCGGCTTGTCTTATAGCGGCCGGCATCTTCTTGACCAACGTGTTCGTTCCCAACACCGTAATCAACGCGTTTATGGGCAACCTTTCCGCGGTAAAGGAAAAGGAAGCGAGCTATAAAGAATTTACGCTCACTCCCGTAGTATCCGAGCTTTCGGACGCGGAAGTGGCAGTAAGCAGCGACGGCGTTATCCGCTTTACGGAAAAGACTTCCGTCTATCCCGTTTGCGGCGGCGAGGTGGCCTCAATAACGAGCGAGAACGGCACTTATACCGTAAAGATAGCGCATACTTCCGTGTTTACAAGCGTATTTACCGGCTTGGATAACGTGTACGTAAAAGTCGGCGACGAGGTGCGCGCAAACCTTCCTTTCGCATATTCGGAAGGCAATAACGAAGTTCGCGTTTGTATGTACAACGGCGATACTCTTTTAAACGATTACACTTTATCGGGTGTAGTGCCCGTCTGGAATACGTGAAAATTTCCATACACCCGCTCTTTTTCGGTGTAATAATTTTCTGTGCGTTTTTCGGCGGCCTACCCGTAACGCTGATATTCGTAACGACCGCACTTTTGCATGAGTGCGGTCATATTTTTTGCGCCGAAAGATTAGGCTTTAAGTGCGATAAGATAAAGATTATGCCCTACGGAGCGGCGGCGGTGTGCAATATCGAAGGTATACGAGCAAGCGACGAGGTCAAGCTTGCCTTAGCAGGCCCTGCCGTAAACGCGTTCTTGTGCGTGGCTGTTGCGGGGCTGTGGTGGTTCTTCCCCGATACGTACGCGTATACCGATACGGTTATGGCGGCAAACCTTTCGATGCTCGTCGTAAATATGTTGCCGGCATATCCTCTGGACGGCGGAAGGGTGGCGCGTATTGCTTTGACAAAGCTGCTTTCGGAGCGCGCCGCTTTGATAACTTTAAAGGTTGTCGCCGCGCTGGTTGCAGGGGCGTTTATCGCGCTTTTCTTTGCGCTGGGCTATAATGTAACGCTGCTGTTCTTCGCGCTGTTCCTTTTGTGCTCCGCAATAGAAAAAGCCCCCAAGGCGGTAAGAATAAACTTCTCCTCGGGGAACAGATTAAAACGCGGATTAGAGGTTAAGTACGTGCTGTGCGATAACTCTTTGACGTTCAAGGACGCAATTAAAAAGCTGGACGACAAGCGGTACCTCGTGCTGCAGTTGTACGATAACGGAATAGCCGACGAAATAACTCAGGACGAACTCTACGAAGCGGCAGCCTCGCACGGGATATACGACAGGGTGTTCGACGATTATCTTTCGAGGAACGAACGGGAGAACAGCTCGCCGTTTATATTTCCGTCGAGCACGGAGGAAACACATTCCACTCCGAGTGAAACAGCGTCGTCAACCGCACCAGAAAGCGCGGAAAAATCGTAGTCGAATTTATAATCCTGCCGCTTGGTTTTGTATATAGTGCGCGTGTACGTGAAATGCCGTTTCAAGCACCTTTCCACGCCCGTAACGGTTATAAGCGGTTCGATTTGTTTTACGCAGTCGTAGAGGGGAAATGTTGCGGCAAGCACTCTTTCGCGCGGCATAATTCTACGCGGCGTTGCGAACTTTCTGCTGATGTACAGCCCTAAATCCTTTTCGAAACTTGCGTGCCCCATAGGGGACTTAATAGTCGATTCAAAGGCGTATATTGGGGGGTGTAGCGTGCAGTCAAGCGCATAATGCGTGGCAAAACCCGCGCAATAGCTTTTGTTGCCGTTCTTTAATATCTCAAACAATTCCTCGGCGGACATTGCGTGCATGCGCCTGCCGAGGTTGGTTTTTTTTACGCTCAGTTCGTAGGCGAAAAACACGTCGCCGCCTTGCGCGCCCAGCCTGTACAGGTCGTGGTCGGCAATCGCGTTTTTATGGGTTTTATCTAACTTTTCGTAAATTTTATCAGCGCATATGGAATGCGAAAAATAATCGGGCATATCATAAGTTTTCCCGTTTTCCGTAAAATAAATACTGCTGAACGTAGCCCGAATATTCCCCGAAAATGGATGTGAAATACTTGTTTATCTTTTCCCTGTTTTTTTCCGTACCGTTAAAATCTTCCCTGTAAATTTTTTCCACCCACGTATCGACGGGGAAGGAAGCCGCCTGTCCGTACCCGAAAAGGCAAACGCAGTCCGCAACCTTCGGACCTACGCCCTTGTAGGAAACAAGCTGTTTTTTAAGCTCTGCGGCGCTTAGGTTTTCAAGGTGGGAAAGCCCTTCTTTCTCAACGCGCTTAGCCGTTTCGGCAATAAAAATATCGCGGTAGCCCGCACCGAGAGAGCGGTAGTATTCCGCGCTTTTTTGCGCAAGCTCGGCGGCGGTGGGAAAAGCGTAAAATTCCTCGCCCATAAACTCGCGTTTTTGCCCTACGCCCGCACATATGCGCGAGATAATGCCCTTTATTCGCGGAATATTGTTGTTTTGAGATATGATAAAAGAGAATAAAGTTTCTTCTTTATCCTGATTTAGCAGTCTTAACCCTTTGCCAGCCTCGCACGCATGGTCTAAAGAGGGCACTTTGAACTCTTTCACTTTTTCGATAATCGCCGCATAGTCGCGCTCCAAATTGAAATAGCGGTAGAAGTAGTCGGGATAGTCGCTCTCTATAACCGTCTTGTTTTTATCCCCGTAAACGTAGCACGCCTTGTCGCGGCTGAAAACCTTGTATCCGTCTTTAAAGCGTTCGAAGCGGAAAACCTGTCCGCATTCGAGTACGTCTTTGGGGTTGAAATAAGTTTTGTCGAAATCTATCTTTTGCATAAAAAAATACAGTCCTTTTACGGACTGTATTTTATCATATTTATTTATCGCCGTCAATTAAAGTTTACGTTTACCGAACCTGCGGAAACGTCGATATCGATTTTCTTGTTCGCGTCCGTTCCCTGTTGGCTGTTTACGTTACAGCTTCCTGCGGATTTATCCACCAAAATAGTGTATTCCGATTTGTTGCCGAGCATATCGAATTTTATCGAACCTGCCGAAACGTCCAGGTCGATAACGGGGCAGTTCACGTTTGAAAATTCAACCGAGCCTGCGGAAACGTGGCAGTTTGTATTACTGCAGGTCAGACCTTCGAGTTTAACGCTTCCCGCGGAAACGTGACATTTTGCAGTAGAGCAAAACGTTTCACCCATCGTCAGCTTGCCTGCGGAAACGTCTATCGTCAGCTTTTTAAATTCACCCGACTGCACGTTTACAGAACCTGCACTGATATCTATATCCAAATCGACTGCGAGGGTATAGGGAATTTTAACGGTGGCGGCAGGACCTTTGCGCGAGCCCCAGCCCCAGCCCCAGTTGAACCAACCGTGGCGGGAGTGTCCGAGTTTAACCGTGCCGCCGCTCTGGCTTGCGGTAAAGCCGTACTTGGGGTGTGCCTGATAGCTGATTGCCACTTCGTCGCCGTCGTAAAATTGTACGTCTGCGCTGCCTGCCGCAACGTCCAGCTCCAAGCGCTCAACGTCGCCTTCCGAAGAGAAAACTTCGTCAGTATAGTTAACGTTCCAGTCGCCGAACGTACCGCCTATGACGACGAGGACTATTCCTATAATAACAACAATAATTCCTATAACCAAAAACACTGTCAACACCTTTTTCATTGTATTTCTCCTTTACGCCGTAACGACGTTTTTAAGCTGTCTGTATACCCATCTGATAAGCTTCCATACGAGCTTTGTTACAAGCATGGAGAGGGGAATAAACAGCAGCCCTATACCGAATTGAAGTAAGCCCGAACCGAGCAGACCGATAAGCTCCTTGCTGTATCCCGCGACGAGTCCGCCGACAGCTTCGCCCACTGTCATACAGCCCGAAACAATACAGCCGATTGCGGCGGAGAAGAAGCCTACCGTCAAGCCTATTGCCGTGCAGAGCAAAGCAAACATAGGGATAGCAAGCACTATCATAAGAATTACGGAAACAACAGCGCTTCCGCCGTTACTCTTTTCCTTTGCCTTGGGCGTGCCTTCGGGCAGCGGCATATCTATGTCGGATACGTCCACGTTATCGGGGTTCGTTCGGGTATATTCCCTGTCGAACCGCTCGTTTTTCGCCTCGTTCCGCTCCCCCGGAGGCGTTCCGAAAGCGGAGGGCGCGCCTCCGTAATTATAATTGTAATAATTATAGTTATAGTTGTTTCCGCCCGCGCCGTGAACGTTGCCCTGTTGGTTTTCGCCTTGAGCGGAGGAGGTGTCCCTGCTGTCCGCAAGAATGCGCTGCGCCACGTCGTAGGGTGCGCCGAAACCTTCGATAATGGTCTCTTCGCTTAAACCTGCGTCGCGCTTATCCGCGTACATTTCGGCAAAGTATGAAAAAACTTTCTGCTTTTCGCTTGCCGAAAGATTGCCGAGATAGCTTTCAACTTCGTCTTTCCATTTAATATAGGTCATTTCTTTCCACCGAAAATTTTGAGATATATTGCGTTAATCGCCTCAAAATCCCTTTTACTTTCATTTAGCTTTTGCATTCCGAGCTGCGTTATTTTATAGTATCTCCTAAGCCGCCCGTTAAATTCCTTTGTACGGGTGGTTAAAGCGCCGCAGCTTTCCAACCTTTTTAAAATAGGGTACAGCGTGCTTTCGGACATCACTATGATACCCTGCAAATCGATTATTATTTTGTATCCGTAACTTTCGCCCTTGGAAATAGCGTACAAAACGCAGGCGTCAAGCACTCCTTTTTTTATCTGTGCATCCACGCTGAATACCTCGCTTCGTCTAATACTATACATTACATAGTATGACTTGTCAAGTATTTTATGTAAATTTTTGCTGATAATATTTTTGATATGAATTTTGAACTTAAAGAAAGAGTGGAAGAAATCAAGTCGCAACTGACTTCGGAAGATATTCTCGTATTCGAATTCGAT
This sequence comes from uncultured Clostridia bacterium, assembly GCA_964483715.1. GTDB lineage: Bacteria > Bacillota > Clostridia > Christensenellales > Borkfalkiaceae > Coproplasma. The sequence continues at coordinate 12,429 of CAZACR010000013.1, forward strand.
TCGCTTGACGGCAAAAAATTCGCCTGCATTTATGCGGACGGAATAGTGGACAAAAACCTGATAGGCGAACTTGTGGTAAAGCCTTTAAGGGACGTGAAGAGGGAGGACGACGCGCAGACGGTTAAAAAACTGCTTGCCACGCCCGAGCTCAAAGACGGGGAAGATATCCCGGGTTGCATAAAAAGCATTTCGGACGGCAACGCCGCGCTGTTCATTGACGGCGAAGAGGCTTTTTATATTTTAGGCGTAAAGAACCCTCCGGGCAGGTCCGTTGCCGAACCGCCAACGCAGGTAACCGTGAAGGGTCCCAGAGAGGGCTTTACCGAAGATATAAAGGTAAACCTCGGTTTGGTGCGAAAACGCTTGAAAAGCTCCGACTTGCAGGTTAAGACGCTTACGGTCGGCAAGCAGAGCGAAACTACGGTTGCCATTTGCTATCTCGAAGGCACGTGCAAAAAGGGTCTGCCCGAAAAAATAGAAAAGCAGATAAAGGCGAACGAAATCGACATTATACCCGATTCGTCCTACGTTTCTGGCTTTATATCCCAGCGTCCCCGTTCGCTGTTCAAGCGCAACGCAACCTGCGAAAAGCCCGACATATTCTGCGCCAAACTTTGCGAAGGCAGAGTGGGAATAATTTCCGACGGCTCGCCCATAGCGCTTACAGTGCCGTATATGCTCGTGGAAGATTTCCAGACGGCGGAGGACTACTATGCGGTAAGTTACCGTTCAACTATATTGAGGGTATTGCGTTTTGCAGCTATATTATTAGGTATTTTGTTACCCGCTATATACGTGTGCGCGCAGCTGTTTAAAATACAGCTTATTCCCGCGAAACTGCTTTTTAAAATAGCAAGCTCCGTGGCGGGCATACCGCTTTCTCCGAGCGTCGAAATTTTCTTTACGCTGTTCGTGTTAGAGGTGCTAAACGAAGCTTCAATACGAATGCCTAAATACGTCGGGCTTGCGCTGTCAGTCGTCGGCGCGCTCGTTCTCGGCGATACGGCTGTCAAGGCGGGTATTATCTCCACGCCTGCGGTAATCATAATCGCGTTTTCGGCAATCTGCCTTTACACCGTGCCCGACTTAGTGGAAACTTCCACGACGCTGAGATTGCTGTTTTTAATCATAGCGGGCTCGCTCGGCACGTTCGGAGTGGTATTGCTTATAGCGTTTATAATATGTTATCTGGTAACCGAACAGTCCTACGGCGTACCGCTGCTTTCGCCTTATGCGCCGCTAATCGGCAAGGATATGCGCGACGCGCTGTACAAGTCGAATAACGGTGCGTTGAAGACAAGACCGAAAGCGTTCGAAACGAAAAACAAAGTGAGGTTAAAACAAAAACAATGAAGGAAAATATTTCCGTAAGACAGATATGTTTTATACTGATTGCCTATAATGCGGCTACCAAACTGCTGTTGTATCCGTCGTTTGCGGCGAACGCCGCAGGCAACGCGCTTATCTTTCCGGCGCTGTTCGATTTGCTGCTGCAAACGCTGATAGTATGGTCGGTTGCGTTCCTGTCCTCGCGCACTAAGTATACGTTTTTCGAACTGCTGGAAAATACGTTCGGTTCGGTTACGGCAAGGATATTCTACGCATTATTTGCACTGTATTTTTTAATGTCGGCAATTATCCCCGTAAACGAACAGCAGCTGCTCGTTCACGATTCGTTCTATGATACTCTGCCGTCGCTCTGGATATTCCTGCCGTTCTTTATATTCGCGGTATATGCGGGGGTTAAATCGTTTACGAACGTCGGCAGATGCGCCGATTTGTGCCTGCCTATATTCCTTATATGCATTTTCGGCTTTTTGCTTATGTCGGTGGAAGGGGCGGACTTTACCAACCTTTTGCCCGTACTCACACAGCCCTTTTCAAAGGTGGCGGGGCTGAGTTTATCTTCGCTGTTCCGCTTTTCGGAAAGCGCGTTCCTGCTTCTGTTTATGGGGCATTACAAGTATAAGAAAGGCGATGCGGCAAAGATGACGCTTTCCTACGTTGCCGGCGGACTTGCGGTCGTTGCGGTAATGGCTGCTTTCTATAGTGTGTACGGCAGTCTTGCGCCCACGCGTTCGTTTGCTCTTTCCAACGTTTCGGTGTTCTTCTCGGCTATAAGCTATGTGGGCAGAATAGATTTGTTTTTACTGTATGCGTTCGAAATTGTCGCTCTGTTTGCAACCGTGCTCAATATTCAGGCTTGCGTTCATTGCCTGTGCAAAGTGTTCAACAAAGACTGGAGGATAGTTTATTCGCTGTGCGCAAACGCGGTGCTGATTGTGCTGACGTTTATAATAAACAATAATTTTTCGCTGCTGCAGCAAACGGCGGCTAAGTGGTTCTGGATACCGGCGGTTATCTTCGCCTATCTGATACCGGTACTTGCGTGGGTGCTAAGGAGAAAATCGAAATGAAAAGACCGACTTTAAAACGTTCGCTCAGCGTGTTGTACGCGCTGATAATCGGCATATTGGCAATATTGTTTTTTACCAACGACTTCGGACTTGTGGATTTGCGTAAGACCGCAGTAGTTATAGGCGTGGGACTGGACGTGGAGGACGGAGACGTCACGCTCACCGCCCAGCTCGCCGTGCCCCAGCCTGCGGAGAACGGAGAGAATACTAAATTCAACGTCGTAACGGGTACTGGCGCAACCGTCGCGGCCGCATTAAACGAAGTCAACGTTAAGACGGGTTTTTACCCCAAACTTGTGTTTTGCAAGCTCATATTATTGGGGGAAAGCTGTTTTAAAGAGGATATAACAAAGCTTCTCGATTACTTCTACCGCAACGAATATACGGGGTTGACATTGCTCGTCGCTTCCTGCGAAGGCTCGGCAAAAGAGCTTATTTCCCAACAGTTCCCCTGCGGAAATTCCGCAACCGACGTCATAGAAAAACTGTTGTCCTCGGAAGCGAAAGCTTCGGGCAACGTCTGTGCCGTAACTCTGAAAGATATAGGCGAAAGCAGTTTTGCTCCCAGCGCTTCGGCGTATATGCCCTACCTTGAAAACGGAGTTCTCAAAGAGGGCGGCGAAGGCGGCGGAGAAAGCGGAGGCGGCTCGGGCGGAAGTTCGGGCGGTGGCGGCGGTGCAGGTCAGCAGTGCGAAGAAAGCGAGCTCACCTGCAATAAGTGCGCTATGTTTTCAAACGGCTACTGTAAAGGCGTACTTCCTACCGACCAGACTTTCGCTTTTAACCTTTTGGAAAACGACGTAAAGCACGCGTTCGTCGAAAGCGGCGACGGCGAGGAAAAACGCGTCCTCGGTTTAAGGGACTGCAAGGGTGAAGCGAGCCTTTCGTTCGAGGACGACAAACCCGTTCTTGAAATACAGTTTAAAGCTTCAATCAACGTTCAGGACAGTGAGCTGGGTTTCGAGCCCGACAGAGCCGCAAATATACGCATTCCCGAAGAAATATTAAAGCAGGGCGAACAGACGATAAAAAATATGTTCGAGCAGCTTTTCAAGAGTGTGCAGGAAGCGGACAGCGATATCTTCGGCGCAAAGACAAAGCTGTATAAATCGCATTATAAAAAGTATGAAAAATTTAAGGAAGGCTTGCTTGAAAACCTGCAAATGCGCTGCAAAGTAGAGCTTAAATCGGCAGGTTGACGGGCATATATGCCTTATCTAACGCAAAAATAACAAAACAAGGGCGGGGAAATCCCCGCCCTTGCCGTTTACCTTTTATTTGGCTTTATTTTGCCCCTGCGTTGATATGCGCAAGCGTTTCGATAATCAGTTTCGCAAGCAGTTTAACGTCTGTTTCGCTTATTGCTTCCGTGCGGTTTTCGCTTAAGATTTCCGCAATGCGGTTTGCGCCGTTTCCCGTAACGTCTTTTTCTATTGCGTCGCAAATCGCTTTGGCAATGCGCTCCGCGTCGTCGCCCGGGACGTAGCCATCTATAAGCGTCGCAATAACGCCCTGCGTTGCGCCGGTTTTCTCCTTGTCGCGTATAAACTGTTCGTACCACACGTAAAGCAAGGTGGAAAGAGCGCCTACGGAAAATCCGTGTTCGAGCACGTCCACGTAGTTTTCAAGCACCCATTTAACGCTCAGATGGCAGATGCCTGCGTACAGCGCGTAGAAAATTCCGCCGAGCAGTATGGGCAGAAACGTGGCTATCTTTCTGCGGCACTTTTTCAGCAGCGTCAGCTTTAATACCTGAACGCAAACGCAGGTCAGCGCCGCAAGCGCAATGATATCCAGCCCGTAAAAGGTAAAGGTGTCGATAATCTGTATAATAGTCAAATGCTTCTCCTTTTCGGCAAGGCGTTCACCCCACCCGACGCAAAAAGAAAATGCCCGAGCCGACTAATAAATTTTATCTCACCCGACGCATATAATATAAAGCCGTTTTCAGTGCGCCAAACGCAAAATAAGCAAATAAAAATAAAATTTAATCGTGCCGTTATCACTTGCCTTTTTCCCAATTCGTATGGTAAAATCTTCCTTATGAGAATGCACAGAAAATCCCGTTTGGATGAAAGATTAGAAGAATGCCGCGGCATACTTACCGTAGCGGATTTAAGCGAAAAGAATATGAAGAAGGCGGCGCAGGTCAAGGAATATCTTGCCTTCAACGCACTTTTCGGCAACAATAACCCGATAGAGCTGGAAATAGGCTGCGGCAAGGGAAAGTTTGTTTGCGAGCTTGCCTTGCGCGAGAAAAACGTAAACTATATCGCCGTGGAAAAGATTTCCAACGTTTTAATAGAAGCGTGCGAAAAGGTAAAAGAGCTGGGTATATCCAACGTGCATTTTTTAAACTGCGCGGCGGAGGTTTTGCCCAAGTATCTGCCCGAGGGTAGCGTGCGGAAAATCTATCTCAACTTTTCCAATCCCCTTCCAAAGCTGGGTTATGTAAAACAGCGTCTGACGCATCCCGTGTTTCTGGAAGAGTACAAGAGATTTTTAACAAGCGGCGGCGTTATAGTTCAGAAAACGGACGACTACGATTTTTATAAATTCTCCGTGGAAAGTTTTTCGGCTAGCGGTTACGAAATCTTAGAACAGTGCGAGGATTTGGCCGCGCTGGGCGATAAGGACAATATCGTAACAGAGCACGAAAAACGCTTTTCGGATATGGGCAAAAAAATTTACAGGGTGGTTGCAAAACTCAAATGACCCCGATATATATTGCGGTTATCGCGGTTTCCTGCGTTGCCGCCGTCATTTTATTAACTCTTTTTATATACCTTTCAAATAAGTGGTTAAAGGTTACGAAATACTCTTTTAAGTTTGAAAACGCACCGGAAGAGGGAGTTAAAATCGTTCATCTTTCGGACTTGCACGCCGCGGTTTTCGGCAAGGATAATAAGCGGCTATTGCAAAAAATCAAGGAGCAGTCGCCCGATTTTATCGCGGTCACGGGCGATATAATTCATAAGTACAGAGAGCGTGATATAGCCGTTGCAAAGCGCACCGTAGCGCAGCTGAAAGAAATTGCACCCGTGTATCTGGTGAGCGGAAACCACGAGATGAGAAGCAGAAAATGGCGGCAGCTTAAAGACGGTTTAGTTAGCAGCGGAGCGCGCGTTCTCGAAAACGAAAGCGTGCAGGCGTACGGTATAAGCATCTGCGGAGTCAACTGCGCTTTCCTTAAAAACGAAGCGCCGTTCAACGTATCTAACGGCGCTAATGGTTTTAAATTACTGCTTGCGCACAAACCCGAATTTATAGACAGATACGCAATGGCGGGATACGATTTGGCGCTGTGCGGACACGCTCACGGCGGTCAGTGGCGTTTTCCCTTTACGGAAATAGGTTTCTATTCGCCGGGGCAGGGTTTGTTCCCGAAATACACCTCTGGAGTGCATTCGTGCGGTAATATGCGCGAGGTAATCTCGCGCGGACTGGGAAATTCGGAGTGTCCGCTCCGTCTTTTCAACCGCCCCGAAATAGTGGTGATACAAATTAACGGATAAACAAAACGCGGAAAAATGTCTTGCATTTCTCCGCGTTTATTATTTGTGAAATTACTATTTAATCAGTAACGTAAGTATCGCTTTGATTGCGTGCAGTTTGTTTTCCGCCTGGTCGTAAACAACGCTCTGCTTTCCGTCGATAACGTCCGTGCTCACTTCTATTCCGCGCTGAGCGGGCAGAGGGTGCATAAATATCGCCGTGCCGCTCGCCGTAGCCATAAGCCTATTGTTCACCTTGTAGGGCGCAAGCGCTTCCGCTTCTTCCTTGGTTATCTGCGAATGGTAGTGGTAGCTGTCCGTGTAAAT